>NZ_JBYSXC010000013.1:0-207292 GCF_058781795.1 Cupriavidus sp. FW306-1B-F12B
GCTGGGCCGGACGCGGCGCCGGTGCCGCCGCGGCGGGTGCGGGCGGCGCGCTGCGCGCCGGCTTGACCGCGCCCGGCGACTCGGCGTGGTGCAGCCAGATCTCGCCCGGCTGCGGCGGGGATTCACGCGTGCGGCGCGGCGGTTGCCAGGCGGGCTGGCGGCGCGCCGAAACCGCTTCGAAGCTGCGATGGCGCGTGGCGGGCGCGGTCCAGCCGGGGTTGCCTGCCGCCGGCGCATCGCGGCGCTCTGCCTCGCGCATCGGCTGGGTGGCAGCAAAGGAAACCGGCGGCTCTTCCGGCGCCGCGTCAGGCGCGGCGGCGCGGCGCGGCTTGCGCGAAAACAGGCTGCGCCAGGTTTCACCGAACACCATCGGCGCGGCCAGCGCCAGTACGCCCAGCATCAACAGCAAGGCACCGGTCCAGCCGAACAGGTTGCCCATCATGCCGGCCAGTGCGCGACCAGCCGAACCGCCGGCGCTCGAGTCCGGATCGCTGCCACTGGTCAGTGCTTCCAGGCTGGCGCTCGCGCACAGCACGGTGAGCGTGCCAAGCCAGACGCGCAATGAGCCGGGCCCTGCCAGCCGGCGCTCGCCGGCGAGCCAGCGCGTCACCAGCCGCCAGACCAGCGGCACTATCCAGAAAGTCGAAAATCCGAACCAGCCAAAACCCATTATCGACATGCCATGTTCAAAACTACGGGCAGCGATTGTAGCGGTTATGGCAGGCGGCGATTGAATCGGAAAGCGCAAATATTCGTAACGCAGCGCGTTTCCGGGGCGATTGCGCTACGATCCCTGTGCGATTCCGGATGCCAGCGGCGCCAGACTTTGCGCCATCCGGTGGTTGGCGCAGCGGCGCCGCGCTACCATGCGGGCAACCCCCAATCGAATTGCATTCCAGGCGGCCCGCCGCCTCCCCCTCCCCCATGCCGATCCGCTACGCCAGGCTGCGCGTTCTTGTCGTCGAAGACCATCCGTTCCAACGCGTCGCGGCCAAGGGCATCCTGCGGCATCTGGGCGTGCAGACCCTGGTCTGCGCTGAAAACGGCACGCAGGCGGCCGAGATCCTTGCACGCGAACCGTTCGACATCGTGTTCTGCGACATCGAAATGCCTGGCGGCAACGGCCCCGAGCTGATTGCCGAGCTGCACCGGCGCGGGCAGCATGCCTTTGCCGGGGCGGCGCCGGTGTGGGTCTGGGTGACGGCGCTGGCGGAGGACATCCTGGATTCAAACCGCGGCCTGGCGCACGCCGCCGGCATCCCGCGCGTGCACGCGCTGCGCAAGCCGCTGTCGCGCGATGCAGTGGAAGAGATCCTGGCCGATGCGCTGGTGCGCCAGCCTGCGGGCGAATCCGCCCCGCCGGCGTGGTCGCCCGACGACGCAGAACTGGTCGCCGCCACCCGCTCGGGCACGGACCTGCTGGTCATGCTGCAGCCCCAGCACGAGATTGCCAGCGGCCGGCTGGCCGGTGCCGAGGCGCTGGTGCGCTGGCGCCATCCCGAACACGGCCTGGTGCAGCCCGACCTCTTTATCCCACGGCTCGAAGCGCTCGACGCGGCCGACCCGGTGTTCTTCTTCGTAACCCGCCAGTGCCTGGCAGCGCAGCAGCGGCTGCGCGCGGCGGGCATCCACATCACGCTGGGCATCAATGCCTCGGCGCAAACCCTGTGCCGGCCCGGTGTGCTGGAGACGTTCGATGCCCTGGTGGCCGCCAGCGGCGTGCCGCGGCAAGCGCTGACGGTGGAGTTGACCGAGGGCTATCCGGTGCCCGATACGCTGGCCCTGTCGGTCGCGCTGAACCGCTTGCGGCTGCTCGGCTACGGCGTGGCGATCGACGATTTCGGCGTTGGCATCGCCACGCTCAAGCTGCTGGCGGACCTGCCTTTCACGCAGCTGAAGCTCGACCGCTCGTTCATTGTCGATGTCGACGGACATGGCCAGCGTGCCGCGATCTGCCGCAACATGATCAACCTGGCGCGCGAGCTGGGCCTGGAGTGCGTGGCCGAAGGCGTCGAGACCGACGCCCAGCGCGCAGCGCTGCTGGCGCTGCGCTGCCCACTGGGCCAGGGCTACCTGTGGTCCGCGCCCAAGCCGGCCGAGGTCTTCGTCGCGGATGCCATCGACCGGGCGGCAGTCACGCCGGCGGCGTGAGCTGGCCCCGAGCCCGCGCTACTGCGCGGCCCGGAACGGATACTTGGCAAAGATCTGCGCCACGGTCTTGTCGATGCGCTGCTGGGCGCTGGCCTTGTCGCTGGTGTCCACGCTGCCCACCGCCACGCCTTCCCAGACCAGCTTCATCTGGCGCCGGTCGACCAGGTCGATGTTGACCGTGCCTTCGGTGTAGGTATAGACGTCGTTGTAGAAGCCGTAGCCCGGCCACGGCGCATACAGCCCGCCGCGATAACCGTAGTAGCCCATCATCGGCGTCGGCGCCGGGCTGACCTGGACCTTCTCCTGCAGCCGGGCATTGAAGTTGACCAGCAAGTCCGGCGACTGCGCCGCATAGCGGTAGCCGCGCGCGGTCAGTTCCCGCTGCACGGCGGACTTGAAGTACTGGGTGGTCAGGCTTTCATAGCCCTGGCGATCGGTGCCGAGATGCTCGACGAAGCCAAAGCTGCGGTAGGCACTGAAGTCAGTGCTGCGGTTGTAGTCGGTCTTGATGTCGGGCACGCTGGCGCAGCCTGACAGGACCAGCGCCGCGGCCACGACCGGAAATAGCTGCCGGAAGGGTTTCACGATACATCTCCATGATGTCCGCGGCAGCGCGCACATGCAGCCATGCCGCCACGCGCAAGCGCCACCGGCGCCGGAACGCCGGCGCACCGTACGCCATCTGACCCGATGGGCTAATTCAGCTTGCCATTGATGCCGCCCACGCTGAACCGGCCCGCGCCCAGCAGGGCCACCGCCAGCGCCGCGGCCAGGAACATCCCTTGCAACTCAAGCGCCCAGCCGCCGGTATCGGACAGCATGCCGAGCTGCTTGGTATGCACCAGCGCCACCGCAAACAGCATGTTGATGGCAACGATCAGCGCCGCCAGCCGGCTCCACAGCCCGATGATCAGCAGGATCGGGGCCACTACTTCCCCAATGTAGACGCCGTAGGCCAGCCATGCCGGCAAGCCGGCGTCGGCGACCACCTTCCCCACAAAGCCCATGCCGGACGCACCGGTCAGCTTGGCGATGCCGTGCATCAGGATCAACACGCCAAGCACGATGCGCAGCAGCGCCTTGCCCAAGTCCTGGGAACCCTGAGAGCCACCCATGGCCGTTCTCCTTGCCGTTGTCTGTCGAGTTGGTTGTCGAAGCCAAGCGCCTTTACCCTCACGCGCAAGGTTCGCCCCTGTACCTTAGTGCGAGGCGGCGTGAAGGTAAAGCCGCAAATACGAGACTGCCTGCTGGCCGGGATGCGACCGGCACACCACCTCGCCAATCCCGCCATGCCGTATCCGGGAGGCCTGCGCTACACCAGCCGGTGCATCGCCGGCTGCCGCGGCTCAAGCATGCCGACCTTGGATGCGCATTCGGGCAGGACCTCGCCCAGGAAGTCGAGAAAACGCCGGGTGGCAGGCGTCACGCCCTTGCGGGAGGGGAACACCGCATGCAGCGTGCCGACCGGCATGTCGTACTGCGGCAACACCAGTTCCAGCTCGCCGCTTTCCAGCGCATCGCGGCAATACATCCGCGGCAGCATGGCCACGCCCGCGCCGGCGATCGCCGCCTCGCGCAGCAGCACGAAGTCTTCGGTGACCAGGTGCGGTTCATAGGCAATCTGGATCGAGTCGCTGGTCTTGCAGCGCAGGTTCCAGACATGCTTGCCGTCGTGCGGCGGCTGTCCCACGCCCGGCATGCCGTCCAGCGCCTGCGGTGTGCGCGGGCGGCCGATGCTGTCCAGCAGCGCGGGGCTGGCCACCAGCATCAGCTGGCTTTCACCGAAGGTGCGCACGGCCAGGCTGGAGTCCTCCATGGACTCGCGCACGCGCAGGGCCAGGTCGAAGCCTTCGCCGATCACGTCCACGCGCCGGTTGGTGGTCTCCAGCTCGATGCGCACGGCCGGGTTGGCGCGCATGAAATGGCCGATCGCCGGTGCCAGCAGGATCTGGGCGATGGCGATCGGGCAACTCACGCGCAGCGTGCCGCCGGGCTGCTCGCGCGCCTGCTCGATGACCTCGCGGGCCGCCTTGGCCTCATTGAGCATGGCGCGGCAGCGTTCGTAGAAGGATTCGCCAAGCGGCGTAACGCGCACCTGCCGTGTCGTGCGGCGCAGCAGCTGCACGCCCAGGTCGCGCTCCAGCTGGGCGATGCGCCGGCTCAGGCGTGACTTGGGCACGCCTGAGGCGCGGCTGGCCGCGGAAAAACTGCCGTGTTCGACCACCTGGGCAAACAGGGACAAGTCGTTGAGGTCTTGCATGGATGGCTCCGGGATCACCGTGCGGCCGCCAGGCTGGCGTTGCGTCGGTAGAACAATCATTTGCATTTTGCCTCACTACCGATACCAATGGCCAGCCGCTATCTTTCATCCATCGCAACCGCACCCCTTGTGGAGATAGACATGAACATCCTGCAGATCGATTCCAGCGTCCTTGGCGACAACTCCGTTTCGCGCAGCCTGACCGCCAGCGTGGTGGCCGACCTGGTCGCCGCCAACCCGGGCGCCAAGGTCACCGTGCGCGACCTGGACCAGGACGCTCCGGCGCACCTGTCCGGCAACCTGCTGCCCGTGCTGGGCGGCCCGAAGGAAGGCCTGAACGCCGTTCAGGAAGCCGAGCTGCAGCGCACCGAGCAATGGCTGGCCGAATTCCTGGCCGCCGACGTGCTGGTGGTGGGCGTGCCGCAGTACAACTTCAGCATCCCCAGCCAGCTCAAGGCCTGGATCGACCGCATCGCGCAGGCTGGCCGCACCTTCAAGTACACCGAGAACGGCCCGGTGGGCCTGGCCGGCGGCAAGCGCGTGATCGTGGTGTCGTCGCGCGGCGGCGTGCGCCAGGATGCCAATGAGCTGGACCTGCACGAAAAGACCGTCGACATCGTGTTCCGCTTCCTGGGCATCACCGACATCACCTACGTGCGTGCTCACGGCCTGGCCATGGGTCCGCAGTTCCGCGAAGCCGGCCTGGCCAGCGCCCGCACCGAAATCGCGGCACTGAACGACGCCAGCCGCCTGGCCGCCTGAAGTCCTGTGGCCGGCCGGCGCTGCAGGACGGCGCCGGCTCGCCCCGCGGACGGATCGGGTCTATGATGGATCGGGGCGCTACGGCGCCCCGCGTGCCATGGGCGGCGCGCCGGCCCCGGCTATTTGCCCGCGGCTGTCCTGCCGCCTGCAGTCATCGACCGATCCACTCCCGGGAGCCCGCATGACTTCAGCCCTGTTGCCAGCCGCCGCCCTCCATCCGCCGCACGAACCCGCCCTGCTTTCGCAGTATCGCCACGTACGCACCGCCACCGAGACCCTGGTGGCCGACCTGTCCGATGCCGATGCCACCGTGCAGTCCATGGACGACGCCAGCCCGGCAAAATGGCACCTGGCGCACACCACATGGTTCTTCGAGGAATTCGTGCTGGCTGCGCGGATCCCCGATTACGAGCCGGTGGACCCGGACTACCGCTACCTATTCAACTCGTACTACGAAGCGGTCGGCCCGCGCCACCCGCGGCCGCAGCGCGGGCAGCTGACCCGCCCCTCGCTGGACGAGGTGCTGGCCTACCGCGAGGCCGTGGACGAATCGATGCTGACCCTGCTGGGCAGCGCCCAGACCGATGACGAGGCGGCGCTGATCATGCTTGGCCTGCAGCATGAACAGCAGCACCAGGAACTGCTGCTGACCGACATCCTGCATCTGTTCGCGCAGAACCCGCTGCGCCCCGCCTTTGCCCCGGAACTGCCCGAGCCGGTGATCGCCGACCCTCGGCCCGCGCCGGACTGGATCGGCTTTGACGGCGGCCTGGTGGAGATCGGCCACCGCGGCGAGACCTTTGCCTTTGACTGTGAAAGCCCGCGGCACAAGGCCTACCTGGCACCGTTCACGCTGTGCTCGCACCCGGTCAGCAACCGGCAATGGTTTGAATTCATCGAGGATGGCGGCTACCAGACGGCCGGGCTGTGGTTGTCCGACGGCTGGCGCTGGCTGTGCGAGCAAGGCATCCTGGCCCCGCTCTACTGGGAAGAACGCGAAGGCACGTGGTGGCAGATGACGCTGCGCGGGATGCATCCGGTCGACCCGGACAGCCCCGTCACCCACGTCAGCTTCTATGAGGCCGAGGCATTCGCGCGCTGGGCCGAACGCCGGCTGCCGACCGAGGCCGAATGGGAGCACGCGGCGCGCGGCCTGCCCGCCACCGGGAATTTTGTTGAAGGCCGCGCGCTGCGGCCGTTGCCGGACCGGCAGAACACCTCAGGCGTGCTGCGCCAGATGTTCGGCGATGTGTGGGAATGGACCGGCAGCGCCTTCCTGCCGTATCCGGGCTTCCGCCCGAACGCGGGTGCGGTGGGCGAGTACAACGGCAAGTTCATGAGCGGCCAGATGGTGCTGCGCGGCGGGTCGTGCGTCACGCCCGAATCGCATATCCGGGCGACGTACCGCAACTTCTTCTATCCGCACCAGCGCTGGCAGTTCACGGGCGTGCGGCTGGCGGACGACGTCTGACCGCGCTTTAGCGCGGCGCCAGCCAGCGCCACGCCAGCCAGGCCAGCAACACCCACACCAGCACGATGACCACGGCGGCCGCGCGATTGCGCGGCCGTTTTGCATGCGTGGCCTGCCATGCATCGGCCCGGCCGCGGCATTCATCCTTCACTGGCACCGGAATCATCCGCAGAGCCAGCCAGATGCCCAGCGGCACCAGCAGCACGTCATCGACATAGCCCAGCACCGGGATGAAATCGGGGATCAGGTCGATCGGGCTGAAGGCGTAGGCCACCACCAGCGCGGCCAGCAGCCGCGCGCTCCACGGCGTGCCGGGGTGGCGGCTGCAAAACCATAGCGTCAGCAGGCTCGCCTTGAGCCCGCGCGCCCATTGGCGCAGGCGTGCGCCGACGGCCATCGCCGGCATCAGCGCTTACCAGCCCTTGGTCTTGGGCTGCTGCGCCGCGGGTTGCTGCGCCGCGGGCCGCTGCCCGCCCGGCTCGCCGGTGGGCGCCTTCAGCGGCGGCGCCGCCACGATCGGCGTCTGCGGGTACAGCTTCTGCCAGCGCGCCTTCAGGCCCTTGGCGATCTCGGCCTGGTTGTAGCGCTCGGCGAAGTCGATCACGGTCATGCCCTGCTGGTTCTTCAGGCGCATGTCGGCGCCCTCGTCCAGCAGCAGCTTGACGGTCTCGATATGGCCGCCACGCGCGGCCATCATCAGCGGCGTGGTGCCGTTGGGGCTTTCGGCGTCGATATAGGCGGCATGGTCGACCAGGTACTTGACCACGTTGTTGTGGCCATTGGTGGCCGCATAGTGCAGCGGGGTCCAGCCGGTCTTGTTGATCTCGGCCTCCATCTCGTCGACCATCAGCTTGACCATGTCCAGCTCGCCCTGCAGCGCGGCCATCATCAGCGGGGTCTCGCCGGCCGGGTTGGCCTTGTCGAAGTCGATGTCCTTGGCGCGGATCAGCACCGTGGCCGCCTTCAGCGACTTCTCGCGCAGCGCCAGCACCAGCGCCGGGTTGCCGCGGCTGTCCACCAGGTTGGGATCGACGCCCTTGGCCAGCAGCTTCTTGACGGTGTTGGCGTCGTCGAATTCGACGGCCTTGCGCATGTCGTCGGCAGGCGCCGCCTGCGCCAGGGTGGCGGCGGCCAGCGCAAGGGCGCCGGCGGCGCGTCGGGCAAACTTCATGTCAAACATGCGACTCCCTGTCAATGTGCTTGAATAGATTGAAGAAATTTTCCGTCGTCTGCTCCGCAACCTGTTCCACCGGGACCCCGCGCAGCTGCGCGATGAACTCGCCCACATGGCGCACCCAGGCAGGTTCGTTGGTCTTGCCGCGGTATGGCACCGGCGCCAGGTAAGGCGAATCGGTCTCGATCAGCATGCGCTCCAGCGGCACCTTGCGCGCGGTCTCCTGCAGGTCGGCCGCGCTCTTGAAGGTGACGATGCCGGAGAACGAGATATGGAAACCCTCGTCCAGGGCCTGGCGGGCGACGTCCCAGGTCTCGGTGAAGCAGTGCATCACGCCGCCGGCCTCGCGCGCGTTCTCTTCGCGCATCAGGCGCAGCGTGTCGTCGGCGGACGAGCGGGTATGGATGATCAGCGGCTTGCCGGTCTGGCGCGCGGCGCGGATATGGGTGCGGAAGCGATCGCGCTGCCATTCCATGTCGGCGATGCTGCGGCCGTTCAGGCGGTAGTAGTCCAGCCCGGTCTCGCCGGTGCCGACCACGCGCGGATGGGCGGACAGCTCCACCAGGCGCTCCAGCGTGGGTTCCTCGCCCTCTTCGTAGTCCGGGTGTACGCCGACCGAGGCGTACAGGTTGGGATGCTGCTCGGCCAGCGCCAGCACGCGCGGGAAGTCTTCCAGCGTGACCGAGATGCACAGCGCATGCGTGACCTGGTTGGCGCGCATGTTCTCCAGCAGTTCCGGCAGGCGCGCGGCCAGCTCGGGGAAATCGATATGGCAGTGGGAATCGACAAACATGGGGAATCTCTGTTGGCGGGCGGCTCAGTCCACGCGGCGGCCGACGATGATCAGGTCGCGCTCGACACCGTCGAGCACGGCAACGCGCGGCAGGTCGCCCCAGCGCGTAAAGCCCAGCGACGCGAACAGGCCCAGGCTGGGCGCATTGTGGCCGAAGATAAAGCCGAGCAGCGTGTTCACCCCGACCCTGGGCGCATGGTCGATGGCCTGTTGCAGCAGGTAGCGGCCCAGCCCCTGGCCGCGGCGCTGCGCGTCCAGGTAGATCGACACCTCGGCGGTGGCGCCGTAGGCCGGGCGGCCGTAGAAGTCTGAAAAGCTCATCCAGCCGGCCATGCGGCCGTCGGCATCCTCGCACACCCACAGCGGGCGGCGCCCGGGCTGGTGGGCATCGAACCAGGCCTGGCGTGAAGCCACGGTGACCGGTTCGGTATCGGCGGTGACCATACGCGAGGGCACGGTGCTGTTATAGATGGCAACGATGCCCGGCAGGTCGCGGAGCTCGGCAATGCGAAGTGAAAAATTCATTGAAAATCAAAATGTTGTGATAACAACCTCACAACGTTCATAAAGTTTGCGTGGGGCGCCCGGACTCCAGCATCTTGCCCAGGATCTCCTCCACCGCGCGGCGCAGGTTGCGCCCGTTGTCGTCGTCGGGGAAATGCACGCCGACGCCGGGGGTCTTCATCGGCGTGCCCGCCGGGGTAATCCAGGCCACATGGCCCGCGATCTGGTATTTCTGCGGCCGGTCCAGCAGCGACAGCACCAGGAACACCTGCTCGCCCAGCCGGAACGGCCGGTTCGACGGCACGAAAATGCCGCCGCGCGCCAGGAACGGCATATAGGCCGCATACAGCCCGGCCTGGTCCTTGATCGACAAGGACAGCACATTGGGACGCGATGCCGCCCCGCTGCCGGTTGGCGCAGCGGGCGGTGCGCCGGCGACTGCTGTGTTCATGGTTGACCCCCTGAATGACGGTGCTGCTTGTTGTTATGGCTTTTTTTGACTGCCAGGCGTACTACCGGAACAGCTGGCGGTATTCCAGGAATACCGCTTCCATCACCAGCCGGGCCGCCAGCGGATGGTTCTCGCTGCGGCGATGCGCGCTCAACCGGCTGGCAAAGGCCTGCAGGCGGCGCGCGTCGGTGGCCCCGGCGCAGCGCGCCAGCACGGCCCGTTCCTTGGGCAGGTACCGCGGCGTGGCGCTGCCGTCCAGGCGCAGCGTCAGGAGATCGTACGTCCAGCGCTGGAGGATGCCAAGCACGGCAGGCACCGGCAGCTTCTGCAGTTGCTCGGCCGCCGCAGCGGCGTCGAAGGCGGCGGCGGCGCCCAGCTGGCCGACCAGCCAGCGCTGCAGCGGCTGCTCCTCGGCCTCGGCCGCATGCAGCGCGGTCAGCGGCGAACCGCCGGCCAGCGCCAGCTGGGCCTCGGCATCGGCCACGCCCTGGCCGCGCAGCCAGGCCAGCGCTGCCTCCGGCGTCGGGCGCTGGGCCGAGAACTGGCGGCAGCGCGACAGGATGGTCGGCAGGATGCGGTCGAGGCGGTCGGTCACCAGCAGGAACACGGTGGACGGCGGCGGCTCTTCCAGCGTCTTCAGCAGTGCGTTGGCGCCCTCGGTCTGCAGCGCATCGAGCGGATACACCACCACCACGCGCAGCCCGGCCCGGTGCGTGCCCACGCCCACGGCCTCGATCAGTGCGCGCACCTGCTCCATGCGGATGATCTTGCTGGGCGCCTTCTTCTTGCCGCCCTCGTCGGTCTCGGCCTCGGCCGCGGCGTCCAGCGCCTCGGGCCGCACCACGGTGAAGTCCGGGTGGTTGCCCTGGCTGAACCAGTGGCAGGCGGCGCACTGGCCACAGGGCTGGCCGTCCGGCAGCGGCGCCTCGCACAACAGCCCCTGCGCGAAATGCAGGGCCAGGTCGCGCTTGCCGATGCCTTGCTGGCCATGGATCAGCAAGGCATGCGGCAGCCGTTCACGCAGCGCGCCAAGCCTTTGCCAGTCTTCCTTCTGCCAGGGATATAGCATGTGAATCAGTAGGTTGGTGATCTAACTTCAAGTTTTACCTGTGATAGCCCCGTCATTGCAGCTTCCACAATGGCGCAGCACTCATGTCTATCACGCCAGGCATATATCGGCCAGAAATCAGACAGTTGCGATGATTTTTTCAAGTTCATCGCGAATGTCAGCAATGCTGCGGGTGGCGTCGATCACCCGGAAGCGCTGCGGCGACTGGGCCGCGCGGCGCAGGTATTCATCGCGGGTGCGCTGGAAGAACGCGCGCGACTCGGATTCGAACTTGTCAGGCGCGCGCGCGCCGGCCAGGCGCTCGCTGGCGGTTTCCAGCGGCACGTCGAAGAGCAGCGTCAGGTCCGGCTGCAGGCTGCCCTGCACCCAGTCTTCCAGCACTTCCAGGCGCTCGGTGGCCAGGCCCCTGCCCCCGCCCTGGTAGGCGAAGGTGGCGTCGGTGAAGCGGTCGGAAATCACCCACTTGCCGCGCTCCAGCGCGGGGGCGATGACCTCGGCGATATGCTCGCGCCGGGCCGCGAACATCAGCAGCGCCTCGGTTTCCAGGTGCATCTTGCGATGCAGCAGGATCTGGCGCAGGTCTTCGCCCAGCGACGTGCCGCCGGGCTCGCGGGTGGTGACGACACCGGCAATATCGCTGCGTGCGCGCAGGCGGTCGGCGACCCAGTCGATATGGGTGCTCTTGCCGGCGCCGTCGATGCCTTCAAACGTAATGAATTTTCCGCGCATGGAATGCCTATTTGCCGCGCTGGTACTTGTCGACCGCGCGGTTGTGTTCGGGAAGCGAGTTGGAGAAATGGCTGCTGCCGTCGCCGCGGGCGACGAAGTACAGTGCGTCGGATGGCGCCGGCGTGGTGGCCGCCGCCAGCGAGGCCAGCCCCGGCAGCGCAATCGGCGTGGGCGGCAGGCCGGTGCGGGTGTACGTATTGTACGGGGTGTCGGCCAGCAGGTCGCGCTTGCGCAGGTCGCCGTCGAAGCCATCGCCCAGGCCGTAGATCACGGTCGGGTCGGTCTGCAGCATCATGTTCTTGCGCAGCCGGTTGATGAACACGGCGGCGATCATCGGGCGTTCGGTGGCCTGGCCGGTTTCTTTCTCGACGATCGACGCCATCACCAGGGCCTCGTACGGGGTCTTGTACGGCAGGTCGGGCGAGCGTGCGTTCCAGGCCTCGTTCAGGCGCCGCTGCATGGCACGGTAGGCGTGCTTGTACAGGTCGATATCGCTGCTGCCGCGCGCGAACAGGTAGGTGTCCGGGAAGAACATGCCTTCGGGCGAGGTCTCGGCCGCGCCGATTGCCTTCATCAGGTCCGCATCGGACATGTCCCGGGTGTCGTGCCGCAGCGCCGGGCTGGCGTCCACGGCGGCGCGCATCTTGCGGAATCCCCAGCCCTCGATCACCGTGACCACATAGTGGGTGACCTCGCCGCGCGCCAGCTTGCCGATGATCGACAGCGGCGTGGCGCCGGTCACGAATTCATAGCCGCCTGCCTTCAGGTCAGGGCCGTGGCCGGTCAGGCGCACCAGCAGCAGGAACAGCCGCGGATCCATGCCGACGCCGCCGCGCTGGATCTGGCGGCCGACGCTGGCGACACCGGAATTGGGCTTGATCACCACTTCCACGGGTGACTTGCTGAGGGGCAGCGGGTGATTGGCCCACCACGCGAACGCGCCCGCGGCCGCCAGCGCGAACACCAGGATGGCCAGGCCAAGACTAAGGAAAAATCGTTTCATGTATCAGGAATAGGGGCGGCTGGCCGGATTCGTCGGAAGGCTTGCGCACCACCGCTTGCCGCCACGTGCTGCCGGCGCCGGCCGAAAATCTCATAGCCCCATATAATAACCGGCAGCCTCGCACCGACCATGCGCCGCGGCGCGGGCGCCGCTTGCCGGCCCGCCCGGCACGGCGCACGACCGGTGCCTTCCCTCTCCCGAATTGCCTCAACGATTGCCACGCAATGCCAGTGATGAATGCCCAAGCCCAGGAACTCGCCGCAAACCTTGAAGCCTTGAGCGGCAGCGGCATCGTCTGCAGCCCGGCCGGGCTCGGCCTGGTCCGTGTGGCCGGCGACGATGCCGGCAGCTTCCTGCACACCCAGCTGACCAATGCGGTCGAAGACCTGAAGGCCGGCGCGGCCCGCCTGGCGGGCTATTGCTCGCCCAAGGGGCGCCTGCTCGCCACCTTCCTGATGTGGCGCGATGCCGGAGGCATCGTGCTGCAGCTGTCGGCCGACATCCAGGCCCCGGTGCAGAAGCGCCTGTCGATGTTCGTGCTGCGCTCCAAGGCCAAATTGTCAGATATCACCCCCACCCATGCGGTCCTCGGCCTCGCCGGGGCCGGCGCTGCCAAGGCCCTGGCCGCTGCCGGCCTGCCCGTGCCGGAGGTCGCCTTTGCCGTGGCCGAAGCCGACGGCATCACCGTGATCCGCCTGCCGGATGGCGCGGGCCAGCCGCGCTGGCAGCTGGTGCTGCCGGCCGAGCGCGCCGAGGCGGTGCGCGCGGCACTTGCCGCCACGCTGCAGGGCGCGTCGCCCGCGCTGTGGGACTGGCTGGAAGTGCAGTCGGGCCTGCCCCGCATCGTCGCGGCCACGCAAGAGCAGTTCGTGCCGCAGATGATCAATTTCGAACTGGTGGGCGGGGTCAATTTCCGCAAGGGCTGCTATCCCGGCCAGGAAATCGTGGCGCGCAGCCAGTACCGCGGCACGCTCAAGCGCCGCATGTGGCTGGTGCAGGGTGAAGGCGAAGTGCCGGCGCCCGCGGCTGAAATCTACCGTCCGGAAGATCCGGGCCAGCCGTGCGGCATGATCGTCAACGCCGCACCGGCGCCCCAGGGCGGCTGGGCCGGGCTGGCCGAGCTGAAGATCGATGCCGCCGCCAGCGCGCTGCGCCTGGGCAGCGCCGAGGGCGCGGCAGTAGCCACCGCCACCCTGCCCTACGAGGTGCCGCTGGGCGAGTCCGCCCAGGCCGCTGGCTGAAACCCACAGGAACTGCCATGAGCGATCACCTCTACGTCTATTTCCGCGTCCCGGAAGCCGTTGCCGTCGAGGCGCTGCCGCACTGGCACCGCTGGATGGAGACGGTCGCCGAAGCAACCGGAATTGGTGGTACGCTGATGCGCAGGCCGGAAACCCGCGCCGGCGTGCAGACCTGGATGGAGTGCTATGCCGACGTGCCGCCCGCGTTCGATGCCACGCTGGAAGGCCTGTGGCGGCAGAGCGGGCTGGACCAATGGGTCGATGGCGAGCGGCGGGCCGAGCACTTTGTCGACCTGGACGTGTTGTAGGCGTCCAGGCTGCCGTTGGACTGAAGTACGCCGGGTGCCACTGCAGCGACCCCGGCGGCAAAGGAAGCAAAGCGATGTGTCTGATCCTGGTTGCCTGGCAATCCCACCCGGACTATGCCCTGGTCGTCGCCGGCAACCGCGATGAATTCTATGTCCGCCCCGCGGCGGCCGCGCACTGGTGGCAGGATGCGCCGCAGGTGCTGGCCGGGCGCGACCTGGCGGAAGTCATCGGCGAGCCCGGCACCTGGATGGGCGTCAACGCCGACGGCCGCTTCGCCGCACTGACCAACTACCGCGCCCCGTCCGAAAAACGCACCGACGCGCGCTCGCGCGGCGAGCTGGTGGCCGGCTTCCTGCGCGGACGCGAGGCACCGTTCGACTACCTGGACGGCCTCGCCGGCGAAGACGGCCGCTACAACGGCTTCAACCTGCTGGCGAGCGACCTGCGTGAACTCTGGTGGTACAGCAACCGCGCCGCCTCGCGCCAGCCGCAACGGCTGCGCCCGGGCCTGTACGGCCTGTCCAACGCCCTGCTCGACACGCCCTGGCCCAAGGTGCGCAGCCGCGTGGGCGCGCTGGCCGAAGTGCTGGCCGCCGACAGCGGCCAGGCCAACGCCAGCGCCGAGCCCTACCTGCAAATGCTCGCCGAGGCGCGCCAGGCGGCGGATTTCGAACTGCCTGCCACGGGCGTGGCGCCGGAATGGGAAAAGCTGCTGTCGTCGGCCTTTATCCGCTCGCCGCTGTACGGCACGCGCGCCAGCACGGTGCTGCGCGTGCGCCACGATGGCCGTTTCGACCTGAGCGAGCGCAGCTTCGACGCCGACGGGCGCATCGGCGACGTCAACTTCCACGGCAAGCTGAACCTGCAACGCGACACCGGCATCGTGCCCGCGCCGCGCTGAGGCCCGCTGGAACCGAGGATTCCGGCGCTCAGCCGGCCAGCCGCTTGCGCATCTCCACGTGCGGGATGCCCGCCTCTTCGAATTCCGGCCCCACCTGCGCAAAGCCCACGCGCGCATAGAATGGCGCCGCGTGCGTCTGCGCATTGAGCACCAGTTCCGGGTACCCGAGCTGCTCCGCCTTCTCCATCAGCGCTTCTAATACCAGCGCCCCGACGCCGGTGCCGCGCGCAGTTTTCAGCACGGCCATGCGGCCGATATGGCCATCCGGCAGCAGCCGTCCGGTGGCGACCGGCGTGCCATCCCCGGCCAGCGCCAGCGCGTGCCAGCTCGGCTCGTCCCACTCATCCCATTCCAGCTCCACCGGCACGCCCTGCTCTTCGACGAAGACGGTGTAGCGGATGGCGCGCGCGCGTTCGCGGGCTTCGGACCAGGGGCAGATCAGGACGGTGACTGGCATGGCGGTGCAATCAGGCTGGTTGAATGGCAGGGCCCGAAATCCGAGCGGGCGCTCATGATACGCCTGTGGTGCGGGGCGTGCATATCGCACCAAAGTGGATCAAAGACGGCATTTTCCGCACCAGACTAGGGTTTGCCCGGGGAGGCATCGCCTTAGCAAATTTGTATGATGACCTTATTACCAAATGACCCGGAGACTTCCGTGTTCCAGAAAGTCCCAGCCCGCGCCCTGACCGACAACGTCGCCGAACAGTTGCTGGACAAGATCCAGAGCGGCGCCTTTGCCCGCGGCGCCAAGCTGCCGACCGAGGCGGTGCTGTCCGAGGAATTCGGCGTCAGCCGCACGGTGGTGCGCGAAGCCATCTCCCGGCTCAAGTACGAAGGCGTGGTGGAGTCGCGCCAGGGCAGCGGCGTGTTCGTGACGCTGCAGGCCGGCATCCGGCCGCTGCGCATCGACTACACCGAAACCGGCACGCTGGAATCGGTGCTGCAGATCGTCGAGCTGCGCCGCGCGATCGAGGCCGAGGTGGCCGCGCAGGCCGCCCGCCGCCGCACCGATGCGTCGATGGCAGCCATCGACGCCGCACTGGCCCGGCTCGACGAAGAGGTAGCGCAAGGCGGCGACGGCGTGCCCGAGGACGTGGCCTTCCACCGCGCCATCGCCGAAGCCACCGGCAACCCGTATTTCCTGAAGACGCTGGCCTTCCTCAGCCAGTACCTGGAAGCGGCCACGCGCGTGACCCGCACCAACGAGGCGCGCCGCGCGGACTTTTCGCGCCAGGTGCGTGAAGAACACCAGGCCATCGTCGCCGCCATCCGCGCCGGCGACCCGCTGGCCGCGCGCAATGCCGCGCAGAACCACATGTACAACGCCGCGCACCGGCTGGCCCAGCTGGGTGCGGACGAGAGCGGCGAAGCGCACGGCGCCACCAACTGACGCGCGCGCAAGCCCGAACCATCGAATCATCCGTATCTGTTTCAGGAGTCCCTTCATGTCCAGGAATATCGGCGTCATCGGCCTTGGTGCCATGGGCTTTGGTGTCGCGCAGTCGCTGCTGCGTGCCGGCTTCAACGTGCACGCGTGCGACCTGCGCCCCGAAGTGCTGCAGCGCTTTGCCGATGCCGGCGGCGTGCCGTGCGCCTCGCCCGCCGAGCTGGGCAGCCGCTGCGACGTGGTGCTGACGCTGGTGGTCAATGCGCAGCAGACCGAGGCCGTGCTGTTCGGCGCCAACGGTGCCGCGGCCGCGATGCAGCCGGGCAAGCTGGTGATCGCCAGCGCCACCGTGCCGCCGGGCTTTGCCGAGGCGCTGGGCCGCCGGCTGGCTGAACAAGGCCTGCTGATGCTGGACGCACCGGTCTCCGGCGGCGCCGCGCGCGCCGCCAGCGGCGAAATGACCATGATGACCTCCGGCCCCGCCGAAGCCTATGCGCTGGCCGAGGGCGTGCTGGCCGCCATCGCCGGCAAGGTGTACCGCCTGGGCGCCGCGCATGGCGCGGGCTCCAAGGTCAAGATCATCAACCAGCTGCTGGCCGGCGTGCATATCGCCGCGGCCGCCGAAGCGATGGCGCTGGGCCTGCGCGAAGGCGTGGACCCCGATGCGCTCTATGACGTGATCACGCACAGCGCGGGCAACTCGTGGATGTTCGAGAACCGCGTGCCCCATATCCTGAAGGGCGACTACACGCCGCTGTCGGCGGTCGACATCTTCGTCAAGGACCTGGGCATGGTGCTCGACACCGCGCGCAACAGCAAATTCCCGCTGCCGCTGTCTGCGGCCGCGCACCAGATGTTCATGATGGCCTCCACCGCCGGCCATGGCGGCGAGGACGACTCGGCCGTGATCAAGATCTTCCCGGGCATCGAACTGCCGGGCAAGGCTGAATAAGAGGGAAGCGAAGATGACCGCAGGCACCCTCGCCCATCGCCCGCTGTTGGGCTGCATCGCCGACGATTTCACCGGCGCCACCGACCTCGCCAACACGCTGGTGCGCAATGGCATGCGCACCGTGCAGACCATCGGCCTGCCCGACGTGGCCGCCGTGCAGGACATTGGCGAAGCCGATGCGCTGGTGGTGGCGCTCAAGTCCCGCACCATCCCGGCCGTCGAGGCCGTGGCCCAGTCGCTGGCCGCGCTGCAATGGCTGCGCGCGCAGGGCTGCCGCCAATTCGTGTTCAAGTACTGCTCCACCTTCGACTCGACCGATGCCGGCAACATCGGCCCGGTGGCCGAGGCGCTGCTGGCGGCGCTGGACAGCGACTTCACCATCGCCTGCCCGGCCTTCCCCGAAAACGGCCGCACCATCTTCCGCGGCCACCTGTTCGTGGGCGATGCGCTGCTCAATGAATCGGGCATGGAGCACCATCCGCTGACGCCGATGACCGATGCCAGCCTGGTGCGCGTACTGCAGCGCCAGAGCAAGAACAAGGTCGGGCTGCTGCGCTACGACGCGGTGGCGCGCGGCGCGCAGGCCACCGCCGAGCGCATCGCTGCGCTGCGCAGCGACGGCGTGCGCATGGCGATTGCCGATGCGGTGTCCGACGCGGACCTGTTCACACTGGGCGAGGCCTGCGCCAATCTGCCGCTGATCACCGGCGGCTCCGGCATCGCGCTGGGCCTGCCCGGGAACTTCCGCCGCGCCGGCCTGCTGCCGCTGCGCGGCGACGCCGACGCAGTTCCCGCCATCGACGGCCCAGGCGTGGTGCTGGCCGGCAGCGCCTCGCGCGCGACCAATGGCCAGGTGGCGCGCTGGCTGGAGCAAGGCCGCCCGGCGCTGCGCATCGACCCGCTCGCGCTGGCGCGCGGCGAAGCCGTGGCCGACGCGGCGCTGGCGTTTGCCGCCGGTCATGACGAACCGGTGCTGACCTACGCCACCTCCAGCCCCGACGAAGTCAAGGCCGTGCAGGCCGAACTGGGCGTCGAGCGCGCAGGAAACCTGGTCGAACAGTGCCTGGCCACGGTTGCCGCCGGGCTGCTGGCACGCGGCACGCGCCGCTTCGTGGTGGCCGGCGGCGAAACCTCCGGCGCGGTGGTGCAGGCGCTGGGCGTGCGCGCCTTGCGTATCGGCGCGCAGATTGCACCGGGCGTGCCGGCCACCGTCACGCTGGATGCCAAGCCGCTGGCGCTGGCGCTCAAGTCGGGCAACTTCGGCGGCCCGGATTTCTTTGACGAAGCGCTGCGCCAGCTTGGAGGCCACTGATGAGCACCGAAAGCAAGCTGCGCGAAGAGATCTGCCGCATCGGCGCCAGCCTGTACCAGCGCGGCTATACCGTGGGCTCGGCCGGCAATATCAGCGCTCGGCTGGACGACGGCTGGCTGATCACGCCGACCGATGCCTGCCTGGGGATGATGGACCCGGCCGCGGTCGCCAAGGTGGCCACCGATGGCAGCTGGGTCTCAGGCGACAAGCCGTCCAAGACGCTGACGCTGCATCGCGCGATCTACGACAACAACCGCGAGGCGCACGCCGTGGTGCATACGCACTCGACGCACCTCGTGGCCCTGACGCTGGCCGGTGTCTGGCAACCGGACGACGTACTGCCGCCGCTCACGCCCTACTACGTGATGAAGGTCGGCCATATCCCGCTGATTCCCTACCATCGCCCCGGCGATCCGGCCGTGGCCGCGCGCGTGGCCACGCTCGCCGCGCAGGTGCGTGGCGTGCTGCTGGAGCGCCTTGGCCCGGTGGTGTGGGAATCCAGCGTCTCGCGCGCCGCGTTCGCGCTGGAAGAACTGGAGGAAACCGCCAAGCTATGGATGACGATGAAAGACTCGCCGGGCTTCGCCGCCCGCGCGGCGCTGCCCGACGGCGCACTGGCTGAGCTGCGCGACGCCTTCCAGGCGCGCTGGTAACAACCGCTTTTCCCCGATAAACGACGGCTTCACCCGGCGCGGTTGCCTTGCGGCCACCGTGCGGGGGACGCGCATGCCTGCAGTCCGCGCGCCGCCGCATTAGACCCACCACCATACCCGGAGACCACCGTGAATCCAAACCAACCGGCGGCGAGCGTGCCCGCCCTTGACAGCCTGGGCGGCAACGCCCGGCTGGACACCGAAGCCCAGATCGAAAAACGCGCCTACAGCAAGGTGTTCTGGCGCGTCATGCCGTTCCTGATGCTGTGCTACGTGGTCGCCTACCTGGACCGCGTCAATGTCGGCTTCGCCAAGCTGCAGATGGGCCAGGACCTGGCCTTCTCCGAAACCGTGTTCGGCCTCGGCGCCGGCCTGTTCTTTATCGGCTACTTCCTGTTCGAGGTGCCCAGCAACCTGCTGATGCATCGTATCGGCGCGCGCATCTGGATCGCGCGCATCATGATCACGTGGGGCATCATCTCGGCGCTGTTCCTGTTCGTGAAGACGCCGACCCAGTTCTACGTGATGCGCTTCCTGCTCGGCCTGGCCGAAGCGGGCTTCTATCCCGGCGTGATCCTGTACCTGACCTACTGGTTCCCGGCCAACCGCCGCGGCAAGATGATCGCGCTGTTCATGTCGGGCATCCCCATCGCGGGCATGTTCGGCAACCCGCTGTCGGGCTGGATCATGGACGCGTTCAACGGCACCCACGGCATGCGCGGCTGGCAATGGATGTTCCTGCTGGAGGCCCTGCCCGCGCTTGTGATCGGCGTGGTGACGGTGTTCGTGCTGCGCGACGGCATCGACAAGGCGCCGTGGCTTGACGCCGATGAAAAGCGCGTGCTCAAGCGCAATATCGAGGAAGACCAGCGCAGCGCCCATAACGCCGCCAGCGCCGCCGGCAAGGCCCACGGCCACTCGCTGGGCGCGGTGTTCTCCGACCGCCGCGTGTGGTGGATGTGCCTGATCTACTTCTGCTTCGTCACCGGCCAGTACGCACTGACCTTCTGGATGCCGACGCTGGTGAAGGCCAGCGGCGTGACCGGCAACCTGAACATCGGCCTGCTGTCCGCGATCCCGTTCATCTGCGCCGTGATCGTCATGAACATCCTGGGCCACAGCGCCGACGCGCGCCGCGAGCGCCGCTGGCACCTGATCGTGCCGGCGCTGATGGGTGCCACGGGCTTTGCCATTGCTGCCTCGTTCACCAACAATACAACGGTGGCCATCGCCGCACTGTCGCTGGCCGCTGCCGGGGTGCTGACCTGCGCGCCGCTGTTCTGGTCGCTTCCGACCTCGTTCCTGTCGGGCATTGCCGCCGCTTCCGGTATTGCCGTGGTGAATTCGGTCGGCAACCTGGCCGGCTTCGTGTCGCCGTACATGGTCGGCGCGCTGAAGGACATGACGCAAAGCACGCAGTTGCCCATGTACGTGCTGTCCGCAATTCTGGTCGTCGGCGCCGTGCTGGTGTGGCTGACGCCCGCTAAACTGGTCAACCGCTGATCCTGGCCGGCCCGCTTTCGACGTAGTCTCGATCGGGCCGGATCCGTACTACCGCTTTGGAGTTCCGAATGCCGCGCTTCGCCGCAAACCTCTCGATGATGTACAACGAGCACGCCTTCCTGGACCGCTTTGCCGCAGCCGCGGCCGACGGCTTCCGGGCGGTGGAGTTCCTGTTCCCGTACGAGCACGCCGCCGCCGAGCTGCGCGCGCGCCTGGACGCGAACGGCCTCACGCAGGCACTGTTCAATGCCGCGCCGGGCGACTGGGCAGCAGGCGAACGCGGCCTGGCCGCCCTGCCCGGGCGCGAGGCGGATTTCCGCGGCACCATCGGCCGCGCACTGGAATACGCCGGCGTGATCGGCAATGACCGCATCCACGTGATGGCGGGCCTGATCCCTGCCGCTGCCGACCGCGCGCGCTGCCGCGCCACTTACCTCGAGAACCTCGCTTTTGCCGCCAGCGCTGCCGCCGCCCAGGGCGTGACCGTGCTGATCGAGCCGATCAACACGCGCGACATGCCGGGCTATTTCCTGAACCGCCAGGACGACGGCCAGGCCATCTGCAAGGAAGTCGGCGCGGCCAACCTGAAGGTGCAGTTCGACTGCTACCACTGCCAGATCGTCGAAGGCGATGTCGCGATGAAGCTCAAGCGCGACATCGCGGGCATCGGCCATATCCAGATCGCCGGCGTGCCCGAGCGCCATGAGCCGGACGTGGGCGAGCTGAACTATCCGTATCTGTTCGAGGTCATGGACACGCTCGGCTACGACGGCTGGATCGGCTGCGAATACCGCCCGCGCGCCGGCACCTCGGCGGGCCTCGGCTGGCTCAAGCCCTACCTGGGCCGCTGATCGCGACCAACCCCAAGAACAACCGCTCCCATCCTGCCATGAACGTACTGATTACCGGCGGCGCCGGCTTCCTCGGCCTGCAACTCGCCCGCCTGCTGCTGCAACGCGGCACCCTGAACCTTGACGGCCAGCCCGTGGCCATCAAGCGCCTGACGCTGCTGGACGTGGTGGCGCCGCAAGGCCTGGACGATGCGCGTGTGCGCGTGGTGACGGGCGACCTGTCCGACCCGGCGGTGCTGCGCCAGGCCATCGACATCAACACTGGCGCCGTGTTCCACCTGGCGGCCGTGGTCAGCGGCCAGGCCGAGGCGGATTTCGATCTCGGCATGCGCGTCAACCTCGACGCCTCGCGCGCGCTGCTGGAAACCTGCCGTGAACTGGGCCACCAGCCGCGCGTGCTGTTCACCAGCTCGGTCGCGGTCTACGGCGGCCAGCTGCCGCCGGTGGTGCAGGACGATACCGCGCTGAACCCGCAATCGTCATACGGCGTGCAGAAGGCCATCGGCGAGCTGCTGCTGTCGGACTACAGCCGCCGCGGCTTCGTCGACGGCCGCGTGCTGCGCCTGCCCACCATCAGCGTGCGCCCGGGCAAGCCCAATGCGGCGGCGTCGTCGTTCGCCAGCGGCATCATCCGCGAGCCGCTGTCGGGTGTTGCTGCCAACTGCCCGGTGGCACCGGAAACGCCGCTGTGGCTGCTGTCGCCGCGAGCTGCCGTGGCGGCGCTGGTCAATGGGATCGAGCTGGCTGGCGAGCGGCTGGGCAACCGTCGTGTGATCAACCTGCCGGGGCTGTCTGTGACGGCCGCCGGCATGGTCGATGCGCTGTGCCGCGTGGCGGGCAATGCGGTGGCGGATCGTGTCACGTGGGAACGTGAGGAACGCGTGGAGAAGATCGTCGGCACGTGGCCGGCGGCGTGGAATGCGGACCGCGCGTTGTCGCTGGGATTCCAGAGTGACGCGAGTTTTGATGACGTGATTCGGGCGTATATGGAGGATGCTGGGCTGAACAAGTAAGCCGCCCATGCCTCGTTGTTGCGACGGCTCCGTTATCTACTGAGAGCCGGTCCCCCTCGCGAGTCACGCGCCGCCCTCTCCCCCGCCCCTTTCGCATGCGGGAGAGGGGCGCAAACCAGTAGCATTGGTCAGGTCCTCGGCTAAATCAAGCCGCCGGCTTCACCACCTCATACCCCTCGATAATTTCCCGCACCTGCCCCGGAATCGCCGCCGATTTCTGCGTGGCCGGGTCCGCGCACACATAGACGATCTCACCGGTGATCAGGTGTTCGTCGCCGCGGAACATCTCCACCCGGAACAGCATGCTCGAGCGCCCCAGGCGCGACATGCGTCCGCGGATTTCCAGCTCGTCGTCAAAGCGTGCCGAGGCGTGGTATTCCAGCGTGGACTTGACCACGAAGATGTCGACGCCATGCGCGTGCAGCACGTCTTCCGGGTAGCGGATGCCCAGCGCGCGCCAGTATTCGGTCACGCAGATATCGCAGTACGTCAGGTAGTGCGCGTTGAAGACGATCGACTGCGGATCGACTTCGGCCCAGCGCACGCGCAGCGGGATGCTGTGCCGGAAATCCTCTTTGGCCATCGGCTTGGTCTCCTTGTTTGTCGTGGCTTGTCAAAGCACCAGGCCGCCGGCCCGCCGGACAGGGCCGGCAGGCGCGGCGGCCTGGATCGATGGTGGCGGCGGCAGGCTGATTGCGCTTATTGCGCCTTGGCCAGCCCCAGCTTCTCGATGATCGCCTTTTCCTTCTTGACGGTCTCGGCCGCAAACTGCGCGTATTGCTGGCTGTTCATGTAGTACGGCTCCATGTCGAATTTGGCCAGCGATTCGCGGTAGTTGGGCATGTCCATGGCCTTCTTGAAGGCGTCATGCAGCTTCTGCACGATCTTCGGGTCGGTGCCTTTGGGCGCGACCAGGCCGAACGGCGAGGTCTGCACGATGCCGATGCCCAGTTCCTTCAGCGTCGGCACGTTGGGGAAGCGCGCCGAGCGCTTCTCGCCCCAGGTCGACAGCAGGCGCAGCTTGCCCTGCTCAACGTACGGTGCCCATGCCGGCGTGTCGGCCACCGACATCACGTGGCCGCCCAGCAGCGCCTGCATCGACTCGGAATTGCCCTTGTAGGGGATGTGCGAGAACTGCACGCCCTGCTTCATGGCCAGCTCTTCCATGGTCAGGTGCAGCGTGGTCATGGAGCCCGGCGAGCCGTAGGTCAGCTTGCCCGGATTGGCCTTGGCGTAGGCGATGTACTCCTGCATCGTCTTGATCGGCGAATCGGCCGGCACCACCAGGCCGAACGAATAGCCGGCGAGGTTGATGATGTAGCTCAGGTCCTTGACCGGGTCCCAGTTGATCTTGGTGGTGTACGGCAGGCGGTAGACCGGCATGGCGACCTGGGCCAGCGTGTAGCCGTCCGGCGCGGTCGTCTGCATCATCTGCGCGGGCAGCACGCCGCCCGCGCCGGGCTTGTTCTCGACGATCACGGGCTGGCCCAGGATCTTGGAGGCGTTGTCGGCGAGCACGCGGAACGGGATATCCGTGGAGCCGCCGGCGGTGTAGCCGATCACCAGGCGGATCGGGCGCTGCGGGAACTTGTCGGCCTGTGCCTGGGCGGGCATGGCGGCAAGGCCCAGTGCCGCGGCGGCGGCGGCGATGCCCGCGCGGGCAATGAAGTGGCGGCGTTGCATTTGACTATGTCTCCTTGTGCTGCAAGTCACTGCTGAAAATGGAAGGCCGGGGCCGGTGCGGCCCTGACCGTGGCTGCTGGTCTAGTTGTGCGGTGTGCCGAACGCGGCGCGCAGCGCGGCAACGGCGTCGGCATGTGCCTGCGCCACCGCCGGCACGAAACGGCCCAGCTTGAAGAAATCATGGATCATGCCGGGGTAGTCCGCCAGCGTGGCGGCGACGCCGGCGGCGCGCAGCTTCTCTGCGTAGGCCACGCCCTCGTCGTGCAGCGGGTCGTAGCCGGCCACGGCGATCCAGGCCGGGCATGTGCCGCGCACCTCGGCGCCGGCGCCGCCGCCATCCAGCGGGGCGAAACGCCAGTCGTCGCGGCTGGCTTCCTGGTCCAGGTACTGGGCAAAGAACCAGCGGATCATGTCCGCCGTCAGCAGGTAGCCATCGGCCAGCGCGCGGTGCGACGGCGTGTCCTGGCGCGCACAGGTGCCGGGATAGATCAGCAACTGCAGCACGGGCGCCAGGCCCGCATTGCGGGCCTCCACGGCACACGCCGCGGCCAGCGTGCCGCCGGCGCTGTCGCCACCCACGGCGATGCGCGCCGGGTCGGCCCCCAGCCGGCCGGCTTCGGCGAAGACCCAGTGCAGCACATCGAAGGCGTCGTTGGCCGCGGTCGGGAAACGCCATTGCGGCCCGAGCCGGTAGTCCACCGACAGCACCATGCAGTCCGCCTGGCCACACAGCAGCCGGCACAGCGGATCGTGCGAATCGACGCTGCCGACGGTGAAGCCGCCGCCATGGAAATACACCAGCAAGGGCAGCGGCTCGGTCCAGCTGGCCTCGCGCGGGGTGTACAGCCTGAGCGGGATGGCGTGGCCGTCGCGCGCCGGCGCCAGCAGGTCTTCCGCCATATGCACGGGCGGCGGGTTGATATCCAGGATCGGCGCGCTTTTCTCGTAGGCGAGCTTGGCGTCCTCGGGCTCCATCGCGTGGATCGGCGGCCGCTTGGCGCGCGCGATCAGCTCCAGCAGCGCGGCCACCTGCGGGTCGAGCGGGCTGGACGGCAGGCCGGGCGTGGCGGGCGCATCAGGGTTGGAAGGCGGTGCGGCGGACATAGGGAATGACGCGGATCCGGACCCGGTGCCAGCGGCGCGCACAAGCTCTGGCGCGTCGCCCGCATCGGGACAAGTTCGAATTGTGAACGATCGTTCGATTTTAGTATGATGCCAGATGTTCCAGGGGCCCGGCAGTACGAGATAACCCCGAAAAATCGCTGTCAGCCTGCCACGCGGCAAGTTTTTGCGCGATGATCGGCTGAAGCGGTCCCGAGGACTCCGGAAACGCAGTAGTGCAGGTCCATTGAAACCCAAGACAGCGTGCCTGGCGAGCATCCGCTCAGGCCCGTGCAGAAGACAATTTGGCGGCAGATCCCGGCAGGAGACAAGCAAACATGGCGTTTATCTACTATCTGACCCACATCCACCTGGATTTCGGCGCGGTAAGCCTGCTCAAGTCCGAATGCGAGCGCATCGGCATCCGCCGCCCGCTGCTGGTGACCGACAAGGGCGTGGTCGCCGCGGGCGTGGCGCAGCGTGCCATCGATGCAATGCAGGGCCTGCAGGTTGCGGTGTTCGATGAAACCCCGTCGAACCCGACCGAGGCCATGGTGCGCAAGGCCGCCGCGCAGTACCGCGAGGCCGGCTGCGACGGGCTGGTGGCGGTGGGCGGCGGCTCGTCGATCGACCTGGCCAAGGGCATCGCTATCCTGGCCACGCATGAGGGCGAGCTGACCACCTATGCCACCATCGAAGGCGGCAGCGCCAGGATCACCGACAAGGCGGCGCCGCTGATCGCGGTGCCCACCACCTCGGGCACCGGCAGCGAGGTGGCGCGCGGCGCCATCATCATCCTGGACGACGGCCGCAAGCTGGGTTTCCATTCCTGGCACCTGCTGCCCAAGTCCGCCGTCTGCGACCCGGAACTGACGCTGGGACTGCCAGCCGGGCTGACCGCGGCCACCGGCATGGATGCAATCGCGCACTGCATCGAGACCTTCCTGGCCCCCGCCTTCAACCCGCCCGCGGACGGCATTGCGCTGGACGGCCTGGAGCGCGGTTGGGGCCATATCGAGCGCGCCACCCGCGACGGCCAGGACCGCGACGCGCGCCTGAACATGATGAGCGCATCGATGCAGGGCGCGATGGCGTTCCAGAAGGGGCTGGGCTGCGTGCATTCGCTGTCGCACCCGCTGGGCGGGCTGAAGATCGACGGCCGCACCGGCCTGCACCACGGCACCCTCAATGCGGTGGTGATGCCCGCGGTGCTGCGCTTCAATGCCGACGCGCCCACGGTGGTGCGCGACGACCGCTACGCACGCCTGCGCCGCGCCATGCACCTGCCCGACGGCGCCGATATCGCGCAGGCCGTGCACGACATGACCGCGCGCCTGGGGCTGCCCACCGGGCTGCGCCAGATGGGCGTCACCGAGGACATGTTCGACAAGGTGATTGCCGGTGCGCTGGTCGACCACTGCCACAAGACCAACCCGAAAGAAGCCAGCGCCGCGGATTATCGGCGTATGCTTGAGCAGTCCATGTAGCACACAGCAGCTTCCCGCCGGTCAGACCGACCAAGCGGCTGTCCGGCGGCCCTCCCTCCACAGCGCAGGAGACAACATGAGCGGCGAGCATTTGCAGGTAGTCCATGGCGATATCACCCGGATGGAAGTCGATGCCATCGTCAACGCGGCCAATAGCGGCCTGTTGGGCGGCGGCGGCGTCGACGGGGCCATCCACGGGGCCGGCGGCTCCGCCATCAAGGAGGCCTGCCGCGCGATCCGCGACGCGCAGGGCGGCTGCCCCACCGGCGAGGCGGTGATCACCACCGGCGGCCACCTGCCGGCGCCATACGTGATCCACGCGGTCGGGCCGGTCTGGCAAGGCGGCGACCAGGGCGAGGACGAACTGCTCGCCAACGCCTACCGCAACAGCATCCGGCTGGCGGCGCAGCATCACCTGCGCAGGCTGGCGTTCCCCAATATCAGCACCGGCATCTACGCCTTCCCGCGCGAGCGCGCGGCGGATATCGCCATCGCCGCGGTGCGCGAGGCGCTGGCCGGGGCGCCAGATATAGAGCAGGTCACCTTCGTCTGCTTCGACGACGAAAACTACCGGCTCTACCGCGAGCGTTTGACCTGAACGCCATGTGCGGCTGCCCCAGGGCAGCCGCACGTCCGGGTCAAGCCGGCAGCGCGCTGCGGATAAGCTGGTTGACGCGTTCCGGCTGTTCGTGGATCACCCAGTGGGTGCCCTCGGGGATGCGCTCGACGCGCAGGTCCGGCACGAAATCGGCCAGCCCGTCCACCAGCGACTTCGGCAGCGCGCGGTCGCGCTCGCCCCAGATCACCAGTGTCGGCACCCTGACCACAAAGGCGGCCGGATCCAGGCGCGAGATGTCGGGCGGCGGCTCGCCCTCGCCGGGCGGGTGCATGGGCGAGGCGCGGTAGAAATTGACGCCGCCGGTAAGCGGATGGACGCCGGCGTCCTGGCCTTCGCCCGGCTGGGACCATGCCGCGTGGTACCTGGCGCGCGTCTCGGGCGTGTACCAGGCCGCAGGTTTGCCGTCGGCATCGGCCAGCATCCGGTCCAGCAGCGCGAAGTCGTTGGCGGCGAGCGCCTTTTCCGAGCCCGGCTTGCGCAGCCAGTTCATGTAGGCGGAAGCGGCCTGCTGCCCGGGATCGGTGGCCAGCGCGCGCGCAAACAGGTACGGATGCGGCGAGTTGACGATGATGAGCTGGCGCACCAGTTGCGGGAACTGGATTGCAAGGTTCCAGCAGATCGCCCCGCCCCAGTCGTGCGCCACCACCACGGCCTGGTCATAGCCCAGCGCGCTGACCAGCTGCACCAGGTCTTCGACGATATGGCGCGGCCGGTAGGCCTCGACCTCGGCGGGCTTGCTCGACAGGTTGTAGCCGCGCAGGTCCGGCGCCACGGCAAAATGCGTGCGCCCGAACTCGGCCAGCTGGGCCTCCCATTCGAACCAGAATTCAGGAAAGCCGTGCACGAACAGCATCAGCGGCTTGCCGCGCTCGCCCGCGCTGGCGTAGTGCAGGCGGGTACCGTTGGGCAGCGTGGCGTACTGCAGGTGGCGGATCACGGCGGCGGGGGCAGCCATGTTGTTCTCCATATGCGGTCCTCCTCGTTGTGGCGTTGTGCTGGCGTCAGCCGCGCAGCGCGGCAACGAGGCCCGCGCGGACCTCGGGCTTGTCGGCAAACGGATCGCCGGGATTGCGCTGCCCGACGATGTCCTCGAAGCGCTGGCGCACGGGGGCGAGCGCCTGGGGGTGGGAATAAATATAGAAGCTTTCGTCGCGGATGGCATCGAAGGTCAGCTGCGCGACCTCGGCGGCGGTCACCTTGCCGGAGCCGACGGCCTTGTCCGACAAGGCCTGCGATACCAGCTGCGAGCGCGTCGGCGGCGCCTGGTTGGCCAGGTCGGCGGGCCGGTTGCGCTGTGACTGGTTGATGCCGGTCGGCACGAAGTACGGGCACAGTACCGAGCACCGCACCTGCTCGGTCACCAGGCCCAGGTCCTGGTACAGGGTTTCAGTCAACGCCACCACCGCGTGCTTGGACACGTTGTACACGCCCATTGCCGGCGGGTTCAGCAAGCCCGCCATCGACGCCGTGTTGACGATGTGGCCCTGGTAGGCCGGATCCTTCTCTGCCGCGGCCAGCATCAGCGGCGTGAAGATGCGCACGCCGTGCACGACGCCGTACAGGTTGACGCCCAGCACCCACTCCCAGTCCTTCTCGGAGTTCTCCCAGATCAAGCCGCCCGCACCCACGCCGGCGTTATTGAACAGCAGGTTGACCTGGCCGAAGGCTTCGATGGCGGCATCGGCCAGCGCCTGCACCTGGTCGGCACGCGAGACGTCCGTGCGCAACCCGATCACCGGCACATTGCGTGCCTTGAATTCCGCCACGGTCGCGTCCAGCGCGTCTTCCTGCACATCCGCCAGCACCAGCTTCATGCCGAGGTCGGCGGCAATGTGGGCAAACTCCTTGCCGAAACCCGAGGCGCCGCCGGTAATGACAGCCACCTTGTTGGAGAAATCCTTCATATCGTCTGTCCTGTCGCGTGTTTCGTTTGGGGAACGGCGGGCCGTGTGCCATGCGCGCGCTCAGGCGGCGCGCTGCACCTGGTAGCCCTGCCGCGGGAAATGCACATTGAGCGCACCGGCACGCGGATCCTGGCGGCGCAGCGTGACGCGGCGCGCGCTCAGCGCCAGCAGCACGCCGGCCACCGGATCGCGCGCATAGTCGGTGGGCGTGACGGTGACGGGGTCGCCGGCCTGCAGGCCTGCATCCACGACCACGCCCTCATCCAGCGCCAGCGGATCGGCACTGCGCGCGGCGCCGATCGCGTCCTCGCTGTCGATCACGCGCGGCCGGCCATGGCCGAAGGTGTTCATGCGCGCATACCAGGCCTGCAAGCGCGGATAAGCCTCCAGCAGCTGCGCCAGCGCGCCGGCGCGGCGGATAAACCAGAGGTTGTGGTACAGCGAGAAATCGGCAACCGACAGCGCCGGCCCGGCCACATGCCCGATCCCGGCCGCGAACTGCGTTTCCAGTTGGCCGAACGTTTCATGCAGCAGCGCGGTGGCTTCGGGCAACGGCATGCGCAGCGCATTGGTGTCGCCGCGCATGGCCTTGCGGTCCGCGCTAAAGGCCTGGACCTGCGCCGGCGACAGGTGGCCCAGCATGCTGGCAACGCCGGCCGGCTGGAACACATAGGTCACCGAAGCCGTGAACAGCGCCGCATCGAACCAGGCTGCCGCGACCCGCGCCGCCGCAGCCTGGGCCGGCGGATACAGCGCCGGCGTGGGCGCCAGCGCGTCCAGCACCTCGCAGATCAGCGCGGTATCGCAGTAGATATCGGCACCGACCTGCAGCACCGGCGTGCGGCGGTAGCCGCCGGTCAGCGCCAGCAGGTCAGGCTTGGGCAGGATGGCGGGGATTTCCACCGCCTGCCACGCCAGTCCCTTGGCGCCCAGCAGCAGGCGGACCTTCTCGGCGAATGGCGAAGTTGCGTACTGGTGAAGAATGATGTCGGCCATGCGATCCAACTCCATGTTTGCCAGCGTGTGCCGTGCGGTTCAGTCCAGCAGGTCCGGCTGTTCCTTGACGATGCGGGCATAGAGCGGCTGGAACTGGAACCAGCCCGCCTGCGCCGTGCCGACGATCGAATAGGCCTGGCGCGCGGCCGCATCGGAGATCAGCTTGAGCGGCGCCTGGGTGCGCGCCGCAGCGGCTTCGGCCAGCAACTGGACCTGGCAGGAGCGCTCCATGGTGATGAACCACCAGGCGGCTTCGTCCACGGTCTTGCCGACCGTCAGCAGGCCATGGTTCTGCAGGATGGCGGCCTTGTTCTGGCCCAGCGCATTGGCGATGCGCTGGCCCTCGTCGAGCTCCACCACCACGCCGCCGAAATCGTCATAGACCGCATGGTCCTGGTAGAACGCGCACACGTCCTGCGTGAGCGGATCGAGCGGGCGGCCCAGCGTGGACCACGCGCGGCCATGGGTGCTGTGCGAATGCGCTGCCGCGACCGCGTCGGAGCGGGTCTGGTGCACGCGCGAATGAATGGCGAAGGCCGCGGCATTGACCGGGTAGTCGCCCTCGACCACGTCGCCGTGGTGGTCGCAGCGGATCAGGTTGGAGACCTTGACCTGGCTGAAATGGACGCCGAAGGGATTGACCCAGAAGGTATCGGGAAACTCCGGGTCGCGCGCGGTGATATGGCCGGCCACGCCTTCGTCGAAACCGAACCTGGAAAACAGCCGGAAGGCCGCGGCCAGGCGCTGCTTGCGGTGCAGGCGCTCTTCGGCGGCGGTGGCGAACTGCGGCGGGCGCGGCAGGTTGCGGTAACGTGCCTTGACCTCTTCGGGCAGGCCGGCGCCGATCTCGTCGCCGCTCTGGATTTGCGGGGCTTGCGGGGCATTCATCGGTGTCTCCATCCTTTTGGTGAAATCCGTTGCCCGCGGCGCGCCCGGCAGGCGCGCCGCGGCCCTGCATGCGCCGGTCAGACCAGCTTGACCAGCTGCTTGCCGAAGTTCTTGCCCTTGAGCAGGCCGATAAAGGCTTCGGGCGCGCTGGCCAGGCCTTCGGCAATGCTCTCGCGGAACTTGAGCTTGCCCTGGGCGACGGCGGTGCCCAGTTCCTTCAGCGCCTGCGGCCAGACTTCCATATGCTCGGAGACGATAAAGCCTTCGATGGTCAGGCGCGACACCAGGATCAGCTGCGGGTTCTTCAGCGGCAGCGGCTGGCCGTCATAGCCCGCGATCATGCCGCACATGGCAATGCGGCCGAAGGCGTTCATGCGCGTCAGCACGGCGTCCAGGATATCGCCGCCGACATTCTCGAAATAGCCGTCGATGCCGTCCGGGGTGGCTTCCTTGAGCATCTTGTAGAGCTCCTTGGGATCCTTGGCCGCCTTGTAGTCGATGCAGGCATCGAAGCCCAGCTCATTGACCACGTAGTCGCACTTGTCCTTGCCGCCGGCAAAGCCGACCGCGCGGCAGCCGGCCAGCTTGGCCAGCTGCCCGACCACGCTGCCCACCGCGCCGGAGGCCGCGCTGACCGCGATGGTCTTGCCCGGCTTGGGCAGGATGATCTTGTTCAGGCCATACCAGGCGGTCACTCCCGGCATGCCGACCGAACCGAGGTAGGCCGACAGCGGGATATGCGTGGTGTCGACCGGCTGCAGGCCGGTGCCGTCGCTGACGCCCATCTCCTGCCAGCCGAACATGCCGACCACCTTGTCGCCCGGCTTGAACTTGCTGTTCCTGCTTTCCACCACTTCGCCCACGGTGCCGCCGATCATGACCTCATCGAGCGGCTGCGGCGCGGCATAGGACTTGCTGTCGTTCATGCGGCCGCGCATGTACGGGTCCAGCGACAGGTAGTGGTTGCGCACCAGCACCTGGCCGTCGGCGATCTGCGGCACGGGCACTTCTTCCAGGCGGAAATTGGCCGGCGTCACCGCGCCTTCGGGACGCGAGGCCAGGACGATGCGCTTGAACGTTTTGGACATGGTCGATTCCTTTCAGTAGGAAACTGGAACGGCTTGAATACTGCGTCGGGAGGGACAGCCGCGCTGCCCCGTCTGCTGCATCGGCGCCGGCGCTCAGCCGTCGGCACCGGTATCGGTTTCACCCGGGCGCTGCGGCGGCATGCGCCGGATGTACTTGAAGGTGCCCGAGCCGCGCGCCACGGTCTTGCCGTCGGCATCGACGATCTCGCCTTCGCAGAACACCATGGTGGTGGTGCGGTGCACGGTAGTGCCGCGCGCGGTCAGCGCGCCGCGCCCCGGCGCCATGAAGCTGGTCTTCATCTCGATCGTGACCACGCCCCGGCCGTCCGCGTCGCTGCTGCGGCCGGCCACCGCCATGGCCACGTCGAGCAGCGTCATGATCACGCCGCCGTGGGCCATGTCCCAGCTGTTCTGGTGGCGCTTCTCGATCGGCAGCGCGATCTCGCTGCGGCCGCCTTCGGCGAGGCTGCAGGTCACGCCGAGGTCGGCAAGGAAGGGGATGTGGGTCAGGGGGCCTTTGAACTGGTTCATGGCAATTGCGAGTCCGAGAATTAGGTGCCGGCGAGGCCGAGGCCTCGCGCCGGCCCCAAGTTTGAGGGCAATCCGGGATTCCGCCAAGCCGCACGGTGCGGCTTGCCCGGAATGCGCCCTGCCCGGCTCAGACCGCGCTGACGCCGCCGTCCACCGCCAGGATCTGGCCGGTGATGTGCTTGCCGGCGTCGCTGGCAAACAGCAGCGCGGCGCCCTTCAGGTCTTCATCGTCGCCCAGGCGATGCAGCGGCACGCCGGCGCACATCGCCTCAACGCCCATGCGCTCGAGCGAGCCCTTGGTCATCTTCGACGGGAAGAAGCCCGGCGCCAGCGCGTTGACGGTGATGTTGTGCTCGCCCCACTCGGCCGCCAGCGTGCGCGTGAAATTGACCACCGCACCCTTGGAGGTGTTGTAGGCAATGGTCTCCATGCTGCCCGGCGGGTTGCCGGCCAGGCCTGCGATCGACGCCACGTTGATGATGCGGCCGTAGCGGCGCGGGATCATCGACAGCTTGCCGATGCGCTGGCTCAGCAGGAACAGGCCGCGGATGTTCAGGTTCATCACCTTGTCCCAGGCTTCGACCGGATGGTCTTCGGCCGGGGCGCCCCAGGTGGCGCCGGCGTTGTTGACCAGGATGTCGACGTGGCCCAGTCTGGCGATGGCTTCGTCCGCCAGGCGCGCGACCTCCGACTCCTGCGAGCCGTCGGCGGCGATCCAGTCGGCCTCGATGCCGAGCGACTTCAGGTGCGCCTGCGCCGCCTGCAGCTCGTCGGCCTTGCGCGCCGACAGCACCAGGCGCGCGCCCTGCTCGCCCAGCGCCTCGGCAATCTGCAGGCCAAGCCCGCGCGAGCCGCCGGTGATCAGCGCGGTCTTGCCTTTCAGGTCAAACAGTTGCTGGATGGTACGCATATTGTCTTCCTTCGTTCTGTAGTGTTCGGGGATGGGCAAGCGCCGCTCAGAACCACGCGTCCTGCATGTCGAGCGTGGTGCGGTCGAGCGATTCAAGCAGCGCCAGCTGCGGGCCGGCCTTGGGCAGCTCCCAGCGGAAGAAGTAGGCCGCCGCGGCCAGCTTGCCGCGGTAGAAGTCCTCGTCTTCCTTGCCGTTCGCGCGCGGCAGCGCGGCTTGCGCCAGCAGTGCCTGTTCCAGCCAGATCCACGCCACCACCACGTGCCCGAAGGCCTCCAGGTAGACCGAGGCATTGGCCAGCGTCACGTTGGGGTCGCCCGCGCTCCACAGCGCCTGCGTGACCTCGGCCAGGCGCTTGGTGGCGGCGCCGAGGGCGCCTGCCTGCTGCGACAACTCGGCATTGCCGGCGGCGAGCGCGCGGGCGATGGTGTCCTGCACGCGCTCGCCCAGCAGCTTGAAGGCGGCGCCGTCCTTCATCACCACCTTGCGGCCCAGCAGGTCCAGGCCCTGGATGCCGTGCGTGCCTTCGTGGATCGGGTTGAGGCGGTTGTCGCGGTAGAACTGCTCGACGTTGTATTCGCGCGTGTAGCCGTAGCCGCCATGCACCTGGATCGCCAGGTTGTTGGCCTCCAGGCACCATTGCGACGGCCAGCTCTTGGCGATCGGGGTCAGGATATCGAGCAACAGCGCCAGGCGCGCATGCGCGGCTTCGTCGCCGGCGGCCGCAGCGGCCTCTTCCTCGTCGACCAGGCGCGCGCAATAGAGGTTCAGCGCCAGGCCGCCTTCGACATAGCTCTTCTGCGCCAGCAGCATGCGGCGGATATCGGCGTGCTCGACCAGCTTCACCTGCGGGCTGGCCGCATCCTTGCCGCCGGGGCCGACCGCGCGGCCTTGCGGGCGGTTGCGCGCGTAGTCCAGTGCGTGCAGGTAGCCGGTATAGCCCAGCATCACCGCGCCCAGGCCCACGCCGATGCGCGCCTCGTTCATCATGTGGAACATGCAGGCCAGGCCCTTGTGCGGCTCGCCCACCAGGTAGCCGATCGCACCGGCCTTGCCGCCCGGCTGGTACTTCATGCCTTCGCCGAAGTTGAGCAGGCAGTTGGTGGTGCCGCGGTAGCCCATCTTGTGGTTCAGGCCGGCCAGCACCACGTCGTTGTGCTCGCCCAGCGAGCCGTCTTCATTGACCAGGTACTTGGGCACGATGAAGAGCGAGATGCCCTTCACGCCCGGGATCAGCTTGCCGTCCGGGCCGGGGATCTTGGCCAGCACCAGGTGGACGATATTTTCCGACAGCTCGTGCTCGCCGGCAGAGATCCACATCTTGTTGCCGCGCAGCCGGTACTGCGCGCCCAGCGGCGATTCGCCCTCGTACTCGGCGCGCGTGGTGATGTCCGACAGCGACGAGCCCGCCTGCGGCTCGGACAGGCACATGGTGCCGAAGAAGCGCCCTTCCATCTCCGGCTTGACGAAGGTCTCGACCTGCGCCGGCGTGCCGTGCGCGAGCAGCAGGTTGGCGTTGCCGATGGTCAGGAACGGGTACGAACTGGTACCGACGTTGGCACCCTTGAAGTAGGCAAAGCCGGCCTTCTCGACCACCACCGGCAGCTGCATGCCGCCCAGTTCATAGTCCTGGCCGGCGGCCATCAGGCCGGCCTCGCAGAAGGCCTTCAGCGCGGTGCTGACCTCGGGGATGATGCTGACGGTCTCGCCGTCGAAATGCGGTTCCTGCTGGTCGTTCTTCTTGTTGTGCGGCGCGAACAGGTCGGTGGCGATTTTCTCGCAGGTGTCCAGCGCGGCGTCGAAGGTCTCGCGCGAGTGGTCGGCATAGCGCGGGATGCGCGTGAGCTCGTCGACCTTGAGCCATTCGTACAGCACGAAATTCAGGTCGCGGCGGGAAAGGATCATCGACATGGTGTCTCCATGCGGCGCACTGCGTGGCGTGCCGCGAATTCTTTTTGCCAGCGTGGAAGGCGCCGGGCGCGGTCAAAAAAGGGCGCTGCCGCGCCCTTCCCTGCCTGCCGCTCAGGCGCCTTCGCCAAGGCGCGCGATCGTTCCCTGCGCGACCGCGCAGAGCTTCTCCTCGCCATCCTTGACGACGAACACATCGCAGCGCACCACCGCCTGCTGGCGGCCGGCGCTGACGCATTCGGCGCGGGCGACCAGCATCTCGCCGATCGCCGGGCGCACGTAGTTGATCTTGTACTCGGATGTCACCACCGGCACCGCCATGGCCGCACCGCCCGCATAGGTCAGCGCGTTGTCGGCCAGGTAGCTGACCACGCCGCCGTGCAGGAAGCCATGCTGCTGCCGCAGATCCTGGCGGATCGGCAATCGCAACTCGGCCTTGCCCGATGACAGCGCCGCCAGCTCGGTGCCGACCAGGACCGAGAAAGGCTGGCTGGCCAGCACCTCCCGGCCCCAGGCGAGCATGTCGGCAGGCCTGGCCTGCCCGGTGCCCGCAGCGGACATCAGAGCACTTCGAAGAGGCCGGCTGCGCCCTGGCCGCCGCCGATGCACATGGTCACGACCACGTACTTGACGCCGCGGCGCTTGCCTTCGATCAGCGCATGGCCGACCAGGCGCGCGCCCGAGACACCGTAGGGGTGGCCCACGGCGATGGCGCCGCCGTTGACGTTGAGGCGGTCCATCGGGATGCCCAGCGTATCGGCGCAGTACAGCACCTGCACCGCGAAGGCTTCGTTCAGCTCCCACAGGCCGATGTCGTCGACCTTCAGGCCAGCCTTCTTCAGCAGCTTGGGCACGGCAAAGACCGGGCCGATGCCCATCTCGTCCGGCTCGCAGCCAGCCACCGCAAAGCCGCGGAACACGCCCAGCGGCTGCAGGCCGCGGGCCTCGGCCACGCGTGCGTTCATCACCACGGCAGCCGAAGCGCCGTCCGAGAACTGCGAGGCATTGCCGGCGGTGATCACGCCACCCGGCACGGCGCTGCGGATCTTGGCCACGCCTTCCAGGGTGGTGTCGGCGCGGATGCCTTCGTCGGCGGAGATGGTGACTTCCTTGGTCACCAGCTGGCCGGTGGACTTGTCGGCCACGCCGGCCAGCACCGTCATCGGCACGATCTCGTCCTTGAACTTGCCGGCTTCCTGCCCGGCGGCGGCGCGTTGCTGGCTGCGCACGCCGTACTCGTCCTGGCGCTCCTTCGCGATGTTGTAGCGCTTGGCCACGTTCTCGGCGGTCTGCAGCATGTTCCAGTAGATTTCCGGCTTGTTCTTCAGCAGCCAGCTTTCCTGGACCATATGGCGGTTCATCTCCTGCTGCACGCACGAGATGCTTTCCACGCCGCCGGCGACGAAGATGTCGCCCTCATCGGCGATCACGCGCTGCGCGGCCATGGCGATGGTCTGCAGGCCGGACGAGCAGAAGCGGTTGACGGTGGCGCCGGGCACGGTCACCGGGCAGCCGGCGCGCAGTGCGATCTGGCGTGCGATGTTGGCGCCGGTGGCACCTTCCGGGTTGGCACAGCCCATCAGCACGTCTTCCACTTCGGCGGCCTCGATCTTGGCGCGGGCAATGGCGTGCTGGACGGCATGGCCACCCAGCGTGGCGCCGTGGGTCATGTTGAAGGCGCCCTTCCAGCTCTTGGCCAGCGGGGTCCGCGCGGTGGATACGATGACTGCTTCGTTCATGTCTTGCTCCTCGGAATCTCTTGTGTCGTTCAGTTCGGTGGTTCGGTTCAGCCCTGGCCCTTGAGCAGTTCAGCGGACGTGACACGCACAACGCCGGCGGCGCCGAGGTCCTGCCATGCCCTGGCCAGCGACCCGTCCAGGTCGATGGCACGGCACGCATCCTCGATCACCGCGGCTGCAAAGCCCGCGGCGCGCGCATCGAGCGCGCTCCAGGCCACGCAATAGTCCGTCGCCAGACCCGCGCAGAACACGCGCTTGACGCCATGCTCGCGCAGGTAGCCGGCCAGCCCGGTGCGCGTGGTGCGGTCCGCTTCCAGGAAAGCGGAGTAGCTGTCCACGTCGGCATGGTGACCCTTGCGGATCACCAGCCGCGCATGCGGCACGTGCAGGCCCGCATGCAGCGCAGCGCCGGGCGTGTCCTGCACGCAGTGCACCGGCCACAGCACCTGCTCTCCATACGGCAGCGTCAGCGTCTGGAACGGCTGCGTGCCCGCATGGTTGGCCGCGAACGAGACGTGGCTGACGGGATGCCAGTCCTGCGTCAGCACCACATGACCGAACGCACGCGCCAGCCGGTTGACGACGGGCACCACTTCATCGCCGTGGGGCACGGCAAGCGCGCCGCCCGGCATGAAGTCGTTCTGCACGTCGATCACCAGCAGGCAATCGTCCGGTCCGATGGTGGTGTTCATCTCAGCTCCAGGCTGAACCGTGTGGCGGTATTAACCGTTGAAGCCCTTGCCTTCGTCCGCCAGCTTCTGCAGCAGCGGCGCGACCTGCCACGCTTCACCGTGGTAGCCCTTGGCGTAGCGCTTCATCGACAGCGCCACGTTGTACAGGCCGACCTGGTCCGCGTACAGCATCGGGCCGCCGCGGAACAGCGGGAAGCCGTAGCCGGTCAGGTACACCATGTCGATATCCGAGGCCTTGGAAGCAATGCCTTCTTCCAGGATCCTGGCGCCTTCGTTGACCAGCGCGAACACCAGGCGCTCGACGATCTCTTCGTCAGAGATCTTGCGGCGCGTGATGCCCAGGTCCTTCGAGTGCTGCACGATCATGTCGTTGACCTGCTGGTTCGGGTACGGCTTGCGGTCGCCCGCCTTGTAGTCGTACCAGCCCGCGCCGGTCTTCTGGCCGAAGCGGCCCATCTCGCACAGCAGGTCGGCGGTCTTGGAATACTGGATGTCCGGCTTGTCCACCGCGCGGCGCTTGCGGATGGCCCAGCCGATGTCGTTGCCGGCCAGGTCGCCCATGCGGAACGGGCCCATGGCAAAGCCGAACTTCTCGATGGCCTTGTCGACCTGCTCCGGCAGCGCGCCTTCGTCCAGCAGGTAGCCAGCCTGGCGGCTGTACTGCTCGATCATGCGGTTGCCGATAAAGCCGTCGCAAACGCCCGACACCACCGCGGTCTTCTTGATCTTCTTGCCGACCTGCATGACCGTGGCCAGCACGTCCTTGCCGGTCTTCTCGCCACGCACCACTTCCAGCAGCTTCATCACATTGGCCGGGCTGAAGAAGTGCATGCCGACCACGTCCTGCGGACGCCTGGTGAACGAGGCGATCTTGTTGACGTCGAGCGTCGAGGTGTTCGAGGCCAGGATCGCGCCCTGCTTGGCGACTTCATCCAGCTTCTTGAACACGGTCTCCTTGACGCCCATCTCTTCGAACACGGCCTCGATGATCAGGTCGGCGTCCTTGAGGTCGTCATAGGACAGCGTGGTGGTCAGCAGGCCCATGCGCTGCTCGACCTTCTCTTGCGTGAGCTTGCCCTTCTTGGCGCTGTTCTCGTAGTTCTTGCGGATGATGCCGACGCCGCGGTCGAGCGCTTCCTGCTTGGTTTCCAGGATGGTGACCGGGATGCCCGCATTGAGGAAGTTCATGCTGATGCCGCCGCCCATGGTGCCGGCGCCGATCACGGCGACCTTCTCGATCTTGCGGGTCGGCGTGCCTTCGGGCACATCGGGGATCTTGCTGGCGGCACGCTCGCCAAAGAAGGCGTGGCGCAGCGCGCGCGATTCCGGCGTGGTGACCAGGTAGAGGAAGCCCTCGCGCTCTTGCTTCAGGCCCTGTTCGAACGGCTTGAGCGAGCCGGCCACCGCTTCCAGGCACTTCAGCGGCGCCGGGAAGTTCTTGGCCATCGCGGCCACGGTGTTGCGGGCAAAGCCCAGGTAGCCTTCGGGGTTCTCGTGGCGCACCTTCAGGTCGCGCACCTTCGGGTGCGGGCCGGTGGCGGCGCCAACGTTCTGCGCGAACTTGACCGCGGCGGGCAGCACGTCACCGTCGACGATTTCATCGAACAGCTTGGTGCCGGCAAACTTCTCGGACAGCACCGGGGTGCCCGACACGATCATGTTGGCCGCGGCCTCCAGGCCGATCACGCGCGGCAGGCGCTGCGTGCCGCCGGCGCCCGGCAGCAGGCCCAGCTTCACTTCCGGCAGCGCGATCTGGGCGCCCTTGGACGCCACGCGGTAGTTGCAGCCCAGCGCCAGCTCCAGGCCGCCACCCATGGCGACCGAGTGCACGGCGGCCACCACCGGCTTGGACGAGCCTTCTAGCACGCGGATCACCGAGTGCAGCGTCGGCTCCTGCATGGCCTTGGGCGTATTGAATTCACGGATGTCGGCGCCGCCCGAGAAAGCCTTGCCAGCGCCGGTGATGACGATGGCCTTGACGGCGGCATCGTCCAGCGCACGGGTCATGCCTTCGACGATGCCAAGCCGGGTGCTGTGACCCAGGCCGTTGACAGGGGGATTGTCGAGCGTGATGACGGCTACGCCGTCCTGAACCTGATACTGCGCTGTCATGCTGGTTCCTTTGGTGTCAAAAGTTGTCTCGGGATTCGAATTCTCGAATTCATTTTTTACTGCACGGCGCGGCCGGCGGCGGCCGACGACTGCTGCGGGAGGCGGCCGTCATGAGCGGGTAAACCCTCCGCCCGACCTGCCGCTTTCCCGCGTCCCGCAACGCCTTCCGGCGCTTGGGCGAAACAAGCATACACAAAATAGCACGGTCGTTCAATTTCAATTTTCGGACTTTTCCGGCGACATGCGCGGCGCGAATGCCGCCCCTGACCGCGATGCATGGCGGGGGCGCCTAACCCGGTGCCAAATCGCCCTGCCATGGCGGATAAAGCACTTGCCGACTGCGACTGAGTGCCGCCTCTAAACCAGTATCGGACTTTATTTGTCCGACACGGACAAATCGCGCTGGCCGACCCTGTAAACTCGCGGCTTTTCGTTTTTTGCCGTCCGGGTTCCACAAGATGCCGGATCGGCGGAAGGTCCAGCGACCCTGATGTCTTCCCCCTCACACTCCCACGCCCACGAGCACCAGCACCCGGTGGTCGAGCACGACCACCTCAAGCGCAGGCTCAAGGCCCGCCACCTGAGCATGATTGCCATCGGCGGCGCAGTCGGCACCGGGCTGTTCGTGGCCTCGGGCGCCTCGATCGCGCAGGCCGGCCCCGGCGGCGCGCTGCTCATGTATATGCTGCTCGGGCTGATGGTCTATTGCCTGATGACCAGCCTGGGCGAGCTGGCGGTGCATATGCCGGTGGCCGGCTCCTTCGTCACCTACAGCGCGCTCTATGTCGACGAAGGCTTCGGCTTCGCGCTGGGCTGGAACTACTGGTTCAGCCTGGCGGTGACCATCGCCGTGGAACTGACCGCGGCGCAGCTGGTGATGCAGTACTGGTTCCCCGAAATGCCCGGCGTGGTCTGGAGCGCCGCGTTCCTGCTGCTGATGTTCGGGCTCAATGCGTTCTCGGTGCGCGGCTTCGGCGAGGCCGAGTACTGGTTCGCGCTGATCAAGGTGGTGACCGTGATCGTGTTCCTCGGCGCGGGCCTGCTGATGATCTTCGGCATCATGAAAGGCGGCCCGCAGTCCGGCTGGCACAACTTCACCATGGGCGACGCGCCCTTTGTCGGCGGCATCCCGGCCATGATCGGCGTGGCGATGATCGCGGGCTTCTCCTTCCAGGGCACGGAAACGGTGGGCGTGGCCGCCGGCGAGGCGGAGAACCCGGCCAGGACCATCCCGCGCGCGATCCGGCAGACCTTCTGGCGCATCCTGCTGTTCTATGTGGTCGCGATCCTGATCATCGGGGTGCTGATTCCCTATACCGATCCCAGCCTGCTGCGCAACGACGTCACCGACGTGGGCGTGAGCCCGTTCGCACTGGTGTTCCGCCACGCCGGCCTGGCCTTTGCCGCGGGACTGATGAACGCGGTGGTGCTGACCGCGCTGCTCTCGGCCGGCACCTCCAGCATGTATGTATCGACCCGGATCCTCTACGGCCTGGCCGTCAGCGGCCGCGCGCCGCGCGCGTTCGGCAAGCTGACCGTGAGCGGCGTGCCGTTCAACGCGCTGCTGGCCACCACCGCCGTGGGCGCGCTGTGCTTCTTCAGTTCGCTGTTCGGGGACAAGGCGGTCTACCTGTGGCTGCTCAACACCTCGGCCATGACCGGCTTCTTTGCCTGGCTGGGCATTGCCATCAGCCATTACCGCTTCCGTCGCGGGCTGGTGCACCAGGGCTATGACGTGGGCATGCTGGCCTACCGCTCGCCGCTCTATCCCTTCGGCCCCATCTTTACCGTGGTGCTGTGCGTGGTGATCGTGGCCGGGCAGAACTACCAGGCGTTTGCGGATATTCCGAACCGGTGGCCGGAGATCGTGGCGACCTATATCGGCGTGCCGGCGTTCCTGGCGCTGTGGTGGGGATACCGGGCCGTGAAGAAGTCGCGGCTGATTGATTACGACGATATGCCGTTTGACTTGCCGAAGCCACCGGATCGCTCCCGTCTACCGCTTGCGGGTGACGGGCAGGGAGTGAGGGCCGGCGCTGGCATGTCACCGGAATGACTTCGCCGGGGCGCCCCGCCCTCGCCCCGACCCTCTCCCGCAAGCGGGAGAGGGAACACACAGCTTGCGCAGGCCGTGGTTGTCGAACTCCGGCCGCAGTAGCAATCAGAACCTGAAGTTCGCCGTCAGCATGCCAAAGCGCCCTGCGCCCAGTGCGCCGTAGTGGTTGTGCGCCTTGGTGTAGTACGTCTTGTCGAACAGGTTCTGGATATTGAGCTGCAGCGACAGGTTCTTGTTCACCTTGTAGGCGCCCATCAGGTCAAAGCGCCAGTACGACGGCACATACAGCGAGTTGGCCGGGTTGGCATAGACCTTGTCGACATAATACGCACCCGCGCCCACCGTCAGCGCCGGCAGCACCTGGTAGGTGGTCCACAGGCTGAAGCTGTTCTTCGGCGTATTGGGGAACTGGTTGCCGTTGTTGGCCGCGTTGACTGCCTGCGGACCGTTGTCGATCAGCTCGCTGTTCAGGTAGGTATAGCCGCCGAACACGCCCCACTTGTCGGTCAGGTTGCCGGCAAAGCCCAGTTCGAAGCCCTTCACGCGCTGCTTGCCGGCATTGATCGTGGTGTTGGCGTCAACCGCGACCCGCGCGTTGTTCTTCTCGATCTGGAAGATCGCACCGGTCAGCGACAGGCGGCGGGCCAGCAGGTCCCACTTGGTGCCGATTTCCACCGAACGCGAGGTCTCCGGCTCCAGGTTGCGCTGCGCCGCGGTGATATTGTCGGCGCCGTCGCCGTTGGTCGAACCCGGCGGCGTCGACGAGGTGCCGTACGACACGTAGATGCTGGCGTTCTCCACCGGCTTGTACACCACGCCAGCCTGGTAGTTGAAGAAGTGCGACTTGTTGCGGACATCCAGCTGCGCCACGGCCGCGCCGGTGTTCGGGTTGGTGTACGCGTTGGCGAAAGCGTGCGTGTCGTAGTTGTCGTAGCGGATGCCGCCGTTGACCAGCCACTGCTTGGTGATCTCCACCGTGTCGAACAGGTAGACCGACTGCGTGTTGGTGGTCGTGGTGGTAGTGACCGGCATCTTGCTGATGCTGCCGCGCCACGGGTCGTTCGGGTTCGGGTTGGCCAGCGGCGCGCAGTCGAAGCTGGCCACCAGCGACGCGTTGCAGATGCCCGCTGCCGCCGCCCGGTTGGCCGAGACCACGTTGTACGGGGTGTTATCGGTATCGTCGCGGCTGAACTCAAAGCCGAACAGCACGGTGTGCTTGAGGCTGCCGGTGTCGAACTTGGCGCTCAGGTCGGTCTGGTTGGTCAGCGTCTCGGTCGCCGAATCGCGGCTCTTGGTGTTGCGCCAGACAAAGCCGCGCGGCACGTTGCCCTTGCTGTCGTCAGGGTTGGTGACGATGTAGTCGTTGGTCGCGCGGCCCCAGCGAGTGGTGTTGCTGAACACCAGGCCGTTGCGGAAGTCATGCTTGACCGTGGCCGTGGCGATATCGGACTGCGTCTTCTGGAAATCGCGATTGGTCAGGCCGTAGAAATTGTTGCGGTCGACACTGGCCGGCTGCGACGGGTTGGCCTTGCTCGACTGGCTGGCGGGGCGGGAATACGGAATGCTGTAGTCCGGCATGCCGTTGCCCTGCAGGTGGTAGTACGACAGCGTGACCTGCGTGGGTGAGTTCAGGCCAAAGGTCACGGACGGCGCGAAGCCCCAGGAGTTCTGGTCGACCTCGTCGCGGCCGGGCACGTTGGCGGTATACCCCAGCGCATTCAGGCGCACGGCAGTATTGTCGTTGAGCACGTAGTTGCCGTCTGCCGTGGCGCGGAAATACGAGTCCGTGCCCACGCCCACCGAGCCCTGCACGAAGTTCTCGCTGGTCGGCAGCTTCGACACGATGTTGATCATGCCGCCGGCCGAGCCCTTGCCGCCAAAGGCCGAGCTCGGGCCCTTGATGACTTCGATGCTTTCGATATTGAAGGTGTCGCGGGTCTGCGAAGCGGTGTCGCGCACGCCGTCGACATAGATGCTCGACATCGAGTCGAAGCCGCGGATGAACGGACGGTCGCCGATCGGGTTGCCGCCTTCGCCGGCGCCGAAGGTGATGCCCGGCGTGGTGCGCAGCGCGTCCTGCAGCGAGTTGGAACCGGTCTGCTGCACCACCTGTGCCGGCACCACCGTGACGGACTTGGGGGTATCCAGCAACGGCGCGGTGAACTTGGCCGACTGGGCCTCGTCCACCTTGTAACCATCATCCTTCGCTCCTGTCACCGTCACGCTTTGCAGCGTCACGGGCTTGGTGTCGGCACTGGCCGCGGCGGCAGGCTGGCTCTCCTGTGCCGCAGCGCCCTGCATGGCAAACACTGCCACGGCGCCGGCCAGCGCCCCGGCAAGCGGATTCAGCCGGAACGTGTCCTGTTGTTGTTTCACGATCTACCTTCCCTTTGTTGCTTTGTAGTTTTCTTGACTCGATCTGTGCGTGGTCATGAAGACAGGGCTCAGGCAGCGTGAAAGCTTTGATTCATGTCATCCATAACGGCGGGCGATTATAAGATGGCCGAAATCAAAACACAAACAAGAATCATTCCTATTCAATCACTAAAATATCGAATATACGGTCGGAAATGGCAGAAATGGCTGCATATGCCACTTTTTTCGTGACAATATAGTCATTTTTCGGTAATACGCGGCAGCTTGTTGACTAGTCTACTTAGCAGCAGCGGGCGCGCCTGGCGCCTGTAGGAGTGCCCGCGCGGCGGGGATTTCCCGTCACTGCCAGGGGCTGACAAACCATTGATTTTTCTGATGTTTCAGCCCGGCTGAAGCTGTGCCGCAGGGTGCGGCGGGGCCTTGGCGCCGGGTCGAGGCAGACCCGGCGCATATCCACGGCGAGCGCCGGATCAAACCTCCAGCCACTCCTTTCTCACCTGCGAGTTGGCCTTCAGCTCCGCGGGCGTGCCTTCGAACACGATATGCCCGTGCCCCATCACGTAGACGCGCTGGGAAATATCCAGCGCAATCGCCAGCTTCTGCTCGATCAGCAGCACGGAAATACCCCGCTCCTTCAGCGTCTTCAGGTAGTCCCCGACCAAGGCCACGATCATCGGCGCCAGGCCTTCGGTGGGTTCGTCGATCAGCACCAGGTCGGGGTCGCCCATCAGCGTGCGGCACAACGTCAGCATCTGCTGCTCGCCGCCGGAGAGCACGCCGGCCGAGGTGTTCTCGCGCTCCTTCAGCCGCGGGAACATGTTGAACATGTCCTCGACGGTCCATCGCGGCCTGGCCTGCCTCGGGTTGCGCTTCTCCCCCAGCAGCAGGTTCTGCCGCACCGTCAGCGTCGGAAAGATGTCCCGGTTCTCCGGCACATAGCCAATCCCGAGGTGCGCGATCTCGAAGGTGCGCCGCCCCAGGATCTCTTCGTCGCGAAACCGCACCGAGCCCTCGGCCTTGACCATGCCGAGGATGGCCTTGGCCATGGTCGAGCGCCCCACCCCGTTGCGGCCCAGCAGCGCGACGATCTCGCCTTCGCCGATATGCGCGTCCACGCCGTGGAGGATGTGGCTCTTGCCGTAGTAGGCGTGCAGGCCCTGGACGTTCAGCATGCGCTTGCCCATCAGTGCGCTCCTTCGGTGGCTTCCTCGTCGAGGGTTGTGCCCAGGTAGGCTTCCTTGACCTTGCGGTTGTTGCGGATGGCTTGCGGGGTATCCGTGGCAATCACTTCGCCGTAGACCAGCACAGAGATGCGGTCGGCCAGGCCGAACACCACGCTCATGTCGTGCTCCACCATCACCAGCGTCTTGCCGACGGTGACCTTGCGGATCAGCTCCACCGCGTGATCGGATTCGGAGCGGCTCATGCCCGCGGTGGGCTCGTCCAGCAAGATCACCTCGGCGCCGCCGGCGATGGTGATGCCGATCTCCAGCGCGCGCTGCTCGGCATAGGTCAGCAGGCCCGCCTGGCTGTCGCGGCGGTGCTGCATGCCAATCAGCTCCAGCACCTCCTCCGCGCGCTCGCGCGTGTCGCGCAGGCCCTTGAGCCGGTGCCAGAACGAATACTTGTAGCCGAGCGACCACAGCACCGCGCAGCGCAGGTTCTCGAACACCGACAGCCGATGGAAGATGTTGGTGATCTGGAAGCTGCGCGACAGCCCCATGCGGTTGATCACGAAGGGCTGCAGCCCGCCGATCTCCGCGCCGTTCAGGCGCACCGTGCCGCTGGTCGGCGCAAAGCGCCCCGAGATCAGGTTGAAGGTGGTCGACTTGCCCGCCCCGTTCGGCCCGATCAGCGCATGGCGCTCACCCTTCGGGATGCTCAGGTTCACGCCGCGGATGATCTCCGTCTGGCCGAACTTCTTGCGTACATCGGTCAGTTCCAGTGCCGCTGTCATGCCCTGCCTCCTGCGATTTCCATCTGTACCTTGTCCCACGCGCTGCGCACCCGCGCCGCCGCCAGGCGCCACGCGAACAGGCCAGCCGCCCACAGCGCGGCCGCCACCAGCCATGGCGCCCAGCTCGCGGCATCGAAGCCGACGCCGAACAGCGACATCGTGGTGCCGTTGGCGCTGTCGACCTGGACCTTGTAGACCAGCTCGACCGTCAGGATCATGGCCAGCAGCAGCACCACCCCGGCGCCGCCGGCACGCGCATAGGACGGCAGCATGCGGCCCAGCTTGCCCTTGCCCAGCAGCGGCACCTGCATCAGCAGCAGGCTGGCCAGCCCGCCCGGCACGAACATCACCATCAGCACGAAGAACAGGCCCAGGTACAGCAGCCAGGCCTTGGTCAGGTCCGACAGCGCCACCGCGAACAGCACGAACACCACCGCGCCGATGATGGGCCCGAAGAACACGCCCGCGCCGCCGATGAACACCGCCAGCAGCACGCCGCCGGAGCGCACCGCGCTGACGTTCTCGGCCGAGACGATCTCGAAGTTGATGGCGCCCAGCGCCCCGGCGATACCGGCGAAGAATGCCGACAGGATCAGCACCAGGTAGCGCACGCGCTGGGTGTTGTAGCCGATGAACTCGACCCGCTCGGGGTTGTCGCGCACGGCGTTGGCGATGCGGCCCAGCGGCGTCTGCGTCCAGGCGTACATCGCCACCATCGACAGCAGGCACCACGCCGCGATCAGGTAGTAGACCTGGCGCCCGGGCCCGAAGGTGATGCCCAGGAACGGGTCGCCGACCACGCGGTTGGTGGAGATGCCGCCCTCGCCGCCGAAGAACTCCGGGAACATCAGCGAGCTGGCGAACACCATCTCGCCGATGCCCATGGTAATCATGGCAAAGGTGGTGCCGGACTTCTTGGTGGTGACGTAGCCGAAGATCACGCCGAAGAAGGCGCCGGCCACGCCGCCCACCAGCGGCAGCATCGACACCGGCAGCCAGACCTTGCCCGCCCCGACCATGTTCAGCACATGCACGGCGATAAACGCGCCCAGGCCGGAGTAGACCGCGTGGCCGAACGACAGCATGCCGGTCTGCCCGAGCAGCATGTTGTACGACAGCGCAAAAATGATCATGATGCCCATCTGCGACATCAGCGTGATGGCGAAGCCCCCGGTGAAGATCAGCGGCAGCACCAGCATGACCAGCACGGTCAGGCTCCAGATGATCCAGCGCGCCAGGTTCAGCGGGCGGTAGCGCAGGGTGCGGCCGGTCACCACCGGCTCGCGGGGTTGTTGCATCGCTTGCTCCATGGCGTCAGCTCTCCCGGGTTCCCATCAGTCCACGCGGGCGGAAGATCAGCATCACCACCAGCAGCAGGTACGGCAGCACCGGCGCCACCTGGGCCACCGTGAGCTTCCACAAGGAATAGAACGGCGTGGCCTCGCTGACGGCCAGCCCCAGGCTGGTCATCAGGCCCGCCAGCGAGGCGTCGATGGTGACCGCGAAGGTCTGCAGCACGCCGATCAGGATCGACGCAATGAAGGCGCCCACCAGCGATCCCATGCCGCCCACCACCGCCACCACGAACACGATCGACCCGACCGCCGCGGCCATCGACGGCTCGGTGACGAAGGCATTGCCGCCGATCACTCCCGCCAGCCCGGCCAGCGCGGCGCCGCCGCCAAACACCATCATGAACACGCGCGGCACGTTGTGGCCCAGCGCCTCGACCATTTCCGGGTGCGTCAGCGCGGCCTGGATCACCAGCCCGATGCGGGTACGCGTCAGCACCAGGTAGATCGCCACCAGCATGCCCAGCGACACCAGCATCATGAAGGCGCGGTACTTGGGGAAGGACGAGGTGAACACCGTGAACAGCGGCCCGTCCAGCTCCGCGGGAATCCGGTACGGCACCGCCGCCAGGCCCCACACCAGCTTGACGCCCTCTTCCATCAGGTAGGCCAGGCCGAAGGTGAACAGCAGTTCGGCCACGTGGCCGTACTTGTGCACCGTGCGCAGGCCGAAGCGCTCCACCAGCGCGCCCGCGCCGGCCACCAGCAGCGGCGCGAAGATCAGCGCCGGCCAGAACCCGACCTTGCTGGCGATGGTGTAGGCAAAGTAGGCGCCCAGCATGTAGAAGCTGGCATGGGCAAAGTTGAGCACGCCCATCATGCTGAAGATCAGCGTAAGGCCCGATGACAGCATGAACAGCAGCAGCCCGTAGCTGATGCCGTTCAGCAGTGAGATGACGAAGAATTCCACAGCGTGTCCTTCAAGCTGGCGCCGCCATGCGTGGGCATGCCGGCGTCCGTCCGGTTGGATTGAGGGTGAGCGTCGCCCTCCGGGGGCGGATGCCCGCCCCGGACGCTCCCCGGTATCGACCGAAAAAGACTGAAAGTATGCAGGATCGGGCGGCCACTTTGTCAGCGTGGCCGGCCCGTCACGGACAGGATCAGCCCGGCCGCTTCATCTGGCAGGAGGTCGGCTGCGCCGACACGTACTGGTCCATCAGCGCGTTGGTCTTCCAGCCGTAGCCGGTGTTTTCCTGGTCGTACTTGATTTCCTTGCCGTCCACCTTGGTCCAGGTGGCGACCACCAGCGACTGCTGCGCCTGGTGGTCCGAGTTGCGCATCTCGACCGTGCCGTTCATGCTGTCGACCTTGATGCCCTCGAGCGCCTTGGCAACCTTGGTCGGATCGGTCGAGCCGGTGTCCTTGAAGGCCTTGGCCAGCATGGCAATGCCGGTGTAGGAGGCCATCACGTAGAAGTCGTCGTTGTACTTCTTCTTGAAGCCCTCGATGACATCAGCCCCCTTGAACCCCTTGTTGTTGGGGTTGTAGTAGCCGACATACTTGACGTGCTCGGCGCCGGTGGCGCCCATCGCCGTGGGCACGCCGGTGGTGCCGGCGTAGTAGGTGTAGTAGTTGGCGGTCAGGCCGGCATCCTTGCCCGCCTTGATCAGCAGCGCCAGGTCGCTGCCCCAGTTGCCGGTGATCACGGTATCGGCGCCAGAGGCCTTGATCTTGGCCGCGTACGGGGCAAAGTCCTTGACCTGCGCCAGCGGGTGCAGGTCTTCACCGACGATCTGGATGTCCGGGCGCTTGCGCTTGAGGTAGTCCTTGGCGGCGCGCGCCACCTGGTGGCCGAACGAGTAGTTCTGGTTGATCAGGTAGACCTTCTTGACGTTCGGATCCTTGGCCAGGAAGGTGGTCAGCGCCTCCATCTTCATGTCCGAGTTGGCGTCGAGACGGAAATGCCAGTAGTTGCATTTGGCATTGGTCATGTCCGGGTCCACCGCGGCGTAGTTCAGGTAGACGATTTCCTTGCCCGGGTTGCGCTCGTTGTGCTTGGCCACCGCGTCCTGCAGCGCCAGCCCGACCGACGAGCCGTTGCCCTGCACGATATAGCGGATGCCCTGGTCGACCGCCTGCTTGAGGATGGTCAGGCTTTCCTGCGGCGACAGCTTGTTGTCGAAACCCACCACCTCGAACTTGTGCGCGCCGGCCCAGTTCTTCTGGTTGGCGATGTCGGCGACATACTGCCAGCTCTTGAGCTGGTTCTGCCCAACGGGAGCCATCAGCCCCGAGAGCGGGTCAATGAAGGCGATCTTCACCGTATCCGCGAGTGCGGTACCTGAAACCAGCGCAGAACCCAGTGCGGCAAACACGGCCACACCGGCCACCAGCGGACGCATTTTGGTCATACCTGTCTCCTTCACTCTTGTCGTTGGCTTGTCGTCGAATTTGGCTGGCTGCGCGGCGTCCTCCATGCCACGCCGTGCAGCCGGCCCCGAACACGCCATGCCGCAAGCAGGCATGGCGCACCGGAAAGCGCGTGCCGGCGTCAGGCGGTCGGCAGCTTGTAGTCCTTGAACTGCTCGCGCAGCTTGAGCTTCTGCATCTTGCCGGTGGCGGTCAGCGGGATCTCGGTGACAAAGGCCACGTCGTCCGGGATCCACCACTTGGCGACCTTGCCTTCGAAGAACTGCAGCAGTTCTTCGCGGGTGACTTCGGCGCCGGGCTTCTTCACCACCACCAGCAGCGGGCGTTCATCCCACTTGGGGTGGTAGGCCGAGATGCAGGCCGCCATATGCACCGCGGGGTGCGCGGCGGCGACGTTCTCGATATCGATCGACGAGATCCATTCGCCGCCGGACTTGATCACGTCCTTGCTGCGGTCGGTGATCTGCATGAAGCCGTCGGCGTCGATGGTGGCGACGTCGCCGGTCGGGAACCAGCCGTCGGCCAGCGGGTTGTCATCGTTGCGGAAGTAGCGGTCGATGATCCACGGCCCGCGCACCATCAGGTCGCCGAAGGCCTTGCCGTCCCACGGCAGCTCGTTGCCGTCGCCATCGACGATCTTCATGTCGACGCCGAAGATCACGCGGCCCTGCTTTTCCTGGATCTTGTGGCGCTCGGCGTCGGACAGGTCCTGGTGCCTGGCCAGCAGCTTGCACGACGTGCCCAGGGGCGACATCTCGGTCATGCCCCAGGCGTGGATCACCTCCACATCCAGCGCCTCGAGTGCGCGGATCATCGCCGGCGGCGCGGCCGAGCCGCCGATCACGGTGCGGCGGAAGCTGGAGAACTTGAGCTGGTTCGACTGCACGTGCTGGAGCAGGCCGAGCCACACCGTCGGCACGCCGGCGGAGAAGGTCACCTTCTCCTGCTCGAACAGTTCATAGATCGAGGCCCCGTCCAGCTTGGCACCGGGCAGCACCAGCTTGGCGCCGACCAGCGGCACCGAGTACGGCAGGCCCCAGGCATTGACGTGGAACATCGGCACCACGGGCAGGATCACGTCGCTGGCGGAGCAGCCCAGCGCGTCGGGCAGTGCCGACGCGTACGAGTGCAGCACCGTCGAGCGGTGCGAGTACAGCGCGCCCTTGGGGTTGCCGGTGGTGCCCGAGGTGTAGCACAGGCTCGACGCCAGGTTCTCGTCGAACTGCGGCCATTCGTAGTTGCCGTCCTGCGTGTCGACCAGTTCCTCGTAGCACAGCAGCGGCACCTTCGATTCGGCCGGCATATGCGCGCGGTCGGTCATCGCCACCCAGCCCTTGACGTTGGGGCAATGCGGCGCCACGCCTTCCACCAGCGGCAGGAAGGTCAGGTCGAAGAAGATATAGCCGTCTTCCGCGTGGTTGACGATATAGGCGATCTGCTCGGGGAACAGGCGCGGGTTGATGGTATGGCAGACGGCGCCCATGCCGGACACGCCGTAGTAGATCTCGAGGTGGCGGTAGCCGTTCCAGGCCAGCGTGCCGACGCGCTCGCCCCGCTTCACGCCCAGTGCGCCGAGCGCCTGCGCCAGCTTGCGGGCGCGCAGTTCGCAATCGCGGTACGTGTAGCGATGCAGGTCGCCCTCCGTGCGCCGCGAGACGATCTCGGTGCTGCCGTAATAACGCGCGGCGTGTTTGATGATGGAGGAAATGAGCAGCGGCGCGCTCATCATTTGACCCATCAATGCCATGAACCTGCCTCCTGAAAGTCTTGTCTAGTTCGCCTGAAAACGAACAACCGTACTATTTTTTGGCGGTCGTTTCCATGCACCAAATCGGCGTCCGGCCGATCTCGTTGTGCACTGCTGTACTGTCGTTGTGTATTGCCGTCGGGGTTGCCGCCGGTATTGCCATCGAATTCGGGGCCGCAATTCTGCGAAAAGCCCATGCACCGGATTCATGTGCGCACTGAAGGAGGAAAATAACCGTGCGGTGCATGGCGGCATTAACTCGGTCGAGCGGTCGAGTGCCGTTGAGGACGTACAATACTGCGTGGCATGTTGCACCTCAACATGTCGTTTTCCCTAGCCACCACCGCATTTTCGTGCCCCCGGCATGCCGCGCTGCACCGCTTTTTACGCGGTTCGCCGCACATCGACGAGCGCACGGAATTCGCACCGCCCCTTGCGCCCCGAGGCGCCCCTACGCGATGCCAGACACGCCCCAGTCACAAGCTCCGCAGCCCTCCGACGCAGCCACGCCGGCAACGCTGTCCGCGCCCTGGCGCACCGCGCCCGGCTTCGCCGAACTCGGCGCGCAGTTCTTCACGCGGCTGCGCCCGACGCCGCTGCCAGCACCCTACCTGGTGGGGGTGGCGCCGGCCGCTGCGGCCCTGCTCGGCTGGGATGCCGGCATCGGCAGCCAGCAGGACTTCATCGAGACCTTTATCGGCAACCAGGTGCCGGACTGGGCCGACCCGCTCGCCACGGTCTATTCCGGGCACCAGTTCGGGGTCTGGGCTGGCCAGCTCGGCGACGGCCGCGCCATCCGCCTGGCGCAGGCCGAGACCGCCACCGGCCCGTGGGAAATCCAGCTCAAGGGCGCGGGCCTGACGCCCTACTCGCGCATGGCCGATGGCCGGGCGGTGCTGCGCTCATCGATCCGCGAGTACCTCTGCTCCGAAGCCATGGCCGCACTGGGCGTGCCGACCACGCGTGCGCTGTCTATCATGGGCTCGGACGCGCCGGTGCGGCGCGAGACCATCGAAACCTCCGCGGTGGTGACCAGGCTGTCGCCGACCTTTATCCGCTTCGGGCACTTCGAGCATTTCGCCGCGCACGACGACGTCGCCGCGCTGCGCAAGCTGGCGGATTTCGTCATCGACAACTTCATGCCCGCCTGCCGCGACGACACCCAGCCCTACCAGGCGCTGCTGCGCGAGGTCTCGCTGCGCACCGCCGACCTGATCGCGCACTGGCAGGCAGTGGGCTTCTGCCACGGGGTGATGAACACCGACAATATGTCGATCCTGGGCCTGACCATCGACTACGGTCCATTTGGCTTCCTGGACGCGTTCGACGCCAACCATATCTGCAACCACTCCGACACGCAGGGCCGCTACGCCTACAGCCAGCAGCCGCAGGTGGCATTCTGGAACCTGCACTGCCTGGCGCAGGCGCTGCTGCCGCTGTGGCTGCCGCCAGAGGATGCCGACCAGGAAGGCGCGCGCGACGCCGCCGTGGAAGCCGCGCGCGCGGCGCTGGACCCGTTCCGCGACCGCTATGCCGCGGCATTCTTCCGCCACTACCGTGCCAAGCTGGGCCTGCGCCCGCCCGCCGGCGGCGATGACAAGAGCGATGAGCCGCTGCTGACCAGCCTGTTCCAGCTGCTGCACGGCCAGCGCGTGGACTACACGCTGTTCTGGCGCAAGCTGTGCGGCATTTCGTCCGCCGATGCCTCGCGCGACGCGCCGGTGCGCGACCTGTTCCTGGACCGCGCCGCCTTCGACGCATGGGTGGCCGACTATCGCGCGCGCCTGCGCGCCGAGCAGTCGCACGACGCCGCGCGCGAACTGGAAATGCTGGCAGTCAACCCCAAGTACGTGCTGCGCAACCACCTGGCCGAAACCGCGATCCGGCGCGCACGCGAGAAGGACTTCACCGAAGTGGACCGCCTGCTGGCAGTGCTGTCGCGCCCCTTCGACGAGCAGCCGGAAGCAGAGCACTACGCGGCGCTGCCGCCGGACTGGGCCTCCGGCCTGGAGGTCAGTTGCTCGTCGTGACGCCATGTCATCCGCGCCCTGCACGCCGGCCCCAGCCGGTGTAAGGTTCGCGCAGTTTGCACGACCAATGCCTTAACTGAGGAACCCAGCCGAGGAAGCCCTGCGAGGACAAGACCATGACCACCACCAAGACCGACGCCGAGTGGCGTGAACAACTCTCAGACATCGAATACCGCGTGACCCGCGAGGCCGCCACCGAGCGCCCGTTCACCGGCCGCTACTGGGACCACTGGGACAACGGCATCTACCACTGCGTGGGCTGCGGCACGCCGCTGTTCGAATCCGCCACCAAGTTCGATGCCGGCTGCGGCTGGCCCAGCTATTTCCGCGCCATCAACGGTGAGGTGATTGCCGAGCACGTCGACCACAGCCACGGCATGACGCGGGTGGAGGTTCGCTGCAAGGAATGCGGCAGCCATCTCGGCCATGTCTTCGAGGATGGCCCCGCGCCGACCGGCCTGCGCTATTGCATCAACTCGGCTGCGCTAAAATTCGATGATCGCGACCCGGCACAGCGTGCGGCGGATGAGGCCCACGCTGCCGGCAGCGACGACAAACCCCGGCGCGACCCGCAGCGCTGAATGCTCCGGCAAGCACGCCGGACACAACCTGGTACCGCATGAAATTCCTGTTCGACCTGTTCCCGGTCATCCTGTTTTTTGCCGCCTTCAAGCTGGCCGACATCTACACCGCCACCGCCGTGGCCATTGGCGCCACCGTGCTGCAGATCGGCTGGGTCTGGTTCCGCCACCGCAAGGTCGAGCCGATGCAGTGGGTCAGCCTGCTGATCATCGCGGTGTTCGGCGGTGCCACGCTGGTGCTGCACAACGAGACCTTCATCAAGTGGAAGCCGACCGTGCTCTACTGGATGTTCGCGGTGGCGCTGCTGGGCTCGGTGATCGGCTGGCGCAAGAACCTGATCCGCGCCATGATGGAGAAACAGGTGACCCTGCCCGACCCGGTGTGGGCGCGCCTGAACGCCGCCTGGGCCGGCTTCTTTGCCGCCATGGGCGTGCTGAACCTGTACGTGGCCTACCAGTTCTCGACCGAGGCCTGGGTCAACTTCAAGCTGTTCGGCAGCATGGGGCTGATGCTGGTGTTCATCGTCGCCCAGAGCGTCTGGCTGTCGCGCCACATGCCCGAGAACAGCCAGGACTGACGGCCCCGCCCCCGCACCCCACGAACCGAAGGAAACCATTGATGGCAGCCGATCCCGCCACTATCGAGGCGATGCTGCGCGAAGCGCTCGCTCCCAGCCACCTGGCCGTGCGCGACGACAGCGCGCTGCACGCCGGACATGCCGGCGCCGCATCCGGCGGCGGACATTACGACGTGACAATCGTCAGCGAGCGCTTTACGGGTCACAGCCGGGTTGCGCGACACCGCATGGTGTATGATGCGCTGCGCGGTCTGTTCCCCGCGCAGATCCACGCACTTGCCGTGACTGCGTTCACCGACCAAGAGTACCAATCCCGCGCATCATCACGCGATTCTTCCAGCAACTCTCAGACCTGATTCCATGAAGACCACCGTCCTCTCGTTCAGCCTGGCGGCTGTGCTTGCTGCCGGCAGCCTGCCGGCCATCGCCCAGAATGCCGCCGTCGTGAATGGCAAGGCCATTTCGTCGGCAAAGCTGGACAAGTTGATCGCCGGCACCGGCCAGCCCGACAACCCGGAGCTGCGCTCGCGCGCGCGCAACATGCTGATCGACCGCGAACTGCTCGTGCAGGAAGCCAACAAGCGCGGCCTGACCCAGCGCGACGACGTGCAGGAACAACTGGAACAGGCCCGCCTGAACGTGCTGGCCGGCGCCGTGTTCGAAGACTACGTGAAGACCCACGGCGCCAGCGACGCCGAGTTGCGCAAGCAGTACGACAAGATCAAGTCGCAGTTCGGCAACGGCAAGGAATACCACGCCCGCCACATCCTGGTGGAAAAGGAAGCCGACGCCAAGGCGATCATCGCCAAGATCAAGGGCGGCGCCAAGTTCGAGGACATGGCCAAGGCCTCGTCCAAGGACCCGGGCTCGGCAGCCAACGGCGGCGACCTGGACTGGGCCAACAGCAGCAGCTACGTGCCTGAGTTCTCGGCTGCCATGACCGGCCTGAAAAAGGGCCAGCTGACCGATACCCCGGTCAAGACCCAGTTCGGCTGGCATATCATCGAACTGGTCGACGTGCGCGACGCCAAGATCCCGTCGTTCGAAGAGGTCAAGCCGCAGCTCACGCAGATGCTGATGGGGGACCAGAACTGGCAGCGCGAGCAGTTCCAGGCCATGATGAAGTCACTCAAGGACAAGGCCAAGATCCAGTAAGGCACGGTCCGGTCGCCCCCCGCCGGTCCTGCAAGATTCAAGGATGCAGCGCGTGGAGTCGACTGGCCGCTACTGGCAACTCTGGCATCTCTCATCCCGGGGCATGTGCTATTGCGCACTGGCCTGGGCGACCCTGGATGGCGCCGCCCCCGGCTGGCGCCAGCTCCACCCCTATCTCCCGTTGCGTGACCGTTACGCGCCCGAGAAGATCCTGCACGCCGTGGTGGCGTACAAGGAGGCTCGCGGCGAGATCAGGCCGCCCCCTGGTTTTGAAGCCGGGCGGATGCTGACTTATGCGTATGCGTCGTGGAGTTCACGCCTGCTCCCTCCGCTTGCCGGCTGAACCAGCCTTCACTGGCGCAGGTCGTAGCGCCACCCGGTTTCGTCGAGCTGCCTGATACTGTCACCAGTCCGACCAGCGCGTCCAGCATCTTGCTGCCCGTTTCCGCGCTGGCCCAGGTCGGGTATGGCCGTCGCCATTTGGGCTTTGGCCGCTTGCATCGCCGAAAAACTAAAAAGCCACCGGCGCTGCCGGTGGCTCTGGGTGCGTTCCTGACAAAGGATGACCAACTGGGTACTCCCTCTCCCGCACGCGGGAGAGGGAGAAAACAGCGGGCGACGCAAACCTGCAGCTGATGCTTACCCCACCCACTTCCGCGCATTCCGGAACATCCGCATCCACGGGCTGCCACCATCGGCAACCTGTTTCCACGCGTCCGGCGCCCAGCTCATCGTCGCGGCGCGGAATACACGCTCCGGGTGCGGCATCAGCACGGTGAAACGGCCATCGACGGTGGTCACCGAGGTGATGCCATCGGGCGAGCCATTCGGGTTGAGCGGATAGGCCTGCGTGACCGCGCCGTAGTTGTCGACAAAGCGCAGCGCCACGTGGGCCTGGTCGATATTGCCCTGCTGCGAGAAGTCGGCAAACCCTTCGCCGTGGGCGACAACGATCGGGATGCGGCTGCCTTCCATGCCGGCGAAGAAGATCGACGGCGAGGACTGCACTTCCACGGTCACGTAGCGCGCTTCATACTGCTCCGACTGGTTGCGCGTGAACTGGGGCCATGCACCTGCGCCCGGGATGATCGGGGCCAGGTTGCTCATCATCTGGCAGCCATTGCACACGCCCAGCGCGAAAGTGTCCTGGCGGTTGAAGAAGGCCGCGAACTGCTCGGCCATCTGCCCGTTGAACAGGATGGTCTTGGCCCAGCCCTCGCCCGCGCCCAGCACGTCGCCGTAGCTGAAGCCGCCGCATGCGACAAAGCCGGAGAAGTCGGCCAGATTGGCGCGGCCGGCGATCAGGTCGCTCATGTGCACGTCGTGCGCATCGAAGCCGGCGCGGTCCATGCTGTACGCCATTTCGATCTGCGAATTGACGCCCTGCTCGCGCAGGATCGCCACGCGCGGACGCGCGCCAGTGGCGACAAACGGCGCGGCGATGTCCTCCGCCGGATCGAACGTCAGCACCGGGCTGATGCCAGGGTCGGCAGCATCCAGCAGGCGATCGTACTCGCTGTCCGCGCAGGCCGGGTTGTCGCGCAGTCGCGCGATGCGCCAGCTGACTTCGCTCCAGTTGCGCTGCAGGTCCGTACGCGAGGCGCCGAACACTTTCTTGGCATCCCGGTAGATCTCGACCTGGTCGGTGGTGTTGGGCTTGCCGACCACGTGGCTGCACGCCGACAGGCCCGCCTCGCGCAGCACCGCGAACACCGCGTCGCGGTCCTGCATGCGCACTTGCACCACGGCACCCAGCTCTTCCGAGAACAGCGCGCGCAGGGTCTGGTCGTTGCGGCGCTCGGCGATCTGCTGGGCCCAGTTCTTGGCGTCGCCGTAGTCCTGTTCCTGCTGCGGATCCAGCGCCAGCATGTCGACGTTGAGCGAAACACCGCAATGGCCGGCAAAGGCCATTTCGGCCAGCGTGGCCATAAAGCCGCCGTCGGAACGATCGTGGTAGGCCAGCAGCTTGCCTTCGCGGTTCAGGCGCTGGATCACGTTGAAGAAGTTCTTCAGGTCCTCGGCATTGTCCACGTCCGGGGCACTGTCACCGACCTGCTGCATGACCTGCGCCAGGATGCTGCCGGCCATGCGATTCTTGCCGCGGCTCAGGTCGACGGCGATCAGCACGGTGTCGCCGGCGTCGGTGCGCAGTTGCGGCGTCAGCGTGCGGTTGACGTCGTCCACCGCGGCGAAGGCCGAGATGATCAGGGACACGGGCGCCACCACTTCCTTGTTGACGCCTTCATCCTGCCACTTGGTGCGCATCGACAGCGAATCCTTGCCGACGGGGATGCTGATGCCCAGTGCCGGGCACAGTTCCATGCCGACCGCATGCACGGTGTCATAGAGCTTTGCGTCCTCGCCTTCCACGCCGCAGGCCGCCATCCAGTTGGCCGACAGCTTGACCTTGCCCAGGTCCTTGACCGGCGCGGCGGCCAGGTTGGTCAGCGCCTCGCCGATCGCCATGCGGCCCGAAGCCGGCGCGTCGATCACGGCCAGCGGGGTGCGCTCGCCCATGGTCATCGCTTCACCGGCATTGCCCTTGTAGTCGAGCGTGGTCACGGCCACGTCGGCCACCGGCACCTGCCACGGCCCGACCATCTGGTCGCGCGCGTTCATGCCGCCCACGGTACGGTCGCCGATGCTGATCAGGAACGACTTGTTGGCCACGGTCGGATGGCGCAGCACGTCGCGCACGGCCTGCTCCAGGCTGATGCCGGTCACGTCGACGGCCGGCAGCGCCTGCTCGACGCGCTTGACGTCGCGGTGCATGCGCGGCGGCTTGCCAAGCAGCACGTCCATCGGCATATTGACCGCGAAGTGTTCCTTGAGCGCGGCGTCGACTTCGGCGTCGACCAACTGCAGTTGTTTTTCTTCCGTGGCGATGCCGACCACGGCGAACGGCGAACGCTCGCGCTCGCACATGGCCTGGAACTGCGGGAAGCTGTCCGGCGCGATCGCCAGCACATAGCGCTCCTGCGACTCGTTGCACCAGATTTCCGCCGGCGACAGGCCGGACTCTTCCAGGTGCACCTGGCGCAGGTCGAAGCGCGCGCCGCGGTCGGCGCCGTCCACCAGCTCAGGGAAGGCGTTGGAGATGCCGCCCGCGCCGACGTCGTGGATCGACAGGATCGGGTTGGCATCGCCGAGCTGCCAGCAGGCGTTGATCACTTCCTGCGCGCGGCGCTCCATTTCGGGGTTGCCGCGCTGGACCGAATCGAAGTCCAGGTCGGCGGTATTGGTGCCGGTCGCCATCGAGCTGGCGGCGCCGCCACCCATGCCGATGCGCATGCCCGGGCCGCCCAGCTGGATCAGCAGCGTGCCGGCCGGCAGCGGGTTCTTGTGCGTGTGCGAGGCGTCGATATTGCCGATGCCGCCCGCGATCATGATCGGCTTGTGGTAGCCGCGCACGGTGCCGCCCACGTTCTGCTCGTAGACGCGGAAGTAGCCGCCCAGGTTGGCGCGGCCGAATTCGTTGTTGAACGCGGCGCCACCCAGCGGGCCGTCGATCATGATCTGCAGCGGCGAGGCGATGCGGTCGGGCTTGCCGGTCACGCCGGGCTTGTCGTCGGGGTTGCGGTGCGCCACCGGCTGGGCGGCGTCGCGGTCGTTTTCCCACGATTCGACGGCGTCGGGCAGCATCAGGTTGGACACCGTGAAGCCGGTCAGGCCGGCCTTGGGCTTGGCGCCGCGCCCGGTCGCGCCTTCGTCGCGGATTTCACCGCCGGCGCCGGTGGAAGCGCCCGGGAACGGCGAGATCGCGGTCGGGTGGTTGTGCGTCTCCACCTTCATCAGCGTGTGCGTCAGCGCCTCGTGGCGGTCGTACTTGTGGTCGTTGCCGCGCGGGAACCAGCGCTCGGCCACATCGCCTTCCATCACCGCCGAGTTGTCCGAGTAGGCCACGATCGAGCCTTGCGGATTGAGCTGGTGCGTATTGCGGATCATCGCGAACAGCGACTTGTCCTGCTGCACGCCGTCGATGGTCCAGGTGGCGTTGAAGATCTTGTGGCGGCAGTGCTCGCTATTGGCCTGCGCGAACATCATCAGCTCGACGTCGGTCGGGTTGCGCCCCAGCTTGCCGTAGGCATCGACCAGGTAGTCGATCTCGTCCTCGGACAGCGCCAGGCCCATCTCGACGTTGGCCGCGGCCAGCGCGCTGCGGCCGGCGGCGATGTCGATAAAGCGCAGCGGCTTGGCCGGCAGTTCCTGGAACAGGCCGGCCGCCTCGTCACGCGTGGCGACCACGGTCTCGGTCATGCGGTCGAACAGGTGCGCGGCCACGGCGGCGCGGGTGTCCGCGTCCAGCGACTTGCGCCCGCGCAGCAGGCCCTTCTTGCAGATCACGGTGATCTCGATGCCACGCTCGATGCGGTGGATATGCGTGAGGCCGCAGTTATGGGCGATGTCGGTGGCCTTGCTGGCCCACGGCGAGATCGTGCCGAAGCGCGGGATCACCACGAAGCGGTCGCCGTCGGGCTGATCGGCGAACGGTGCGCCGTAGGTCAGCAGCGCCGCCACGCGGGACTGCTCTTCGGCCGACAGCGGCGTCTGTGCGTCGACAAAGTGCAGGAACTGGCCATGCACCGATTCAATATCGGCGTCGATCTGCCGCAGGGCGGTGAGCAGGCGTTGCTGACGGAAGGCGGAAAGCGCCAAAGCGCCGGGGAAGCACGAGAAATGCGCCATGATCGTAGCGGTCGGGAGGCGGTGAGGTAGGGGCTGCTGCTTAGCCGGCACCGCTGCATGGGGTGCCGACTGGCGGGAAACCGCTATTGTACCTTGCCGGCACCCGGATTTTGCACTGCGACATCACGACGGCGCCGTGTTACTCCCTATCATGATAATGCTTATGCGTCACTTTTACCGAATGGACGGCTCAGAGTGACGTCGCCGAGCGCGCGGCCTGCTCGTACAGGCCGGTCAGCACCCGCATCAGCCGGGCGAGCTCCCCGATCTCGGCATTCTCTTCGCTGCCTTCGGTGAAGTTGCTGGTCAGGCATTGTTCGCGGATCTCGCGATAGCGTGCGCAGGCCTCGGCACCGGCCGGGGTGGTCGAATAAGTGGCCTCCTTGCCGACCCGCTCCCCGCTCACCAGCCCCAGCCCCTGCAGCTTCTTCAATGCGTAGGTCACCAGGTGGGTGTCTTCCACGTTCAGCACGAAGCAGATATCGGCCAGCCGCTTGGGCCGGCCGCGATGGTTCACGTGATGCAGCACCAGCACGTCCAGGAAGGTCAGGTCGCGCACCCCCGCCGCCCCCATGCAGCGCACCACCCAGCGGCTGTAGGCGTTGTAAGCGGTATTCAGCCCGAACTCGAACTCGGACAACTCGGGGCTGCGCACCGACACCAGGTGCGAGGACGACACGATATTGGCCCCGGCCGCGCGCGACAGCGCGGTGGCCGGCCTTGCCTTATCGGCAACGGCAGGGGCATCGGCCACGGCGGCGGCGGTATGCCCGCTCTCGGCTGGCTTGCGTGGCATGCGGGAGACTCCTTTCGATGGGACGGCGCTGGCGTGCTAGGTATAAGCCCGGAGCGCGCCCCGGCAATTTTAGCTTGACAGTTTATTGGCGAATTATGAGCATGAACACCTAATAAATACAGGTAAAGCATGAGGGAGGACGCCGGCCACGACTGGCCCTGCGCATGTGCACCGCGCCCTTCCCCGTGCCGGCAGGCGGCCGCCACCATGGCGGTGCCCGCCCCGCCCTCGCACCCCGTTTGCAGACCCATGCCATCCATGCTTCCCGACCTCGACACCCTGAACACCCGCCTGCGCGACGGCGCCACCAGCCGTGCGCAGATCATCGAGCAGGCGGCCGCGCTTGCGGCCGCGCCGGCTGCCGAGGCCGTGTTCCTGCACCGCACCTTCGAGGCCGCGGCCCAGGTCGCGCGCGCAGCCGATGCCGCCGGCCGCGCCGGCAAGGCGCTGCATCCGCTGGCGGGGCTGCCGGTTTCGGTCAAGGACCTTTACGACGTGGCCGGCGAAGTCACCAGCGCAGCCTCGCTGGTGCGCAAGGATGCCGCGCCGGCCACGGCGGACGCCACCGTGGTCGCCCGCCTGCGCGCTGCAGGCGCAGCCCTGGTCGGGCGCACCAACATGACGGAGTTCGCGTTCTCGGGCGTGGGCATCAATCCCCACTACGGCACGCCGGCCAACCCGGCCGGCACCGATGGCGTGGCGCGCATCCCGGGCGGCTCGTCGTCGGGTGCGGCCGTTTCGGTGGCGCTGGGGCTGGCGGTCGCGGCGCTTGGCAGCGACACCGGCGGCTCCATCCGCATCCCCGCCGCGCTGTGCGGCATCACCGGCTTCAAGCCCACCGCGCGGCGCGTGCCGCTGACGGGGGCCTTTCCGCTGTCCTACACGCTCGACACCGCCTGCGCGATGGCGCGCACGGTCAGCGACTGCATTGCCGTGGACAGCGTGATCGCGGACAGCGCAGTGATCCCGCGCGTCACCAACCCCGCCGCGACGCGGCTGGCGATCCCGCGCCAGGTCCTGCTGGACGACCTCGACCCGGTGGTGGCGCGCGCCTTTGACCGCGCGCTGGGCCGGCTGTCGGCCGCCGGCGTGCAGCTGGAGCATGTCGACCTGCCCGAGCTCGGCGAACTGGCGGGCCTGAACGCCCAGGGCGGCTTCAGCTCGGCTGAAGCCTTTGCCATCCACCGCCACCTGCTGGCCGCCCGGCGCGACCTGTACGACCCACGCGTGGCCTCGCGCATCGACCGCGGCGCCAATGTCAGCGCCGCCGACTATATCGACCTGGGCCGCGCCCGGCTGGACTGGATCACCCGCATGGAAGCGCGCCTGGCCCGCTTCGACGCCGTGGTCTGCCCGACCGTGCCGATGGTCGCGCCCGAGATTGCGCCGCTGCGCACCGATGATGCGCAGTTCTTCCGCGTCAATGCCCTGCTGCTGCGCAATACCTCGGCCTTCAATTTCCTCGACGGCTGCTCGATCTCGATGCCCTGCCACGCGCCGGACGAGCTGCCCGTGGGCCTGATGCTGTCGCACGGCCCGATGCGCGATGCCGACCTGCTGGGCACGGCCCTTGCGTTGGAACGCATCGTGCAACCTTCACAGCGCGACGACTGAGCCCTGCCGCCGCGCCGTTGATCTTGCGCCGGCGTGCCCGCCAATGCGGGCGCGACCGGCACCAGGTAGTACGCAACCAGCAGTACCACCGCGCCCCCGCGCGCACACCAGGAGAGATCGAGATGCGAGTCAAGGCAATCGTTGCGGCCGGCCTGATGCTGGCCGCCGTGGCGGCACAGGCGGATACCAAGTGGGACCTGCCGACCGGCTATCCGGCCAGCAACCTGCACACCGAGAACCTGCAGCAGATGGCCAACGACGTGGACAAGGCCACCGGCGGCAAGCTCAAGATCGTGCTGCACCCCAATGGCTCGCTGCTCAAGGCCAACGAGATCAAGCGCGGCGTGCAGACCGGCCAGGTGCAGATGGGCGAGATCCTGATGTCCTTGCTGGCCAACGAGAATCCGGTGTTCGGCGTCGATGCGGTGCCGTTCCTGGCCACCAGCTATGCCGATGCCTACAAGCTGTGGCAGGCCTCGCGCCCGGTCACCGAGAAGGTGCTCGACAAGCAGGGCATGAAGCTGCTGTACGCGGTGGCCTGGCCGCCGCAGGGCATCTATGCCAACAAGCCAATCAATTCGGCCGCGGACATGAAAGGCCTGAAATGGCGCGCGTACAACCCGGCCACCTCGCGCATCGCCGAGCTGGTCAGCGCCCAGCCGGTGACCATCCAGGCTGCCGACCTGGCGCAGGCGCTGGCCACTGGCACGGTCAACTCCTTCATGTCGTCGGGCGCCACCGGCGTCGACACCAAGGTGTGGGAGAGCGTGAAGTACTTCTACACCGTGGACGCCTGGCTGCCCAAGAACATGCTGGTGGTCAGCAAGAAGGCGTTCGCGGCACTGGACAAGCCGACCCAGGAGGCGCTGCTCAAGGCCGTCGCCGACGCCGAGAAGCGCGGCTGGCAGGTGTCGGAGCAAAAGACCAAGGAGTACCTGGCGACCCTGTCGCGCAACGGCATGACGGTGCAGCCGCCGTCGCCGCAGCTCAAGGCCGACATGCAGAAGGTGGGCCAGACCATGGTGGATGACTGGGCCAAGGGCGCGGGCGAGGACGGCAAGGCCATCCTGGACGCCTACCGCAAGTAGGCGACCTGCCCGCCTCCATGAACTCCCCGCCCTTGCCGCGCAGGCTGGCATGGCGGGGAGCCCCTCCCTCCCTGACGCCGTCCATCATGCCAACTGCCCCCTCCTCCAAGCGCTGGCTCGACCGCCTGCTTGACCTCTTTGCCGTGCTCGGCGCGCTGTGCATCCTCGCCGTCTGCGTGATCATGATCCTGATGTCGCTGTCGCGGGAGACCTCGGTGATCTTCAAGGGTGGCGATGACATCGTCGCCTGGCTGTGCGCGGCGTCCGCCTTCCTGATCCTTGGCCAGACCTTCCAGCATGGCGGCATCGTGCGCGTCGAGATGCTGCTGGGGGCCGTGGGCCCGCGCCGGCGCCGGGTGCTGGAGCTGGTCTCGCTGACCATCTGCCTGGCGTTTGCCGCCTACGCGGCCTGGGCACTGGGCACCTTTGCGTGGCAGAGCTGGGAAATCGGCGATGTCTCGCAGGGCCAGATCGTGATCCCGCTGTGGATTCCGCAGAGCTTCGCGGTGCTTGGCTGCGTCGGCTTCCTGCTGGCGGTCGCCGATGAATGGCTGCGCGTGGTGCGCGGGCACAAGCCGCGCTACCAGGTGGCCCATGAAGAAAAGCTCGCCGCCGGCGATTTCGGGGAGACGGTCTGATGAGCACAGTCGTGGTTGCACTGATCCTGCTGCTGGTGATGATCGTCTTCCTGGCGATCGGCGCGTGGATCCCCGTGGCCATCGCGGTCACCTCATGGGTCGGGCTGGTGGTGTTCTCGGACCGCGAGGCGCTGGTCAGCCTGGCCAACGCATGGTGGTCGTCGAGCGCCTCTTACACGCTGGCGTCGCTGCCCCTCTTTGTCTGGATGGGCGAGATCCTGTTCCGCACCAAGCTGTCCGAGCAGATGTTCAGCGGGCTGTCGCCGTGGCTGAGCTGGCTGCCCGGGCGGCTGATGCACGTCAATATCCTGGGCTGCGGCATCTTCGGCTCGGTGTCGGGGTCGTCAGCCGCCACCTGCGCCACCATCGCCAAGTCGGCGCTGCCGGAACTCACGCGGCGCGGCTACGACGAGCGCACCACGCTCGGCTCACTGTCCTGCGCCGGCACGCTCGGCATCCTGATCCCGCCGTCGATCACGATGGTGGTGTACGCGGTGTCGGCGGACGTGTCGATCATCCGCGTGTTCCTGGCGGGCTTCATACCCGGCCTGCTGCTGATGCTGCTGTTCTCCGGCTACATCGTGGTCTGGGCGCTGGCCAACCCGGACAAGACCCCGCCGTCGGAGCACTTCAACTGGCGTGCGCGGCTGGCATCGATCCGCCAGCTGCTGCCGTGCATCGTGCTGATCGCCTTTATCACCGTGATCATGGTGACCGGCTACTCCACCGCGACCGAGGCCGCAGCCTATGGCGTGGTGGCTTCGCTGGCGCTGGCGTGGGCGGGCGGCTCGCTCACGCGCGCGGCGTTCTGGGACAGCCTGATGTCGGCCACGCGGCTGACCGCGATGATCATGTTCGTGCTGGGCGCGACCTCGTTCCTGTCGGTGACCATGAGCTTTACCGGCATCCCGCGCGCGCTGGCGGAATGGGTGGCGGCGATGCACCTGTCGCCGTGGGCGCTGATTGCCGTGCTGACAGTGATCTACATCGTGCTGGGCACGGCGCTGGACGGCATCTCGATGATCGCGCTGACCACCGCGACGGTGCTGCCGATGGTGCAGGCGGCCGGCTTCGACCTGGTCTGGTTCGGCATCTTCATCGTGCTGCTGGTGGAGATCGCCGAGGTGACGCCACCCGTGGGCTTCAACCTGTTCGTGCTGCAGAGCATGACAGGCAAGGACAGCAACTACATCGCACGGGTCTCGCTGCCCTTTTTCATGATGATGGTGGTGGCGATCGCCATCGTCACGATCTGGCCGGGCGTGGTCACCTGGCTGCCGGACATTGTCATGCAGCAGGAAGTCAAATAGCATTGGCCGGCCCAGCCCGGCCATTTGCTGCCGGCGCGGCAATATGGAGGGTCCCAGTCCGATGCATGTGATCGTCATCGGCGCCGGCGCGATCGGCGTCAGTTCCGCCTGGTACCTGCGGCAGGCCGGTTTCGACGTGACCGTGCTCGAACGCCGCGCCGCGCCGGCGCAGGAAGCCAGCTTCGGCAATGCCGGCGTGATCGCGCCCGGCTACGTCACGCCATGGGCGGCGCCGGGCATGCCCGGCAAGATCCTGCGCACGCTCTTTGCGCGCGAGGCGCCGGTCCTGTTCCGCCCTTCCGCCGACCCGGCCATGTGGCGCTGGATCGCGCGCTGGCTGCGCGAATGCCGGCTGGAGCGCTACCGCGCCAACAAGCTGCGCATGCAGCGGCTGGCGTTCTACAGCCGCGGGTGCCTGCACCGGCTGCGCAGCGAGCTGGAGATCGACTACGAGCAGTCGCAAGGCTACCTGCAGCTGTTCCGCGCCGCGCGCGACCTCGACCTGGCCGCGCCCGCCGTGGCCCTGCTGCGCGAGAACAACGTGTCGCACCGACTGGTCAGCGCGCAGGAATGCCGCCGCATCGAACCGGGCCTGGCTGCCGACACGCCGCTGGCCGGCGGGCTGCACCTGCCTGAAGACGAATCCGGCAACTGCCCGATGTTCGTGCGCGCGCTGCACCGGCATGCCGAGGCCGCGGGCGTGTCGTTTCGCTTCGACACCCAGGTGGCGCGCGTCAGGCCCGACAACGCGGGCAAGCTGCAGGTCGAGCTGCAGCACTCCGACAAGAAGCGCCTTGGCCAGGTGCTGAGCGCCGACCGCGTGCTGGTCGCGGCCGGCGCCGACAGCACCGCGCTGCTGCGCCCGCTGGGCCTGCGCGTGCCGCTGTATCCGGTCAAGGGCTACTCGGTGACGGTGATGGTCCGCGACGAACTGCAGGCGCCGCTGGGCGCGCTGATGGATGAGTCCTACAAGGTCGCGATCACGCGCATGGGCAACCGCCTGCGCGTGGCCGGCACGGCCGAGCTGGGCTCACGCGCGCTTGATCTGCGGCCGGCCGCCCTGAACACCCTGGTCAAGGTCGCGCGCGACTGGTTCCCGGTGGCCGGCAACTACCAGGAAGCCACGCAATGGGCGGGCGCGCGGCCGATGCTGCCGGACGGGCCGCCGCTGATCGGCCCAACAGCCGTGCCCGGCCTGTTCCTCAACCTCGGCCATGGCTCGACGGGCTGGGCGATGAGCTGCGGATCGGGCAAGATTGCGGCTGACCAGATCGCCGCCAGCGCCGGCACCCATGGTGGCCCGGACATCGACATGGAGGGCCTGCTGCCCGACCGCTACGGCCTGGGGCCGGCAAGATAACCAGACATGACACCCTCTGCCTCTACCGCCACCTCGCCCGCAAGCGGCGACGGCTGGTTTGCACTCGATGCCGCCGCCTCCGCACCGGTTCCGCTGTACGACGTCGCCGCCATCCGCCGCATCGAGAACGCCGCCTTCACGCAACTTCCCGCCTTTACGCTGATGTCGCGCGCCGGCGCCGCGGCCGCGCGCTGGCTGGCCTGCCATGCACCCGCCGGCCCGCTGCTGTTCCTGGCGGGCCCCGGCAATAACGGCGGCGATGCGCTGGTGGCCGCCACGCAATTGCACGGCGCCGGCCGTGCAGTGCAGGTATGGCTGACGGCGGACCCGCAGCACCTGCCCGCCGACGCCGCGACGGCATGGCAGCAAGCGCACGCAGCCGGCGTCCCGGTCAGCGTGGTCGCAGGCATGGCTGCCTCGCATGACGCGGACTGGCCCGCGGGCACCGCTGCGCTCGTCGACGGCCTGCTCGGCATCGGCCTGAACCGCCCCGCCGACGGCACCATGGCGTGGTGGATCGGACAAATCAACCGCAGCGCGCTGCCGGTGTTTGCGCTGGACATCCCCAGCGGCCTGTTCGCCGACACCGGCGCGGGCGCGCCGGCAGTGCGCGCGCAGCGCACGCTGACCTTTATCGCCGCCAAGCCCGGGCTGCTGACGCTGGACGGGCGCGACTGCGCCGGCGAGGTCGATATCGCGCCGATCAGCCTTGACTATCCGCCGGACGAAGCGCCCCATTGCCTGGTAAACGGCCCGGCGCTGTTCAGCACGGCGCTGCCGCGCCGCCACCATGCCAGCAACAAGGGCACGCATGGCTCGCTGGCGGTCATCGGCGGCAACCTGGGCATGACCGGCGCGCCGCTGCTGGGCGCCAGGGCCGCGCAGTTCCTCGGCGCGGGCAAGGTGCATATCGGCTTCCTGGCGCAGCCCGCACCGCTGTTCGATCCGCTGCATCCGGAGCTGATGCTGCATGCCGTGGACGCACTGGCCCTCGCTGCGATGTCGGCGCTGGTGATCGGTCCTGGCATGGGCACGGACGCCAACGCACACAAGCATTTTGCGCGGCTGCTGCAAGCCGCGCCGTTGCCGCGTGTGCTGGATGCCGATGCCCTGAACCTGCTGGCCGCCGATCCGGCGCTGGCCGGGGCCCTGGCCGCCAGCGGCGCGGCTTGCGTGATGACACCGCACCCGCTCGAAGCCGCCCGGCTGATGGGCGTTCCCGTCGCCGAGGTGCAGCGCGACCGGCCCGCTGCTGCCGCGGCACTGGCTGCGCAATGGCAGGCCGTGGTCGTGCTGAAGGGATCGGGCACCGTGATCGCGGCGCCTGACGGCAGTCCATGCACGCTCAACCCGACCGGCAATGCCGCACTTGCCAGCGCCGGCACCGGTGACGTGCTGGCCGGCATGCTGGGGGCGCTGCTGGCGCAAGGCATGGCGCCGCTGGCCGCGGCCCAGGCGGCGGTGTGGATCCACGGGCGTGCCGCCGATGCCCTTGTCGCCCAGGGCACCGGGCCGGCCGGCGTCACCGCAAGCGAACTGTACGCGCCCGCGCGCACCCTCTTCAACCAGTTGCTGGCCGGGACCCGCGCATGATGCGCGGCGCGCTGCTGCGCGATCCCGCCGACCGTCGCCACCTGCTCACCGGCATCGCCCTGCTGGTCATCGGGCAATGGATCCTCAGCCTGCTCGATGCCACCAGCAAGACCCTGACGCAGCAAGGACTGCCGCTGGTGGCCGTGGCATGGGTGCGTTATGTCGGGCATGTGGTCGCGATCTTCCTGCTGCTCGGCCCCGCCGGCTGGCGGCGCCAGTGGCGGCCGGCGAAGCCTGGGCTGCAGTGGCTGCGGGGCGCGCTGATGCTGGTCTCGACGCTGGTGTTCTTCAGCGTGCTGATGCTGATGCCGCTGGCGCAGGCCACGGCACTGAATTTCTGCGCGCCGCTGTTCGTGGTGGCATTGTCGCCGTGGTTGCTGGGCGAGCGCCCCGGGCGCCATGCCCGCTGGATGCGCTGGACCGGTGTGGTGGTCGGCTTTGCCGGCATGCTGGTGGTGGTGCGCCCGGGCGGCCAGCTCAGTCCGCTCGGTGTCGGCCTGGGCCTGGTGTCGGCGCTGGTGTTCGCGCTGATGCAGATGCTGACACGCCGCATTGCCGCGCACGACACACCGATGACCACGCTGATCCAGAGCGGCGTAACCGGCGCCTGCCTGACCACGCTGATCGTGCCCTTCTTCTGGTTCAGCGCCTGGCCTACGCCGATGCAATGTGCACTGCTGTTGTCCGCGGGGATCACCGGATCACTTGGCCATTATTTCGTCATCCGGGCCTTCCAGTACGCGGATGCGTCTTTCCTGAGCCCCTTCCTCTACCTGCAGATCCTGTCCGCGACGGTGATCGGCTACCTGGCCTTCGGCCAGTTGCCCGACTGGACCACCGCAATCGGCATCGGCATCATCTGCCTGGGAGGCTTGTGCGTGGCTGGGGGAGAACCCGTGCTACGCGCCATCGCGGCCCGGCTCGGCGGCGCGCGCCGTCAGACAATGTCCGATACTTAGCCTGCGCCCAGGCTGGTATGTTGCAAGTGGTAACGATATGACGCCGCCGCCAGGCCGGATCCCGGCAGCGCTGACGATATACTTGCAACTCTGCCTTGTGAGCCGGCAACGCCACGCGGCTCGCGCAACATCGATTGTCCTGCATGCCCACTGACCTTCACGCCTGGAACGCCCTGCTGCGGCACCACGACACCCTTCGCGACGCCCAGATGCGCGACGGGTTCGATCGCGAAGGCGCGCAGCGCGTCGCGCAATTCTCGCTGGAAGCCGCCGGGCTCTATCTCGACTACTCGAAGAACCGGATCACGCCCGAAACCATGCGCCTGCTGGTGCAGCTGGCAGCCGAGGCCGGCGTGACCAGACGCCGCGACGCGATGTTCGCGGGCGAGCATATCAACACCACTGAAGACCGCGCGGCCCTGCACGTAGCGCTGCGCGCGACCGCCGGCGCCGGCTACAAGGTCGACGGCGAGCAGGTCATGCCGGCAATCCAGAAGGTGCTGGTACGCATGCGCGATTTTTCGGAACGCGTGCGCAGCGGCGCCTGGAAGGGTGCCACCGGCGAGCGCATCACCGATGTCATCAATATCGGCATCGGCGGCTCCGACCTGGGGCCGCGCATGGTGTGCCGCGCGCTGTCGCACCTGGCCGATGCCGATGGCAATGCCGCGCCGCGCATGCACTTTGTTTCCAACGTCGACGGCACCGACCTGGCCGAGACGCTGGTGCGGCTAGACCCGCAACGGACACTGGTGATCGTCTGCTCCAAGACCTTCACCACGCTGGAAACCATGGCCAACGCGCGCAGCGCGCGCGCCTGGTTTGTCGCCAACGGCGTGGCCGAGCATGACCTTGCCAAGCATTTCGTCGCAGTCTCGACCAATACCGAAGCGGTGCGCGAGTTCGGCATCGACCCGGCCAATATGTTCGAGTTCTGGGACTGGATCGGCGGACGCTTCTCGCTGTGGTCGTCGGTCGGCCTGTCGATCACGCTGGCAGTAGGCTTCAATGCCTTCGCCGACCTGCTGGCCGGCGCGCGCGCCATGGACGAGCACTTCCGCACCGCGCCGCTGGAGCGCAACATGCCGGTGATCCTGGGCATGCTGGGCATCTGGTACCGCAATTTCTGGCATTTGCCGACCAGCTGCATGGCGCCCTACTCCACCTCGCTGGAGCTGTTTCCCGCCTTCCTGCAGCAGCTGGAGATGGAGAGCAACGGCAAGTCAGTGCAGCTTGACGGGCAGCCCGTGCGCACGCATACCTCGCCGGTGGTGTGGGGCACGGCCGGCACCAACGGGCAGCATGCCTACTTCCAGCAGATCCACCAGGGCTCGCAGGTGGTGCCGGTGGATTTTGTCGCGCCGCTGGTGCCGCCGCGCCGGCTGGCAGGCCATCACGCCAAGCTGCTGGCCAACTGCTTTGCGCAGGCCGAGGCGCTGATGCGCGGGCGCAGCGCCGATGAGCTGCGTGCCGCCGGCCTGAAGGACGAAGTCCGCATCGCCCATATGGTGTTCGAGGGCAATCGCCCCAGCAACACCTTGCTGATGGAAAACCTGACGCCGCATGTGCTGGGTGCGCTGATTGCGCTGTATGAGCACCGCACCTTCGTGCAGGGCGTGGTCTGGAAGATCAATTCCTTCGACCAGTGGGGCGTCGAGCTGGGCAAGATCCTGGCCCGACCGATCGAGGCCGAGCTGACCGGGAATGCCGTCGGCCAGCACGATGCCTCCACCACGTCGCTGATCGAGCGCGCCCGCGCGGTGCTGAAGGCGGGCGCCGCCAGCTAGACCTCCGCGCCCATCCATTCATCGCTGGCCACGCGGCCGGCGTCGATGGTCAGGATGCGGCCACAGCGCGCCGCCACCGAGCGGTCATGCGTGACCAGCACCAGCGTTGAGCCGGCATCGCGGTTAAGCTCGAACATCAGCGCGATCACGGCTTCGCCAGTGGCGGTATCGAGGCTGCCGGTGGGCTCGTCGGCAAACAGGATGTCCGGGCGCGCCACGAACGCGCGCGCCAGCGCCACGCGCTGCTGCTCGCCGCCCGACAGCGTGCGCGGATAGTGCCCCAGCCGCGCGCCCAGGCCCACGCGCTGCAGCATGTCCAGGGCGCGCTCGCGCACCTGCGACGTTTCGCCGCGCAGCTCCAGCGGCAGCATCACGTTTTCCAGCGCGGTCAGGTGGCCGACCAGCTGGAACGACTGGAACACAAAGCCGACATGGCGGCCCCGCACGGCGGCGCGCTGGTCCTCGTCCAGCGCGAACAGGTCCTGGCCCTGCAGCCGTACCGTGCCCGTGCTGGGCAGGTCCAGCCCCGCCAGCAGCCCGAGCAGCGTCGACTTGCCCGATCCGGACGCCCCCACGATGGCGAGCGTTTCGCCCGGCGTGACGGAAAAGGTCACGTCGTGCAAAATCGTCAGCGAACCGGTCGTGTCGGCAACGGTCTTTCCGAGGGACTCGACAGCGAGAATGGAAGAAGACATGGATATTGGGATCCGAGGCAAATGGCGCCGGCTGCTGCTGGCAACCGGCATGGCACTGACGATATCGGCCGGGGCCTCAGCCCAGGCTGCGGCCCCGGCACTGCTGGTGCTTGGCGACAGCCTCTCCGCCGAGTACGGCATCGCGCGCGGCGCGGGCTGGGTTACGCTGCTGCAGGACCGCCTGCGGCAGGAGCGCTTCGATTATAGCGTTGTCAATGCCAGCATCAGCGGCGAGACCACCATCGGCGGCAAGACGCGGCTGCCGGAGCTGCTGTCGCGGCACCGCCCGGCCATCGTGGTGGTGGAGCTTGGCGCCAACGACGCGCTGCGCGGATTGCCGCTGCAGACCACCGAGGCCAACCTGCGCAACATCGTCAGCACGGCACAGAAGGCCGGCGCGGGCGTGCTGCTGATCGGCATGCGCATCCCGCCCAACTACGGGCAGGACTACACCGAGAAGTTCGTCTCGCTGTATCCGAAGCTGGCCGGCGAGTACAAGGTGCGGCTGGTGCCGTTCTTCCTCGACAAGGTCATCGCGCGGCAGGACTGGTTCCAGCCCGACCGCATCCACCCGACCGCCGCGGCACAGCCGGCGCTGCTCGATACGGTGTGGCCGCAGCTCAAGCCGATGCTCAAGCGTGGCACGAAGTAAGCATAAATAAAAAACCCCTGCCGTCTGGCAGGGGTTCTTGCTTGCAGCGGCGCTGATCTGGCGCTTACTCGGCGCCTTGCGCCTGCGTGGCGCCCACCGGCGTCAGCATCTTGACCTTGGAGCGGGCCTTCAGGCTTTCATAGAAGGCCTGCAGGTCGGTCTGGCCGGCCAGTTGCGAGAGCTGCTGCGCTTCGGCCTGGCGTTGCGCCGGGTTGGCCTGCATCGGCTGGCTGACCTTGGTGATACGGTAGACCGCGTAGCCTTCGGCCCCCAGGTCGACACCCACCACCGCAGGCAGCTTGTTCGCGTCGGCGCGCAGCACCGCTTCGACCGCCTTCGGCGCCATGCCCTCGGCCTTGGCGCGCGACACGGTCTGCACCGCGCCAAAGCCGTCGGCGCTGTCTGCCTTCTTCAGCGCGGCAAGCCGGGCCTCGCCGTCCTTGCGCGCCAGTTCGGCCGCCTGCTGGGCGATATAGCCCTCGCGCACCTTGGCTTCGACTTCCTCGAACTTGCGCACGGCCGCCGGGCGGTACTCGACGATGCGCGCGGCCACCAGCGTGTTCGGGGCCACCTGGACGGCCTCGGTGTTGCGCTTGTTCTTGATCGCGTCGTCGCTGAACAGCGCCTTGAGCAGCTTGTCGTTGTTGAGCGGGCTCTGCGCGCCCAGCGCCGGGTTCGGCTGGCGCGTGACGTTGTCGGCGGTCTGGATGGTCAGCTTGAACTTGTCGGCTGCGGGCTTGAGGCTGTCAGCCTGCTCATAGACGGTGTTGCCGAAGGCATCGGCCTGCTCGGCAAACTTCTTGTCGGCGAACTGTTTGCGCAGCTCAGCTTCGAGTTCCGTGCGCACGGCTTCCAGCGGCTTGGTCTCGGCGGGCTTGACGCCAGTCAGCTTGATGATGTGGTAGCCGTAGTCGGTTTCCACCACGTCGCTGACCTGGCCATCCTTGAGCGCATACATGGCGTCCTCGAACGGCTTGACCAGCGCGCCGCGGCCCATGAAGCCCAGGTCGCCGCCCTTCTCGGCCGAGCCCGGGTCCTGCGAGTTCTTGCGCGCCACGTCGGCGAAGGTGTCAGGGTGCTTGCGCAGGTCCTCCAGCAGCTTGGTGGCCTTGTCCTTCGCGGCCTGGCGCTGGGCGGCCGGCGCATCCTTCGGCGCGCTGATCAGGATATGGCTGGCGCGGCGCTGCTCGTCGATACGGAAGCGCGCGATATTGCTGTCATAGTAGGACTTCAGCTCTTCGGGCGTGACCGCCTGCGTCGCGGCCAGGGCCTCGCCCGACAGCAGCAGGTACTCGACCTTGGCTTGTTCCGGCACCGAGAAGGCCTGCTGGTGGCTGTCGTAGTAGGCCTTCAGCGCGGCTGCATCGGGCTGCACCTTGGCGGTGTAGCCGGCCGGCTTGAACAGCAGCGCCTGCACATCGCGCTGCTGGTCACGCACGGCGATCAGGCGATCGAGCAGCGACTTGGGCACGAAGGCCGTCGCGGCGACCGATGCGCCCAGCTGCTGCGTGGCCAGCTCGAAGCGCATGCGGGCATCGAACTGCTCGGGCGTCATGCCCTGCGACTGCAGCAGCTGCAGGTAGGCCTTGTCGTCGACCTTGCCGTCCTTGGTGCGCGGCAACTGCGCGATCGCCGGCAGGTTGCTGATTTCCTCGAGCAGCTTGGCGTCGGACACGGTCAGGTGCTCACGCGCCACGGCACTGGCCATCACGCGTTGCAGGATCAGCTGGTCCAGCACGGCCTTGCGGGCGTCCGGGCCTTCGAACTGGCGCGGGTCATAGCTTGCGCCCAGGACCTGGCGCGCGCGTTCGCTCTGGTCGCGCACGACGTTGTCGATCTCCTGCACGCTGATGGCGCGGCCGTCGACCTTGGCGGCATCGTGCGAGCTGTCCATGAAGCGCGAATAGCTTTCCACGCCGAAGAACACGAACGACGGGAAAACAAGCACCAGCAGCAGCAAGAGCATCAGGCGCCGGTTGTTGCGTACGAAATCAAGCATGCGGATTCGGGTAGTGGATTGGCACGAAAGACAAACTCCACGATTCTATCAGGAGCCGCTGGGCGCGCACCCTTTGTGCAGGGTGGGAAACATGAATGAAAACGCCCGCTGATGCGGGCGTTTCCTTAAAACTGGCGGAGTGGACGGGACTCGAACCCGCGACCCCCGGCGTGACAGGCCGGTATTCTAACCGACTGAACTACCACTCCTGTGTCGGTGCTTGCTGCCGGCAATGCACATGTCCTTGCGATGGAGAGTTGTGGGTGCTGAGGATGCCTTGCAAGGGAACAAATTTCCTTACAAATCATAAGCCTACAACGCCTACCAACCTTCGCTTGCCGACCGTGCCCTGCTGCAAGAGGCCGAACTATAGCTTGTGTTCATCTTCTGCGCAATACCCGGATGACTCAATCTTGTACCCTCGGCTGCCAAGTCCGCCTGCACGCTCAGGCGCACATGCGCGCCTGGAGCGCCGTCAGCTCGTGCTTGACGACCTTGCCCGCGGCATTGATCGGCAGGGCCGCCATGAAGGCCACGGAACGCGGCACCTTATAGTTTGCCAGGCGGGCTCTGCACCATTCCAGCAATGCCTCCCCACTCATGCTCTCGCCTTCGCGCAACACCACGAAGGCGCGGCCAACCTCGCCCAGGCGCGCATCGGGTACGCCGACCACCGCGACCTGGGCCACCGCCGGATGCGTGCCAATCAGGTGCTCGATCTCCGCGGGATAGCAGTTGAAGCCGCCCACGATGAACATGTCCTTGAGCCGGCCGGTGATACACAGGTTTCCGTCGGCGTCGACGCTGCCGATGTCGCCTGTATGCAGCCACCCCGCGTCGTCGATGGCCTCGCGTGTGGCGGCCTCGTCGTCGAAGTACCCACGCATGACGTTGTAGCCGCGGATCCACACTTCGCCCGGTTCACCGGCGGCGACGTCGTTTCCTTCAGCGTCTACGCAGCGAATCTCCACACCGGCGAGCGCACGCCCGCTCGTGTTGGCGATAGTCTGCAGCGCGTCGCCGAGCCGGCAGACCGTCGCCAGGCCGCAGCACTCGGTCTGTCCGTAAGCAGTGAGCACCACGTCAAAACCAAGCACCTTGCGCATGCGCCGGATCAGCTCTGGCGCGATCGACGCCGCCCCCGTGACCGCCACGCGCAGCGATGACAAGTCGTATGCATCCAGCCGCGGATGGGCAAGCAAGCTCAGGTAGAGCGTGGGCGAGCCGGGCAGGAAGCTGACGCGGTACCGCTCGATGCGAGCGAGCACGGTTTCGGCGTCGAACTGCGCCAGCGGCAGGATGGTGGCGCCGCGAAGCAGGGCCGCGAGCCAGCCGGCCTTGTAGCCGAAGGCATGGAAGAAGGGATTGATGATCAGGTAACGGTCGCCGGGGCGCAGGCCGACGATGCCCGACCAGTCGGAGAAGGCGCGCAGATTCTGCCCGTGTGTGGTGATCACGCCCTTGGGCCGCCCCGTGGTGCCGGATGTGTAAAGCAGGTCGGACGGACTGTCCGGTGTCAGCGCGGCGATGCGCGCGTCAAGCATGGCCTCGGGTGTGTCTTCGGCGCGGGCGAGGAAAGCCTCCCAAGACAAAGCGCCTTCGCGTTCGCCGCGCAGAATGACGCGGTGGCGCAAGGCCGGCAGCGCATGCCCACACAGCATCTCGGGATAATCGACGCCAAGCAATTCGCCGATGCAGATCAGCGCCCGCGTACCGCTACGCCCGAGAATATCGGCGGCCTCCCCGCCCTTGAGCCGGGTGTTAAGCGGTACCAGCACGCCGCCGGCCATCTGGATGCCGAGCGCTGCGACGATCCACTCGTGCAGGTTAGGCGCCCAGATGGCAACGCGCTCGCCGGGCGCTACGCCCAGCGCCATCAGCGCACGCCCTGCGACTCGCGCCGTCTCATGCAGCGCGCCATAGCGCAAGGACAGGCCGTCTTCCTCGATGGCTACCGCATCCGCGCGCAGCCGCGCCGTGTGTGCCACGGCATTGGGTATGGTTGAAATCGGTGCGAGGCAGTCGCTCACGGTTGCAAGCCTCCCTGGGGAAGGATCTGGCCACTCGCGGCAAGCTCCGCGGCGGCCGGGTAGTCGGTGTAGCCATGCGCTCCCGGCGTATACAGCAGCGTGCGGTCGAACGCGGCCAGCGGCGCACCGTGCCGCAGGCGCGCAGGCAGGTCGGGATTGGCGATGAAATGGCGGGCGAACGAAACCGCCTCGCCGACGCCGCCGGCCACTGCACGCGCGGCGCTCGCGCCGTCGAAACCGTCATTGACGATGACCGCACCGCCAAAACGCCAGCGGGCCAGCGCAAATGCATCGAGCGCAGGATCCGGCGAGCGGCTCACGTGCAGGTAGGCCAGCCCGATCGGCGCCACGGCATCGAGCAGCGCGCTGTACGTGGCGGTGGGATCGTCATCGTGCATGTCGTTATACGGGTTGCCGGGACAGATACGCAGACCCACGCGCCCCGCCCCGATCGCCCCGGCGATGGCCTCGAGCGTCTCCACGACGAAGCGCAGCCGCGCCATCAGCGAACCGCCGTAGCCGTCCGCGCGCTGATTGGTGCAAGAAAGCAGGAATTGCATCGGCAGGTAGCCGCTACTGCAATGCAGCTCGACGCCGTCAAACCCGGCGGCCAGCGCATTGACGGCGGCCTGGCGGTACTCGTCGATCACGGCCGTGACTTCATGTGCCGCCAGCGCGCGGGGCACCTCCATCTCGACCAGCCCGTGGCCGTCGGCATAGATGGTGCCGCGCGCGCGGATCGCCGACGGCGCCACCGTCTGTGCGTCTGGCGCCTTGTTATGGCGCGTCGCCACGCGCCCGACGTGCATCAGCTGCAGCACCATCGCCGCGCCCTGGCTGCGCACGGAGCCTGACACGTCGCGCCAGGCGTCGATCTGCGCGGTGGTCTCGATGCCCGGCGTGCGGCAGTACCCTTTGCCATGCCGGCTAGGGTAAGTGCCCTCCGCAATAATCAGCCCGGCGCCCGCGCGCTGGGCGTAGTACGCCTGGTGCAGGCCGGTGGGCAGGTCGCCCGCGCCGGCGCGGCTGCGCGTCATCGGCGCCATCACGATGCGATTGGCGAGTGCAATGTCGCCGAGCTGCAGTGGCTCGAACAGGCTGGCGCTCATCTTGATGATCCCTTGATCGGTTTCGGCATTGCGTCAGCGCGTGCGGACCTTGGGAAGTGACGAACCGCGACGCATCGACTCGAGAAAGCGATCCAGCGGCACCGGCTCGGCGACGCCGGGCAGCGCTTCATTCGGCTTGGCGTTCCAGAACGCTTTCCACGAGGGCCACAGTGCATGCCAGGAACCCTCATAGGGCTCACGGCCCGGCCAGCGCATCTTCTTGTCGCCGATGGGCGGCTTGTTGAGGTCGCTCGCGTAGAGATAGCATGGCAGCCGTCGCCGGAAATACCAGCAGCCGCCAATGCGCTCGTAGTCGTCCCAGTAGAGCATTTGCATGATGACCCATTCCGGGCCGGTCTCATGCTCGTTCTTCGAATACACCACGCCGCTCGCATGGTCCGCATCCTGGAACTCGATGATGTGTCCGCCGATATGATGCGAGGTCACCGTGAACTGGTTGCGCAGGGTCTCGTCTATCCAGCGCCGCAGGTGCTCGCGGCCCACCTGGTCCTTGCCCACCGCCACGTCCTCGGGAAACAGGCTGGTCCAGGCATCGAGGTCGCGCATATCGAGCGCCAGCGCATACTTGGCCGGCAGCATGCGGATTTCGTTGACCGACTCGAGTCGATCGAGTCGGGCCTGCATCGATTCCATGTCTGATGCCACTTGCCTCTCCTTGCTCATTCAGTGGGGTGCGCTCAGCTTGCCTGCGGCGCGGCGCGCCGCTCGGCTGACGGCTCCGACACGTAGTCGGTTGCGCCCACGTCGAGCCGGCAGGTCTTGCCGCCATCGACTACCAGGCTCTGCCCGGTGATATACGAAGCCTCGTCCGACGCCAGGAACAGGATGGCGCCGGCCACCTCGTGCGGTTCGCCCACGCGCCCCAGCGGCACCGCGCGTGCGGTATCTCGGGCGACCTCCTCGCTGGCAAGCGCTTCGCGCGTGCCCTCGCTCCAGACCACACCGGGAATCACCACGTTGACGCGCACGTTGTGGGCTGCGCCCTCGAGCGCCACGGCGCGGCTGAAGTTGAGCACGCCCGCCTTGGCCGCGCCATAGGCCGACAATCCCGGACTGCCAAGCAGGCCCGCCACCGAACCCAGGTTGACGATGGCGCCGCCGCCGGCCGCCTTCATCACGCGCAGCGCCGCGCGCGTGCCGAAGAAGGCGACGTCCAGGCTACCGGTCAGGCATTGCCGCCAGGCTTGCGTGCTGACCTCGTCGAGCACGCCCCAGGTATAGTTGACCGCGTTATTGACCATGACATGCAGGCCGCCGAACTGCGCGACGGTCTGCGCCACCGCCCGCTCCACGTCCGCCTCGTTGGTGACATCGGCCTGAATCCACGCAGCCTCGCCGCCGCGCGACCGGATCTCCTCGGCCACGGCGCGCAGCGGCGCCTCACGCCGCCCGCACAGCATCACCCTCGCCCCTTCGGCCGCGAAGCGCGCAGCCGTGGCAGCGCCGATCCCCGTGCCAGCGCCACTGATCAGCGCCACCTTGTCCTGCAAACGTCCCGTTACTCGCATGCTGCTCTCCCTTTTATCCTTCCATCGAGGCAGGACAACGACCCGAACGCGTCGCCGTCGCGCCTGCGCCGTTAAATCATTGCCATGCCGCCGCTGACGGACAGCGTCTGGCCCGTCATCTGCATGCCGTCTCCGCTAACCAGGAACAGTGCCGCCGCCGCGATCTCTTCCGGCTCGGCCATGCGCCCCAGCGGGATCGCGCGCTCCAGGCTGCGCGCCCATTCCTCGCTGATGGACTGCATCATCGGCGTGCGCGTGGGCCCCGGGCAGATCGCGTTGACGCGGATGCCACGCGGGCCCAGGTCGCGCGCCAGGCAGCGGGTGAGGCCGAGCACGGCCGCCTTTGACGCGCAATAGCTGAGAGGCCCTTCGCCGCTCAGCGCCGAGACGCTGGCGATATTGACAATGGCGCCGCCCACCCCCGCGTGCGTCATCAGCCGTACCGCCTCGCGCGAGCAATAAAACGTGCCGTTGAGATTCACATCCACCACGCGCTGCCAGCCGGCATCGTTGAGGTCGACGATCATGTCGGTATAGACCGTGGGCGTCTCGCCGGCTGCCAGCTGCCGCCCGCGCTCGGCCGCGCGCACCTGGTAGTGCTCGAAGCCGTCTCCCGGCACCTGGCCAATGCCTGCGTTGTTGACCAGGATGTCGAGCCGCCCCCAGCGCATCGCGACCTCCTCGTGCAGCCGCCCCACCGCCGCACTGTCCGCGACGTCGCAACCGCGCGCCATGCCGTGCGCCTCGCCGCAGATCATGTCGAGCGTCGCTTGCGCGGCGCCGGCGTCGCGGTCTATTACGACCACCTCCGCGCCCTCGGCCGCAAAGCGCTCGGCCATGGCCCGCGCTCATGGCCCTATTCTTCTGGCCGGGCCACTTCACGGGCATGGTCCCGTGCGGAGGGAAATAGTCCCAACAGACTAGATTCGCGCACGGACGCTCCTCCATGTCGCTCCAGAAACGGTTGAATCTAGTCCGTCAGGCAAACAGCCATCACGGAGGAGACATGGAAGCGCAGCAGTTCCTGCAGACAGCCCCGCAGCCCACCCGCTACGCCCGCGGTTGGCATTGCCTTGGGCAAGCACGACAGGCGTCCCCGGCCCGGTGCCCGGGGAAAACACCCACTACCACCGCATGGAGAAGCAAATACCATTTCCAGCCGATCGCCGGTCGCCGACGGCCGGACTGGCGCAATGCCCCGACCGCATTGCGCCGCAGATTTGAGAGAGCACCGATGACAAGCCTTCAATGGATCGACGCACAGCTACCTGGCCGCCCTGCACTCGGCATGGACGAGATCAGCGATCTGATCGGGCTGGTGTACGACGGCCCGCTGCTTGATATCCCATGGCAGTCGCTGCTCGATGCGCTGCGACACCTGCTGGCCGCTAACTACGTGACCCTGGTGCTACGCCCGCCGTCCACATCCGCGCCGAGCATGGTGTGGAGTGCCGCTTGCGAATCTGCCGCCCACATGGCAGCGAGCGCTTCGCCGAGGCCGACAAGGCGCTGTGCCGGCGCATCGTGCCGCACCTGGAGCGCGCGGTACGTATCCACGCCAACCTCAACACGACCGAGTCGGAGCGGCGCTTCTACGCCGGCACGGTCGACAGTTTGCTGATCGGCTCGGTGATCCTGGACGACACCGGCCAGGTCCTTACCACAAATGGCATGGCCGACGCCCTGCTGGCGGAAAAGGATGGTCTGGTGGTTTGCAACGGCCAGTTGATGGCCGACTCGGCGCAGGAAAACCGCAAGCTGCAGGCCCTGGTCCGCCAGGCCATCGCCTTGCGAGACTCGGCGCAGCCCGGCATCCCGCTCGGGCTGTCGGTGCCGCGCAAGGGCGACCGCGCCCGGCTGGGACTGCTGGTGCGTTCCATCGCCTCGCAGAAGTGGTCCGAGCGTCCGCGCCAGCCCGCGGTGGCGGTCTTTATCCGCGACCCCGATCAAAAGGCACTGGGGTCGGCCGAACTACTGCGCAATATGTTCGATTTCACCCGGACGGAGGCGTCGCTCGTACTGTTGCTGACCCAGGGCCTGTCACTGGACGAAGCGGCGCAGGAACTCGAGATCCGCCGCAATACCGCGCGCGCGCATTTGCGTGCCGTGTTCTCCAAGACTGGCGTGACCCGCCAGGCGGCGCTGGTGCAAACCGTCCTGCACAGCATCATTCCGCTCGATTGAGGTGAATACGACGTGCCGACGCCACTCAGCGAGCTGACGGCACGATGAGCAGACGCATCGCCCCGGCCGCAGGGTGCCATGGCGGAAAATCGTCTCGGGCGCGGTTGTTTTGGTCCATTTGGACTATGTCGCATCCGGCGTGACCGGAAACAATGCGCATATCAGCCGCGTCTACCGCGGCTGCGCCAACAACATGACATCCGGGAGAGACATCCAGTGACGATCCAACACCCTGCCACCGGCGATTTTCGCGTGGCCCTCAACACGCCGGCCAGTGCGGTCGTGGTGACCGGCGGCGCGTCCGGCATTGGCGAGGCTTGCGCGGCGGCCTTGGCCGCGGTAAACCGGCCGGTCGCCATCTGGGATATCCAGGAGGACAAGGCACGTGCCGTCGCCGCGGCGCTCGCCGAACGTTATGACGTGCCCACCTTCGGGCTCGGCATCGACCTGCGCGCCCCCGCCGGCCTGGAAGACGCGCTGGTCCGTACCCGCGCCGCCCTGCCGGCGCTGGGCGGCATGGTGCATGCCGCCGGCGTGGTGGACCAGAGCGGGATCGACGGCCTCACACAGGCGCGCTGGGACGCCGTGCTTGATGTCAACCTGCGCGCCATGGCCCTGCTGGTGCAGGCCATGCTGCCTGAGCTGCGCGCGCAACCCGGCGCGGCAGTCGTCGGCATCGCGTCGATCAATGCCACGCTGGGCAACGCCCTGATTCCGGCTTACTCCGCCTCCAAGGGCGGCCTGCTCTCGCTGGTGCGCTCGCTCGCGGACAGCCTGGGCCGCGACGGCATCCGCATCAACGCCGTCTCTCCCGGACAGATCCACACACCGATGCTTCAACCTGCCATCGATGCCCTGCCCGAAGGCACCTTCGAGCGCCGCATCCAACTGGGCCGCCTCGGCACCCCCGCGGAGATCGGGCGAGTGGTCCGTTTCCTTCTGTCGGACGAGGCCAGCTACGTCACCGGCACCGAGGTCATCGTCGACGGCGGCAACATTCCTTCGCAGCGCTGAATCGGAGCGCCCTGCCCTGTGGCTGCTGGGCTATTCTCATACTGAGTCGCCATCCTCCGGCCGGACGTCCAGCCCTAGGCTCACCGCGGGACGCCCTGTGCAGTCCTGGCCCGTTCTGCAAGCAGCTTCAGCAGCCGTGCTTCGTCGGCACGCAGGCGGCTGACGATGGCGACGCGCGCGCAGTCCTGCAATCCGTCGTCGATGAAGGCCTCGATCACCGCCGGATGGACATAGCACTTGCGGCACACCGCCACGGTGTTGCGCAGGCGCTGGGCCACTGACTTGATGACCTCGGCCACGCACTTCCTGCGCGCTGCTTCGCCGTCCGCGCCGGTCGCGCGCAGCAGCGCGAGCGCATGCACGCTGCCCGCCCAGGTGCGGAAGTCCTTGGCAGTGAAGTCGCCGCCGGTCGCCTGCTGCAGGTAGGCGTTGACGTCGGCGGATCCGACCTCGCGGATCTCGCCGTCGCTGTCGCGATACTTGAACAGGCACTGGCCTGGCAGGTCGGCACAATTGCGCACGATGCGGGCCAGGCGTGGATCGTTGACCGATACGTCGTGGGTAATGCCGCTCTTGCCAGTGAACTGGAAACGCAGACGGCTGCCGCGCACGGTGACATGGCGGCGGCGCAGCGTGGTGAGGCCGTAGGTGCGGTTCTGCCTCGCATATTGCGGACTGCCCACGCGCACAAGCGTGGCGTCGAGCAGTTGCACCACCGCCGCGACCACTTTTTCGCGCGGCATGCCGTTGCGGCGCAGGTCGCGCGCGACGCGCGCCCGCAAGCGGGGCAGTACGCTGCCGAAGGCCGGCAACCGCGCGTATTTGTCCGAATCGCGCAGCGCGCTCCACTCAGGGTGGTAGACATACTGCTTGCGGCCGCGCGCATCGCGCCCGGTCGCCTGCAGGTGGCCCGCAGGGTTCGCACAGATCCACACTTCCTCGTAGGCAGGAGGAATCGCCAGCGCAGCGATGCGTGCCAGCGTGGCGGCATCGTCCACGCGCTTGCCATTGGCGTCGATGTAGGCAAAGCCGCCGCCCTGACGGCGGCGCCCGATGCCCGGCATACTGTCATCGACATAACGCAACCCGGCCTCGCGCAATACCGTGCGCAACGCTTTGTCGGCACCATTAGTCGGGAGAGCACTATCCAAGGCTGGGTCTCTTTCCGGGGCTGCCAGCGCGCCGTCCGGGCCTTCCGGCGCTTTATGCGCGCGCGCCGCAGTGGCCTTGCCCGCGCTGCGCCTGTTCGTGGTAATGGCAAATGCGAGCCAGCGCCCAGTCGGCAGCGGCTTCGCGTACGGCGTTACGCGTCCCCGGAAAGCGCCGCGTTTCCGTGAACGCGGCAATACCCCCGGTGCTCCGCAGCACATCGCGCGCCGCATGGCCGTGGCGGCGGAACACCCAGGCAAAGCACTGCGTACCCGCCGGGATATCGCCATCGCCGCCGTCATCGGCGACGCCGGTGTTGGCGATCGCGAGGTCGGCGCCGGTGATCTCCATGGCGCCCAGCGCCATCGCCAGCGAGACCGCCTCGCTGGTCAGTCCGTGACGCCTGATGGTCTCAGGCGGCACGTGCAGCAACTGTTCCTTGGCCGAGGGCGAATACGCCACGATGGCGCAGTGCAAGACATCGCCGCAACCCGGCACCTCGGCAATGCGCGAGGCGATCAGCCCCGCGGTACAGGATTCCGCCGTGACCACATGCAAATGGTGGCGCAGCAAATAGCGCGCAATGCTGCCGTTGTCGCTGCTGTTTTCCCCAAGCGTCATCGCTGCGCCTCCGACGCCTGCACAGACACTCCGTTGCTGCGCGATACAGCAGGCGTGGCCGGTGCTGCGGGTACGCGGCCGTCTCCGCCGCGCCCCTTCACGAACGTCACCTTGCCGTCGCGCTCCAGCACCACCCGGGTAAGGTCGTCGAAGCTGTCGGTCTGAAGCGTCGCACGCAGGTTGGCCTTGAGGTCTTCCTCGGTCAGCATTGCGTGGCTCACGCGCTCCCGGTCCAGTTCCCCTTCGCGCAGCAGGTCCAGCGCGTGGCCGCCAGTGGCGCGGTCGAATGCCGGAGAACGGCTCGACAGCCAGCCCACCACCCGGTGCAGAAGCACCAATGCCAGCCCGGCGGAAAACGCCACCGCGAACGAAGCGGCGCCGACCACGGCGCGCGACAACACCGCGCCCAGCAGCAATATGATGCACAGGTCGAACGATGTCTTTTGCGCGAAGGCCCGCCTGCCGGCCAACCGCAGCATCGCCCAAGTGCCGACGAAGATGATGGCGGCACGCACGGCGCCTTGCCACCACGCCAGGTCGTCACCTTCGCCAACGAGCTTGCGCATCGCATCGACGATCACTTCCACGCTGTCCATGTCGGTGTCCGCAGTCGATTTTCTGACTAGTTCAGCAAGTTCCGCGCCAGGCTCACGACACTGGGCCGTGCTGCTGTGCACGTCCCATATGCGCTCATTCGCGCGGGAATGCGGGGAAATCGTACGTGCAGTGCCGGGCCAGGCCTGAAAAAACTGCCCAGAGCGCGCGCAACATCGGGAGCGAATGGCGCTTATCTGTGGGATGCGGGAAAACTCCGGCCGGGAGCGCCATGCCGAGCAACGGCGGAACAGCAATTTAGCGCGCGGCTCGGCCGAGGGAGATGAAAATACCAACAAAAAAGGACTTAGATCGCTCTAAGTCCTTGATTTTGTTAGTCAAGCGTGGTGGGTGCTGAGGGGCTCGAACCCCCGACCTACGCCTTGTAAGGGCGCCGCTCTACCAACTGAGCTAAGCACCCGCTCGACCATCACAGGCTGGCTGCCTGCAACTTGCTGATCGCTCCACACCTCGCGGCAGTTGCCGTGGTTTGCGTTGCGAGGGCGCAAGTGTAATACAGGTGATTTCGGTTTGCCAAGGCCTGCGCACGCAAAAAAACGCCGCCGGGCATCGCTGCCCCGCGGCGTTTCATTCATGCGGCCAAAGCTGTGTCAGTGATGCAAACGCTCCACCTTGGCCGCGGCCTTGTCCGCCACTTCGGCGGGCTTGGCATCTTCTTCCGACAACGGCTCGGGCTTGCGCTCGAGCGCCAGTTCCAGCACCTTGTCGATCCAGCGCACCGGCACGATCTCGATGGCGTTCTTGACGTTGTCCGGGATCTCGGCCAGGTCCTTGACGTTATCCTCGGGGATCAGCACCAGCTTGATGCCGCCCCGGTGGGCCGCCAGCAGCTTCTCCTTGAGGCCGCCGATCGGCAGCACCTCGCCGCGCAACGTGATCTCGCCGGTCATGGCCACATCCGCACGCACCGGAATGCCGGTCAGCACCGACACCAGCGCGGTGGTCATCGCACCGCCTGCCGACGGGCCGTCCTTGGGCGTGGCGCCTTCGGGCACGTGGATGTGGATGTCGCGCTTCTCGAACATCTCATCCGTGATACCCAGGCGACGTGCCCGCGAACGCACCACCGAACGGGCAGCCTCGACCGACTCCTTCATCACGTCGCCCAGCGAACCGGTGCGGGTGATGTTGCCCTTGCCCGGCATGATCGCGGCTTCGATGGTCAGCAGGTCGCCACCCACCTCGGTCCACGCCAGCCCGGTCACCTGGCCAACCTGGTTTTCCTTGCCGGCCAGGCCGAAGTCGTACTTGCGCACACCGAGGAATTTGTCCAGGTTCTCGGAATCGACCTTGATCGTGCCCGACTCCTTCTTCAGCAGCAGCAGCTTGACCACCTTGCGAGCGATCTTCGACACCTCGCGTTCCAGCGAACGCACGCCTGCTTCACGCGTGTAGTAGCGGATGATGTCGCGGATCGCATCTTCTGCGACCTCGATCTCGCCTGCCTTCAGACCATTGTTCTTGATCTGCTTGGGCAGCAGGTAGCGCTGGGCGATATTGACCTTCTCGTCCTCGGTGTAACCCGACAGGCGGATCACTTCCATACGGTCGAGCAGCGGCGGCGGGATGTTCAGCGAGTTCGACGTCGCCACGAACATCACGTCGGACAGGTCGAAGTCGACTTCGATGTAGTGGTCCTGGAATGTGTGGTTCTGTTCCGGGTCCAGCACCTCGAGCAGCGCTGACGACGGATCGCCGCGGAAGTCCGCACCCATCTTGTCGATCTCGTCGAGCAGGAAGAGCGGATTGCGCACGCCGACCTTGGACAGGCTCTGCAGGATCTTGCCTGGCATCGAGCCGATGTAGGTACGGCGGTGGCCGCGGATCTCGGCCTCGTCGCGCACGCCACCCAGCGCCATGCGCACGAACTTGCGGTTCGTGGCGCGCGCCACCGACTGGCCGAGCGAGGTCTTGCCCACGCCGGGGGGGCCGACCAGGCACAGGATCGGCGCCTTCAGCTTGTCCACGCGCTGCTGCACTGCGAGGTATTCCAGGATACGTTCCTTGACCTTCTCCAGACCGTAGTGGTCCTCTTCCAGCACGCGCTCGGCGTTGGCCAGGTCGTTGTTGACCTTGCTCTTCTTGCGCCACGGCAGGTTCACCAGCGTGTCGATGTAATTGCGCACGACGGTGGCTTCGGCCGACATCGGCGACATCAGCTTGAGCTTCTTGAATTCGGCGTCGGCCTTCTTCTTGGCTTCCTTCGGCATGCGCGCAGCCTTGATGCGCTTGTCGAGTTCTTCCAGGTCGGCGCCTTCTTCGCCCTCGCCCAGTTCCTTCTGGATGGCCTTGACCTGCTCGTTCAGGTAGTACTCGCGCTGGCTCTTCTCCATCTGGCGCTTGACGCGGCCACGAATGCGCTTTTCAACCTGGAGGATGTCGATCTCGCCCTCGAGCTGCGACAGCAGGCTTTCCAGGCGCTCGGTCACATTGACCATCTCCAGGATCTTCTGCTTCTGCTCGAGCTTGATCGGCAGGTGCGCGGCGATGGTGTCCGCCAGGCGGCCTGCCTCGTCGATGCCCGACAGCGAGGTCAGGATCTCGGGCGGGATCTTCTTGTTGAGCTTCACGTACTGGTCGAACTGCGACACGATCGCGCGGCGCAGGGCCTCGGTCTCGGCGCTTTCGCCAGGTGCGGGCGGCACGGGCACGGCTTCGCACATAAAGTGCGCATCGTCCTCGCTCACCTCGCGGATATTCGCGCGCTGGGTACCCTCGACCAGCACCTTCACGGTACCGTCGGGCAGTTTCAGCATTTGCAGGATATTGGCGATGCAGCCGACCTCATACAGGTCGTCGGCGGTCGGCTCGTCCTTGGCCGCCGTCTTCTGGGCCACGAGCATGATGCTCTTGCCCGCCTCCATCGCAGTCTCAAGCGCCTTGATGGACTTCGGGCGTCCCACGAACAGCGGGATCACCATGTGCGGAAACACCACCACGTCGCGCAGCGGCAACAGTGGGAGGCGAATCGGCTCGGCCGGGAGGAGTTGTGTTCCGGACATCATTTTCCCCAAGTCAGTCATTTAAGGCGTAAATTGGGCCGCCCGAATCGATTACAAGATACGTGCCAATCGATTCATCAAGGCAGGCAGATGCCGCTCCCTGCACTTGCTGGCCCCTCTGAAACAGCATACCCGCGTTTCCTCCCTCTCGTCGGTAGAAATAAACAAAAAAAGCCGCTCGCTTCTACGCGAACGGCCTTTTCGCCCGGCTGCCGGTGTGGTCCCGACCACTTACCACGTCTGGCAGCCCTCGCGTCAGTTGGACCCCGCCACCTTGGGCTGCTGCTCTTCGTACATCAGCAGCGGAGGTGCATCGCCGTTGATCGTATTTTCATCGATCACCACCTTCTGCACGCCCTTGTAGTTGGGCAGGTCGTACATGACGTCCATCAGCGACTGCTCCAGGATCGAACGCAGGCCGCGGGCCCCGGTCTTGCGGCGGATCGCCTTGCGGGCGATGGCGCTCAGCGCACCCGGGCGGATTTCCAGCTCGACGCCTTCCATCGCCAGCAGCTTCTGGTATTGCTTGACCAGCGCGTTCTTGGGCTCGACCAGGATCTGCATCAGCGCGGCCTCGTCCAGCTTGGACAGCGTGGCGACCACCGGCAAGCGGCCGATCAGTTCGGGGATCAGGCCGAACTTGATCAGGTCTTCCGGCTCGGTCTGCGGCAGCACCTCGCTGGCGTCGCGCTCTTCCTTGCTCTTGACCTGCGCGGCAAAGCCGATGCCGGTCTTGTCCGAGCGCTGCATGATGACCTTCTCCAGGCCATCGAAGGCGCCGCCGCAGATGAACAGGATGTTGGTCGTGTCCACCTGCAGGAAGTCCTGGTTCGGATGCTTGCGGCCGCCCTGCGGCGGCACCGATGCCATGGTGCCTTCGATCAGCTTGAGCAGTGCCTGCTGCACGCCCTCGCCCGACACGTCGCGGGTGATCGACGGGTTGTCGGACTTGCGCGAGATCTTGTCGATCTCATCGATGTAGACGATGCCGCGCTGCGCCTTCTCGACTTCGTAGTTGCAGTTCTGCAGCAGCTTCTGGATGATGTTCTCGACGTCCTCGCCCACGTAGCCGGCTTCGGTCAGCGTGGTCGCGTCGGCGATCACGAACGGCACGTTGAGCAGGCGCGCCAGCGTCTGCGCGAGCAGCGTCTTGCCCGAGCCGGTCGGCCCGATCAGCAGGATGTTGCTCTTGGACAGCTCGACATCGTCCTTCTTGCCGAGGTGCTTGAGGCGCTTGTAGTGGTTGTAGACCGCCACGGCCAGGATCTTCTTGGCCTGTTCCTGGCCAATCACATACTGGTCCAGGCTTTCGCGGATCTCGTGGGGCGTGGGGAGGTCCGAGCGCGCGGCCGCGGCGGCGTCTTTCTCGGATGCCGTGGCCTCGTCGCGAATGATCTCATTGCACAGGTCGATGCATTCGTCGCAAATGAACACCGACGGGCCGGCAATCAGCTTCTTGACCTCATGCTGGCTCTTGCCGCAGAAGGAGCAGTACAGAAGCTTTTCGCTGGATGAACCTTTTTTGTCCGCCATAGGAATCAGTCACTTATGCAGGGCGCACACCGCGGGGCGACAGGCTCCCAGCGATACGCTTCAAACGCATCATACGCCAAAACAATTGGCACCACCGGCGGTTCCCCCCGGCTGTGGGGCAAAAGCAAAAAACGAGGCACGGGGCCTCGTTCCGGTGCAGCCTTCGCCATTTGAGCCCGTGCCAGCCTGGCCGGCCGCCGCTGCAGATTGCGCCACGGCGGCCCGCTGCATCAGCCGCGGCGGGCGAGGACCTTGTCGATCAGGCCGTAGTCAACTGCCTGGTCGCCGCTCATGAAGTTGTCGCGATCGGTATCGCGCGCAATCTTCTCGACCGGCTGGCCCGTCACCTCGGACAGGATAGTGTTGAGCCGCTCGCGCAGGTACAGGATCTCGCGCGCCTGGATCTCGATGTCCGAGGCCTGGCCGCGCGCGCCGCCCAGCGGCTGGTGGATCATGATGCGCGAGTTGGGCAGCGCCGAACGCTTGCCCTTGGCGCCAGCCGCCAGCAGGAACGCGCCCATGCTTGCCGCCATGCCCATGCACAGCGTGGACACGTCCGGCTTGATGAACTGCATGGTGTCGTAGATCGCCAGCCCCGCCGATACGGAACCGCCCGGCGAGTTGATGTACAGCGACACGTCCTTGTCGGGGTTCTCGCTCTCGAGGAACAGCAGCTGGGCCACCACCAGGTTGGCGGTCTGGTCGTTGACCTCGCCCACCATGAACACCACGCGCTCCTTCAGCAGGCGCGAGTAGATGTCATAGGCGCGCTCGCCCCGGCCGGACTGCTCGACGACCATCGGCACCAGCCCCAGGCCCTGGGTTTCCAGTGCCGAAGCCTGCGTGGTGGCGAGACGGTCAAGCAAATCATTGCGGGTCATGCATGTTCTCCATGGATTCGTCGGATCGCAAGGCAATCCGGGGTAACTCGGGAAGCTGCCCCGCCCCGCGCCGTGGCACGGGGCTGCGGGTCACTTCCGGCCTCAGGCTTGCTGCGGGTTGCCTTCGGCGGTGAGTTCCTCGAAGGACACCTTCTTGTCGGTGACCTTGGCCTTGCCGCACACGAAATTTACCACGTTGTTTTCGAGCACGTAGGCTTCCATTTCGGCCAGGCGCTGCTGGTCGCCGTAGTACCAGCGCATGACTTCCTTCGGGTCTTCGTAGCTCTTGGCGAAATCCTCGATCTCGGCCTTGATCTGGTCAGCCTTGGCCTCCAGGCCGTTGGCCTTGACGATCTCGGCCAGGATCAGGCCCAGCTTGACGCGGCGCTCGGCCTGCTGCGCGAACATCTCGGCCGGGATCGGCATGTCCTTGGCGTTGGGCATGCCACGCTGCTCCAGGTCGCGGCGGGCCATTTCCACCAGGCGTTCCTGGTCCTGCTCGATCAGGGCCTTGGGCACGTCCAGCTCGCTGGCCTTCAGCAGCGCTTCCATGACCTGGTCCTTGAGCATGGAGTGCGTGCGGCGCTTCACTTCGCGCTCGAGGTTCTCGCGGATGTCGGCGCGCATCTTCTCGACGCTGCCGTCGGCGATGCCCAGCGACTTGGCGAAGGCATCATTGACTTCCGGCAGGTGCGCCCACTCGATCTTCTTCAGCGTCACGGTGAACTCGGCGGTCTTGCCGGCCACTTCCTTGCCGTGGTAGTCCTCCGGGAAGGCCAGCGGGAAGGTCTTGCTTTCGCCGACCTTCAGGCCCAGCGCGGCCTGCTCGAACTCGGGCAGCATGCGGCCTTCGCCCAGCACGAACGGGAAGTCCTCGGCCTTGCCGCCGGCGAACTCTTCACCGTCGATCTTGCCGACGAAGTCCAGCGTCACGCGGTCGCCGTTCTGGGCGGTGACGTCGGCACCGCCGTCGCCATGCTCGCCGGCTTCGCCGCGGGCGTGGTAGTGCACGCGCTGCTTGCGCAGGATGTCGATGGTCTTGTCGACTTCGGCATCGGTGATTTCAGTGCCGGTGCGGGTGACTTCGGCGGCCGACAGGTCGCCGATGGTCACTTCCGGGTACACCTCGAAGGTGGCGTCGAATGCGACTTCGTCCTCGCCCACGCCTTCGTTCTTGATCTCGAACTTGGGCTGGCCGGCAACCTTGACGTCCTGTTCCTTGGTGATGTCGAAGAACTTGCGTGCGGCCTTGTCGAAGCGCACTTCGAACTCGACCTGCTGGCCGTACTGCTTCTCGACCATCTTCATCGGCACCTTGCCCGGACGGAAGCCCGACATCTTCACGGTCTTCGACAGGCGAACCAGGCGCTCCTGCTTTTCCTTCTCCACTTCGGCCTTGGGGATGGCCAGGGTCACCTTGCGGTCCAGCTTGCCGAGGTTCTCAATCACGTTCGACATGGTCGTAGATCCAATCCAGAAAATGTAGTTGTGTTCGTAGGTGCTACCGCTTGCGCATGTACCGCCCGCTTTACCGCCACGGCGCCGTCACCACAGGACGGCCGGGGCGGCGCACCGGCGAACGGGAAGCTCCGCGCAAACGGAAAACGGGGATTATCGCACGGTTTTCATTCGCTTCCGGCAGATTTTGCCCGGAACGGGCCTGGAACCGCCCGCCGGCCCCGCGGCGCTATCCCGTGTGCCCGTGACGCAGGGCGCGCAGCAGCAGGCGTGCCGGATCCATCGCATCGGCCAGGTCCGACTCCAGCGGCAGCGGCTCGCCCTCGATCTGGCTGGCCAGCAGTTCCGCGCCCAGCGCTGCCCAGGTGAGGCCGCGCGAGCCATATGCAAGGGCGGCGTAGAGCCCGGCCATGCGCGGCAGGTCACGCAAGTGCGCGCCGCGCAGCGATGCGGCCTGCGCCAGCGCGGCGGCCTCGTCAGGCACCTGGCCGACCAGCGGCAGCCGGTTGTGCGTGACCGTGCGCACGCCGACATAGCCGGAGAGCGTCGCGGGATCGATGGCTGCCACGGCATCGGCCTGGCGCGGCAGCATGCCGGTCAGGCGCGCCAGGTTGGCCGCGTGGACCGCCGGCTGCTCCACCAGTGGGCCCTCGTCGGCGTCGTAGCTGGAGCCGACCCGGCCAGCGCCGTCCGCGGTGCGCGGCAGCAGGTAGCCGGCACCAGTCACCACGCAATCCGGCCAGCCGCCGAGCGCATCCACCTGCGCGGATGCCAGCGTGGTCAGCTGCCCGCGCACGCGCCGCATGGTCCAGTGCTGCTGCGGCAGCAGTTGCAGCGCCTCATGTGCGTTGGCCAGTACCAGCACCGGCGCCGATGCCAGCACGTCGCCGTCCTGCCCGAGCGCCTGCCATTGCCCGTCGACGCGCGCGATTGCAGCAACCCGGCAGCGGAAACGTGCCGTCACCGCAGCGCCCGCTTGCGCCAGCTGCGCCGCGCAGATGTCAGGCGGCGCCACCCAGCCGCCTTGCGGGAACCACAGGCCGCCACGCGGCACGCCGGCATGGTGGGCCGCTGCCGCCTCTTCAGCGCTCATCCAGCGCACGAATCCTTCCGGCAAGCGCATCGCCGCCAGCGCGGCGCGCTGGGCCTGGCCCTCGGCTTCGTCCTCGCCGATCTGCAGCACGCCGCAGCCATGCCAGCCGACCGCATGGCCGGCCTCGGCCAACTCCGCCCAGGCACGCAGCGCGTACTGGTTGCCAGCGCGCGACAGCCGCGACAGCAGGCTGTCGTCGGCGGACACATGCGCATGCATGGCCGCCGCGCGATGCGCCGAGGTCTGCCGCGCCGGCCCGTCGTGGCCATCGAACAGCGTCACGCGCCAGCCGCGCGCGGCCAGCCGCTCGGTCACGGCGCAGCCGGCCAGGCCGGCGCCGATCACGATGGCATGGCGCTCGGACCATTGGGCCGGCAGTGGCGGCGCATGGCGGCGCGCTTTCCATTGCGGGCGGAAGCGCGCGACGGTCATTTGCCACTTGCCGCCAAAGCCGGGCGCCCTGCTGACTTCGAAACCCACCTCCTTGAGCCCGCGCCGCACAAAGCCCGCGGCCGCCCATGTAGCCAGCATGGCGCCTGGCCGGGCCAGCCGCGCCAGTCCGCGGAACACTTGCGGCGACCACATCTCCGTATTGCGCGCCGGCGCGAAACCGTCCAGGTAGAAGGCATCCGCGCCGGCCGCCAGCCGCGGCAGCATCTGCTCGATATCGCCCAGCGCCAGCGTCAGCACCACGCGCCCGCCGTCGAAGGCCAGGCGGTGCAGGCCCGGCAGCGCCAGCGGCCATTGCGCCTGCAGCGCCTGCGCCAGCGGCTGCAGCCCGTCCAGCCTGGCGTGCAACTGCGCCAGCCCTTCGCGGGTGAACGGGTGCTTTTCGATCGAGACGAAATGCAGCGTGCCGCAGCGCTGGGGATCATCGCGCCACGCCTGCCAGGTAGCCAGGAAATTCAGCCCCAGGCCGAAGCCAGTCTCGACGATGACGAACTGGCGCTGACCGGCCCACGCCTGCGGCAGGCCGTTGCCACCCAGGAAGACATGGGCGGCCTGCGCCAGCCCGCCTTCGGTGCTGTGGTAGACGTCGTCGTAGCGGGGCGAATACGGGATGCCTTCGGCAGAAAGGATCGGCTCGGCGGGCTCTAATGCGCGCGGCATGGGACAGGGAAACTCGGCGAAAAGCAAAATGCCCGGGCGGATTCGCCGGGGCGTGGGAGCGGGCTTGGTAATTCGCGCCGGATGGTAGCATAGCGGCCTTCCCGCAGACCGCACCGCCCTGCCCCTTGATTTGCGCCGCCCAGGCGCCCCCGCTCCACATGCTCAGCTACCGTCACGCCTTCCACGCCGGCAACCATGCCGATGTCCTCAAACACGCCGTCGTGGTGCAACTGCTCGAGCACCTGGCGCAGAAGGACAAGGCGTTCTGGTATATCGACACCCATGCCGGCGCCGGCCTCTATGCGCTGGACCACGCCTACGCGCAAAAGAAGGCCGAATTCGAAACCGGGATCGCGCCGCTGTGGCGCGCCGCCGCCAGCGGCACCCAGCTGCCGGCGATGCTGGACGAATACCTGGACCAGGTGCGCGCGCTCAACCCGGACGGCAACCTGCGCCACTACCCCGGCTCGCCCTGGCTGGCCTGGCAGATGCTGCGCGAGCACGACCGGCTGCGGCTGTTCGAGCTGCACAGCACCGAGATCCAGGTGCTGCGCGACAACTTCCGCGGCGCCGGGCGCCGCGTCATGCTGTACGACGGCGACGGCTTCGGCGGCATCAAGGCCATCCTGCCTCCGCCGCCGCGCCGCGCGCTGGTGCTGGTCGACCCGTCCTACGAGGACAAGCAGGACTACGCCCGCACCGTGCAGACCATCCGCGACGGGCTGGAGCGATTTGCCACCGGCGTCTATGCGGTCTGGTACCCGCAGGTGCAGCGGCGCGAATCGGCGCAGCTGCCGGTGCAGCTCAAGGGCCTGCCGCTCAAGAGCTGGCTGCACGTGACCCTGACCGTCAGGCATCCGGTCGAGGGCGGCCTGGGCCTGCATGGCAGCGGCATGTTCATCGTCAATCCGCCGTGGCGGCTGAAGGAATCGCTGCAGCAGGCCATGCCGGTGCTGACCGACCTGCTCGGCCAGGACGACGGCGCAAAGTTCACGCTCGAAGCCGAGGAGAACTGAGGCGGCGCACCAGCCAGTCCAGCGCCATGCCCGCGGCCAGGCCGACGCTGTCGGCCAGCAGGTCGAGCCACTCGGCCTCGCGGTAGCCGGTCTGCCCCTGCAGCAGTTCGATCAGCGCGCCGTACGCCACCAGCCCCAGCAAGACGGCCCAGCCACGGCCGTTGTAGGCGCGCCGGCCCAGCACGCCCAGCACCGCGAACGCCAGCATATGGTTGGACTTGTCCCAGCCGGTGGTCGGCAGGGGCTGCGTCGGCGGCATCAGCGAAAGCGCCAGCACCGCGGCCGCGCAGCCCCAGAACAGCAGGCGCCAGCGCAGCGGGGTCAGGGTCGGGAAGGCAGTCATCGGCATGTGTGCGGCCACTGGAAAGCCGACAATATATCCCTGCCGCTTGCCGCGGCCACCGGAGCACCTGGCAGGGCTGGATTCCCCCCGCGCCTTGCGCTACAATCCGCAGCCTCGTTGCACTGCAGGCGCAAGCCATGCCGACACCACGGTTCGGCCGCCAGGGCCGGCAGCGCGGACAGAAGAAAGGCGGGCAGTTCCAGCCGCCTTTTTTGCTTTCCTGTCCGGAGCAAGCCAGCGAGCATCGCGGCCGCCCGCCCGGGCAGCGCCGCAAGGACCGCGAGGGTGGCGAAATTGGTAGACGCACCAGGTTTAGGTCCTGACGCCAGCAATGGTGTAGGGGTTCGAGTCCCCTCCCTCGCACCACCCGCCCTTCTAGTGGCGGGCTGACAACTTCCGTTTCCCAATCCCCTTCGGCACGCTTTTTCCGGCAGGCACCCCCGCGCCACTTTCCAGCCTGCGCCAGTGACGGTATCATTTCGCCATCATATCGATAATCGATACATACGTATATTGGTGCAATACTCACTCATCGTGGTGCAGCCATCCCGTGGATGGTGCTGCCCGGTCCCTTCGCCCGCGACGCAACTATGCCGTCAAAACCCGTCCCGTCACCCGCGCCCGACCGCGACAACCCGCTGTTCAACCAGTCGCTCGAAAAAGGCCTCGAAGTCCTGCGCGCCTTCAACGGCGTCCACCGTACGCTGACCCTGTCGGAACTGGCCGCGCTGACCGGCATGAACAAGAGCTCGGCGCAGCGCACCATCCATACCCTGGAAGCGCTGGGCTATGTCGACAAGCACCCGCAGACGCGGCGCTTCCGGTTGACGCCGCGGGTGATGGAGATCGGCTACAACTACCTGGCGGCTGATGCGCTGATCCCGGTGGCCAGCCCCTACCTGTCGCAGCTGGCCGCAGCCAGCGGCGAGACCGCCAACCTGACCGAGCCGGTCGGGCTGGACATGGTCTACGTGGCCCAGTTGATGACCGCCAAACACATGCCGGTGCTGACGCCGGTGGGCATGCGCATCCCGATGTATTGCACCAGCTCCGGCCGGGCCTACCTCAGCACGCTGCCCGACGAGCAGGTCCTGGCGATGCTGGAGCAGTCGGCGCGCGTGGCGCGCACGCCCTCGACGCTGACCGGCGTGGATGCGATCTTCGAGCGCGTGGCGGCGTGCCGCCGGCTGGGCTACGCCAGCAATGAAGAGGAACTGTTCATCGGCGACATGGGCCTGGCCGCGCCCATCGTCAACAGCCAGGGCGTTGCGGTCGGCGCGGTGCACGTGTCGCCGCCGGCCAGCCGCTGGAGCATGGCCGAGGCGCAGAAAAAGCTGGCGCCGCTGGTGCTGGAATGCGCGCGGGCGATCTCGCGTTCGATCGCACACTGAGGCCCGGCACGGCGAAGGCCGGCCAACTCGCGCAGGGGTGGTAGAACACCTGAGTGCCAGTGCCTTTCGCGGACCCTTGCCGCGATCTATGCTGAAGGTGTCGGGGCGGCACCGAGCCGCTCCGGCATCTTCACCTCAGCCCTGATCGGAGGGCATATGAAATTCCCTGCCTTGCTGTTGGCAGCGTCGATGGCCGCTGGCTGGTCATCGCTCGCCTATGCTGCCGGATGCCAGTACGACATGCAGTGCAAAGGAGAGCGGATCTGCCAGCAAGGGCAGTGCGTCTTTCCTGACGCGGAAGAAACCGCGGAAGCCGGTGGGCCGGCGCCGCTGCCGGCGACCAAGCGCACGCCAGCGCCGCCGCCAGCCCGCGGGTGCTGCACCGTGGCAGGCAAGCTCAAGCTGTCACCGGCCGCGGCCTCGGATACCAGCCTGGCGAGCGGCGATGCGTGCCAGGGGCTGACCGCCTCGGGCAAGCCGGTTCCCGGCACGATCTGCAACTAGCCTCTGGATCTGGCGCGGGCGCCTAGCGCGCGTGCGCCAGCATGGCCTGCAGCAGCACGTTGGCGCCCGCCTCGATGTGCTCGGGCAGCGCGTCTTCCAGCTCGTTATGGCTGATGCCGTCCTTGCACGGCACGAAGATCATGCCTGTGGGCGCGCGCCGCGCGACGTAGACCGCGTCGTGGCCAGCGCCGCTGACCACGTCCATATGCGGCAGGCCCAGCGCCGTGGCCGCGCGCCGCACGCTGTCAACGCATTCGGGCGCGAACACGCACGGCTCGAACTTCACCACCTGGCAGATTTCGACCTCCACGCCGGCGGCCACGGCAATGCCCTCGAACGCCGCCTGCATGGCCGCATGCATGCGGTCCAGGCCAGCCTGCGACAGGTTGCGGAAGTCGACCGAAAAATCGACCCGGCCCGGAATCACGTTGCGCGAGTTCGGCGTGACCTGCAGATAGCCGACCGTGCCGCGCCCGTGCGGCGCCTCGTCGCGCGCGATCTGGTTGACCGCCTCGACCATGCGCGCGGCCGCCAGCATCGCGTCGTGGCGCAGCGTCAGCGGCGTCGGGCCGGCGTGCGCGTCCATGCCGGTCACGGTCACGTCGTACCACTGCTGGCCCAGCGCGCCCGAGACCACGCCGATCGGCAGACCTGCCGCCTCCAGCACCGGCCCCTGCTCGATATGCGCCTCGAAGTAGGCCGCGAACATGCCGCCCGGCACCGCGCCCGCCGGCTGCGCGCCGCGGTAGCCGATCGCCGCCAGCGCGTCGCCCACGCTGACGCCATCCACATCGGTCTGCGCGCGCGCAAAAGCCGCGTCGAACTCTCCGGCAAATACGCCCGAGCCCATCATCACCGGCGTGAAGCGCGTGCCCTCCTCGTTGGTCCAGAACGCGACCTCCAGCGGCGCGCGCGTGACGATGCCCAGGTCGTCGAGCGTGCGCATGACTTCCAGGCCGGCCAGCACGCCGAAGTTGCCGTCGAACTTGCCGCCCGAGGGCTGGGTGTCGATATGGCTGCCGGTGGCCACGGCGCGCGCGTCGGGGTCGCTGCCGGCGCGGCGCGCGAAGACGTTGCCGATCTCGTCGACGCGCACCTCGAGCCCGGCCTCGCGGCACCACTGCACCACCAGGTCGCGCCCCTTGCGGTCGGCTTCGGTCAGCGCGATGCGGCACACGCCGCCCCTGGGCGTGGCGCCGATCGCGGCGAGGTCCATCAGCGATTGCCACAGGCGGGCGCCATTGATGCAGGGAAGGTGTAGCTGGTCCATGTCTGGTTGCGGGTAGGGGGAGGGAGAGGAAACGGCAGCAGGTTCAGCAAGAAGCAGACCACCGTCGCCGGCACTTCGGCCCGCATTCCCGGCCCTGCCACCGTGGCACATGACTTGCTTTGCAGACATCCGTCCCCTCAAGCCAACCCAGGAGCAAGCCTGTGCACCACGATCCCTCCCTTCTCGCGAAAGGTCTCAAGTCAGCTGCCTCGGTCATGAGCGCCGCCGTGCTGGCGCTGCTCGCGCTGCCCGGTGCCGCCCATGCCGACAAGGTGCTGCGCATCGGCATGACCGCCGCCGACATCCCGCGCACGCTCGGCCAGCCCGACCAGGGCTTCGAGGGCAACCGCTTCTCCGGTATCCCGATGTACGACGGCCTCACCCAGTGGGACCTGTCCCGGGGCAACGGCCCCAGCCTGCTGATCCCGGGCCTGGCCACCGAATGGAAGGTCGACGCCGCCGACAAGACCAGATGGGTGTTCAAGCTGCGCCCCGGCGTCAAGTTCCACGACGGCACCCCGTTCAACGCCGATGCCGTGGTCTGGAACGTCGGCAAAGTGCTGGACAAGACCGCCAGGCAGTTCGATCCCAGCCAGGTCGGCGTGACCGCCTCGCGCATGCCGACGCTGCGCACGGCCAGGAAGATCGACGACCTCACCGTGGAGCTGGTCACCTCCGAGCCGGATTCGTTCCTGCCCTACAACCTGACCAACCTGTTCATGGCCTCGCCCACGCAGTGGGAGAAGAAATTCGCCGCGGTGCCGGCCTCGGTCACCGATCCGGTCGAGCGCTCCAAGCAGGCCTGGGTCGCGTTTGCCGCCGACGCCGCCGGCACCGGGCCGTTCAGGATGAGCCGCTTCGTGCCGCGCGAGCGCCTGGAAGTGGTGCGCAATGCGCAATACTGGGACGCGAAGCGCGTGCCGAAGATCGACAAGGTGGTGATGGTGCCGATGCCCGAGGCCAACGCGCGCACCGCCGCGCTGCTGTCGGGCCAGGTCGACTGGATCGAAGCCCCGGCACCCGACGCCATCACCCAGATCAAGAGCCGCGGCTTCCAGGTCTATGCCAACGCGCAGCCGCATATGTGGCCGTGGCAGCTGTCGTTCGCGCCCGGCTCGCCATGGCTGGACAAGCGTGTGCGCCAGGCCGCCAACCTGTGCGTCAACCGCAGCGGCCTGAAGACCCTGCTGGGCGGGTACATGGCCGAGGCCAAGGGCATCGTCGAGACCGGCAATCCGTGGTGGGGCAATCCGAAGTTCGATATCAAGTACGACCCGGCCGCGGCGAAGAAGCTGATGCAGGAGGCCGGCTACTCGGCCGCCAAACCGGTCAAGGTCAAGGTGCAGGTGTCGGCGTCGGGCTCCGGCCAGATGCAGCCGCTGCCGATGAACGAGTACGTGCAGCAGAACCTGAAGGAGTGCTTTATCGACGTCGACTTCGACGTGGTCGAGTGGAACACCCTCTTCACCAACTGGCGCGTCGGCGCCAAGGACGCCAGCGCGCACGGCGCCAACGCAATCAACGTCAGCTTTGCGGCAATGGACCCGTTCTTTGCCATGGTCCGCTTCGTCAGCACCAAGACCCAGCCGCCGGTCTCGAACAACTGGGGCTACTTCGGCAATGCCGAGTTTGACAAGCTGATCGAGAACGCGCGCACCGCGTTTGACGAGAAATCGCGCGACGCGGCGCTGGCCAGGCTGCATGCCCGCATCGTCGAGGAGTCGCCGTTCGTGCTGATCGCGCACGACGTCGGCCCGCGCGCGATTTCGAAGAAGGTCAAGGGCGTGGTGCAGCCGCAGAGCTGGTTTATCGATATCGCGACAATGTCGATGGACTGATCCCGGCCGCGCCCGACGGACGCCGCGCGGCAGCCCGCCGCCCGCGCGGCCCGGCAACCCCGCCCGGTCTTCCCCGCGTGCCGCGCACGGCGCACGCACGCCCCAACTTGCCGGATCCTCCCATGCAATACCTGTTCCGCCGCATCCTCTATGCCATTCCCATCCTGCTCGGGGTGGCGCTGCTGTGCTTCTCGCTGGTCCATATCGCCCCCGGCGATCCGCTGGTGTCGGTGCTGCCGCCCGACGCCTCGGAAGACCTGCGCCGCCAGCTGACCGCACTCTACGGCTTCGACAAGCCCTTCCTGGAGCAATTCGTGCACTGGCTGGGCCGTGCGCTGCAGGGCGACCTGGGCACTTCGATCGCCACCAGCCGACCGGTGATGGCCGAAGTCGGCGCCGCCGTGGTCAATTCCCTGCGCCTGGCCACCGTGGCCACGCTGATCGGCTTCAGCTTCGGCTGCCTGTTCGGCTTTGTCGCCGGCTACCTGCGCGATTCCGTGGCCGACCGCACCGCGTCGCTGCTGTCGGTGCTGGGCGTCAGCATCCCGCACTACTGGCTGGGGATGGTGCTGGTGATCGCGTTCTCGGTGCTGCTGGGCTGGCTGCCGGCCACCGGCGCCGGGCCGGGCGGTTCGGGCGACTGGGCGTGGGACTGGGAGCACATGCAGTACATGCTGCTGCCGGCGGTGACCATGTCTGTGATCCCGATGGGCATCGTGGCGCGCACGGTGCGCGCGCTGGTGGCGGAGATCCTGGCCAACGAGTTCATCGTCGGCCTGCGCGCGCGCGGCCTGTCCGACCTGGCCGTGTTCCGCCACGTGCTCAAGAACGTGGCGCCAACCGCGCTGTCGGTAATGGGCCTGCAACTGGGCTACCTGCTGGGCGGCTCGATCCTGATCGAGACCGTGTTCTCGTGGCCCGGCACGGGCTTCCTGCTCAACGCCGCCATCTTCCAGCGCGACTTCCCGCTGCTGCAGGGGACCATCCTGGTGCTGGCGTTGTTCTTCGTGCTGCTCAACCTGCTGGTCGATGCGCTGCAGACGCTGTTCGACCCGCGCATCCAGCGCAACTGAGGAGGCCGACATGGACATGACCCTCGACCAATCACCGGCCGCCGCCGCGGTGCAGCGCTCGCCCGGCTACTGGACCACGGTCGGCCGGCGCCTGCTGCGCAACCGGCTGGCCATGCTGGCCGCGCTGGTGCTGCTGGGGCTGGTGCTGATGGCGCTGTTCGCCCCGGCACTGATGCCCGCCGATCCGTACGCGACATCGATCCTCAAGCGCCTCAAGCCGATCGGCACCGAGCACTTTCCGCTCGGCACCGACGAGCTGGGACGCGACATGCTGTCGCGGCTGATGCTGGGCGCGCGGCTGTCGCTGTTCATGGGCATCACGCCGGTGCTGCTTGCCTTTGTCATCGGCAGCGCATTCGGCATCGTCGCCGGCTATGCCGGCGGCTGGACCAACACCGTGATCATGCGGCTCACCGACATCCTGTACGCCTTCCCGTCGGTGCTGCTGGCGATCGCGCTGTCAGGCACGCTGGGGGCGGGCGTGGGCAATGCGCTGCTGTCGCTGACCATCGTCTTTATCCCGCAGATCGTGCGCGTGGCCGAAAGCGTGACCACCCAGGTGCGCAACCGCGAGTTTGTCGACGCGGCGCGTGCTTCCGGGGCGTCGTCGCTGACCATCGTGCGCGCCCATGTGCTCAACAACGTGCTCGGGCCGATCTTCGTCTATGCCACCAGCCTGATCTCGGTGTCGATGATTCTGGCCTCGGGGCTGTCCTTCCTGGGCCTGGGCGTCAAGCCGCCCGAGCCGGAGTGGGGCCTGATGCTCAACACGCTGCGCACGGCCATCTACACCCAGCCGTGGGTTGCCGCCCTGCCCGGCGCCATGATCTTCCTGACCTCGGTCTCGTTCAACCTGCTGGCCGACGGCATCCGCTCGGCCATGGAAATCAAGGACTGAACCATGCCAGCACTGATGCAGGCCCCTTCGCCACAGGCCGGCCGCGATGTCGGCGGCCCGGCGCAGCCACTGGTGATCGCCCACCAGCTGGTCAAGCACTTTCCCATCAACTCCGGCCTGCCCGGCCTGCGCGCGCGCGCCGCGTCGGTGCGCGCGGTCGATGGCGTCAGCTTCGACGTGCTCAAGGGCGAGACCCTGGGCGTGGTCGGCGAGTCCGGCTGCGGCAAGTCCACCACCGCGCGGCTGCTGATGCAGCTGACGCAGCAGGACCGCGGCGAGCTGATCTTCGACGCGCAGGGCGTGGGCTCGGCCCAGCTGCCGATGAAGAAGTTCCGCAGCCAGGTGCAGATGGTGTTCCAGGACAGCTATTCGTCGCTGAACCCGCGCCTGACCATCGAGGCGTCGATCGCCTTCACGCCACGCGTCCATGGCGTGCCGGCGCGCGAAGCCACCGAGCGCGCCCGCTACCTGCTGCAGCGCGTCGGGCTGGACCCGGTGCGCTTTGCCGGGCGCTACCCGCACGAGCTGTCGGGCGGGCAGCGCCAGCGCGTCAACATTGCCCGCGCGCTGGCGCTGCGCCCGCGCCTGGTGATCCTGGACGAGGCGGTCTCGGCACTGGACAAGTCGGTGGAGGCGCAGGTGCTGAACCTGCTGCTGGACCTGAAGGCCGAGTTCGACCTGACCTACGTCTTCATCAGCCACGACCTCAACGTGATCCGCTACCTGTGCGACCGCGTGATGGTGATGTACCTGGGCAAGGTGGTGGAGATCGCGGATACCGAGACCCTTTATCAGCACCCGGCGCACCCATACACGCGCGCGCTGCTGGCGTCGATGCCGTCGATGGACCCGGACCGCCGCACCGCGGTCGCGCCGCTGACGGGCGACCCGCCCAACCCGATCAACCCGCCGTCCGGCTGCAGTTTCCATCCGCGCTGCGCCATGGCGCAGGACGTGTGCGGGCGGCGCGAGCCGCAGCTGACCGACCTGGTGGCCGGGCATCCGGTCGCCTGCCTGCTGGCCGCCGCGCCCTGAGGAGCCCACCATGTCCACCACCCCACAAAGCACACCCGGCGCGCCGATGATCTCGGTGCGGGACCTGCACGTCACCTTCTCCGGCGGCGGCAAGACCATCCGCGCCGTCAACGGCGTCTCGCTCGACGTGGGCGCCGGCGAGGCCGTGGCCCTGATCGGCGAATCCGGCTCCGGCAAGAGTGTCACGCTGCGCGCGCTGATGCGCCTGCACCCGCCGCGCCGCACCCGCATGGCAGGCCAGATCCGCGTCGACGGCGCCGACGTGATGGCGCTCGACCAGCGCGCGCTGGCCCGGCTGCGCGGCGGCACCATGGCGATGGTGTTCCAGGAGCCGCTGCTGGCGCTGGACCCGGTCTACACCGTGGGCCAGCAGATCGTCGAATGCATCCGCACCCACGACACGGTCTCGGCCGCCGAGGCGCGCGCGCGCGCGCTGCAGGCGCTCGAGTCCGTGCGCATTCCCAGCCCGGAGCGGCGGCTGGCAGCGTATCCGCACGAGCTGTCGGGCGGCATGCGCCAGCGCGCCATGATCGCACTGGCACTGTCGGCGCGGCCCAGGATCCTGCTGGCCGACGAGCCCACCACCGCGCTGGACGCCACCGTGCAGATCCAGGTGCTGATCCTGCTGCGCGAGCTGCAGCGCGAACTGGGGCTGTCCATTGTTTTCGTCACCCACGATATCGGCGCCGCGGTGGAGATCGCCGACCGCGTCGCGGTGATGTACGGCGGGCGCATTGTCGAGGAAGGCCCGATCCGCACCCTGCTGCGCGCGGCGCGCCACCCCTACACCATCGCCCTGCTGCAAAGCCGCCAGCATGGCATGGACCGCGGCCAGCGGCTGCAGGCCATCGGCGGCGCCCCGCCCGACCTGGCCGCGCTGCCGCCGGGCTGCACCTTCGCGCCACGCTGCCCGCATGCGCGCCCGCAATGCCTGGCCGAGGTGCCGCAGGCGCTCACCGTCGGCACCGGCCACCGCGTCAGCTGCGTGCTGGCCGCCGAGCCCGCGGTCGCCACCGCGGCATGACCCCCATCCCAGAACCCCAACGTATTCCAGGCCACCCATGACGCTTGCCACCCATCCTGCCCGTGCCTTCATGCCGTACCCACAGATCACCGTCCCGCACGCCGCCGGCGGCCCGCTGCGGGGCCTGAGCTTCGCCGTGAAGGACCTGTTCGACGTAGCTGGCTATCCGACCGGCGGCGGCAATCCGCACGTGCTGGCGCGCTCGGGCATCAAGGCCGCGACCGCGCCGGCGGTGCAGCGGCTGCTGGATGCCGGCGCCGCCTTCGTCGGCAAGACCCACACCGACGAGCTGGCCTTCTCCATGAACGGCCAGAACGCCCACTACGGGCGCCCGGTCAACGGCGCGGCGCCGGAGCGCATCACCGGCGGCTCGTCGTCGGGCTCGGCCTCGGCGGTATCGAACGGCTTGTGCGACTTTGCGCTGGGCTCCGACACCGGCGGCTCGGTGCGCGCGCCGGCCAGCCATTGCGGCCTGTTCGGCATCCGGCCCACGCACGGGCGCATTTCACTGGAACGCTGCCTGCCGCTGTCCGAAAGCCTGGACACCTGCGGCTTCTTTGCGCGCGACATCGGCACCTTCGCGCGCGTGGCCGAGGTGCTGTTCGGGGCGGACCCGGCGCCGCTGCCGGCCGCGCCGCGGCTGCTGTTTGCCACCGACCTGTTCGGCCAGCCGACCCCGGAGGCCCGCGACGCGCTGGCGCCGGCTGCCGCCCGGATCGAAGCCGCGCTGGGCCACGCCGCGCCAGTCACCGTAGCCGACCGGCCGCTGTCCGAGCTGTGGTGGGCGTTCCGCTACGTGCAGGGCTGGGAGGCATGGCACAGCGACGGCGAACTGATCGAGCAACACGGACTGGAGCTGGGTGCCGATGTCGCGGCACGCTTCGCCTTCGCGAAGGCCGTCACCCGCAGCCAGTTCGACGAAGCCAGTGCCGTGCGCCGCGACTTCACCGCGCACCTGGGCCGCCTGCTGGGGCCGGACGGCGTGCTGGTGCTGCCGACCATGCCCGATATCGCGCCGCTGCGCGCCGAACCGATCGAGTCCCTGGAGACCTACCGCAACCTCGCCGCCCAGACGCTGTGCCTGACGCCGCTGAGCGGCTTCCCGCAGCTGAACCTGCCGCTGGCCGGCCGCGACGGCGCACCGCTCGGCATCTCGCTGCTGGGGCCGGCGGGCAGTGACCGCAGCCTGGTCGCTCTGGCGGAGCGGATCATGGCGCACCAGGCTTGAACCAGTAACGCAAAGGGCACGCGGCATGCCGACGGCGAGGTCGATGCCGGCATCGTCTCGCCAGGACCGGCCCGCGGCTTCCGCGAAGCCGCAGCCTGAACCGCGCCGCGCCTCAACTCGCCAGCGCCGACACCCCGCCCTCCGGCCGCTTGACGCGGAACCACGCCGCATACAGCGCCGGCAGGAACAGCAGCGTCAGCACCGTGGCAATGATCAGCCCGCCCATGATCGCCACCGCCATCGGCCCCCAGAACATCGAGCGCGACAGCGGGATCATCGCCAGCACCGCCGCGGCGGCGGTCAGGATGATCGGCCGGAAGCGGCGCACCGCGGCTTCGACGATGGCGGTCCACTGCGGCACGCCGGCGCTGACGTCCTGCTCGATCTGGTCGACCAGGATCACCGAGTTGCGGATGATCATGCCCAGCAGTGCGGTGATGCCCAGCTGCGCCACAAACCCCATCGGCGCGCGCAGCAGCAACAGCGTGGCGGCGGCGCCGATCAGGCCCAGCGGGCCGGTCAGGAACACCATGGCCGCGCGCGAGAAGCTGTGCAGCTGAAGCATCAGCAGCGTGAAGATGATGAAGATGCACAGCGGCAGCTGCGCCGCGATCGAAGCGCCAGCCTTGCCGCTCTCTTCTTCCGCGCCGGCCACGGTGATGCGGTAGCCTGGCGGCAACTGCGCGCGCAGCTTGTCCAGCTTCGGGTTGATCTGCGCGGTCACCGTCGGGCCCTGGATGCCGTCGACCACGTCGGACTGCACGGTCACGCCGAAGTCGCGGTTCTCGCGCCACACCACGCCCGGTTCCGAGCGCAGCGTCACGCGCGCCACCTGCGTCAGCGGCACCATGCGCCCGGTGTTGGTCGGCACCAGCATGTTGTTCAGGTCCGAGATCGCGTCGCGCTCACTGCGCGGGGTGCGCATCAGGATGTCGATCAGCTTGTCGCCGTCGCGGTACTGGCCCACCGGCACGCCGCTCAGCACGGTCTGCGTGACGCGGGCGATGGCATTGGTGGTCACGCCCAGTGCGCGCGCCTTGTCCTGGTCGATCTCCAGGCGCAGCATCTTGACGTTCTCATTCCAGTTGTCGTTGACCCCGACGGTGTTGGGGTTGGCGCGCATCTCGGCCTTGACCTGGTCGGCCAGCTGGCGCACCCCGGCGGCGTCCGGCCCGATCACGCGGAACTGCACCGGATAGGCCACCGGAGGCCCGTTGGGCAACAGCTTGACGCGGCCCCGCAGGTACGGGAATTCGGCATCCATCAGCTTGATGATGCGGCGGCGCAGCGCATCGCGCACCTCGGTGCTGACCGGCATCACGATCACCTGCGCCACATTGGTCTGCGGGAAGATCTGGTCCAGCGGCAGGTAGAAACGCGGCGCGCCGGTGCCGACGAAGGTGGTCAGGCTCTCGACCTCGCGGTCCTTGCCGACCAGCTGCTCGAAGCGCTTGGCCTCGGTTTCCATCTGGGCAAAGCTGGTGCCCTCGGGCATCCACAGTTCCACCATCAGCTCGGGGCGGCTGGAATCGGGGAAGAACTGCTTCTCGACAAACTTGAAGGCGTAGATCCCCAGCGCAAAGGCCACCAGCGTGATCGCGATCACCACCTTGCGCCAGCTCACGCACCAGTCCACCAGCCGGCGAAAGCGCGCATAGAACGGCGTGTCGAAGACCTCGTGGGCCTCGCCCGCGCCGGGGCCGCGGGTCTTGAGCAGCAGGTAGCCCAGGTAGGGCGTGAAATAGACCGCCGCCAGCCACGACAGCACCAGCGCCAGCGCCGTCACCGCAAAGATCGCGAAGGTGTATTCGCCCACCGTCGAGCGCGCCAGGCCCACCGGCAGGAAGCCGGCCGCGGTGATCAGCGTGCCGGTCAGCATCGGCATCGCGGTGGAGGTATAGGCGAAGGTGGCCGCCTCCATCTTGGAGAAACCCTCTTCCAGCTTGCGCACCATCATCTCGACCGCGATGATGGCGTCGTCCACCAGCAGTCCCAGCGCCACGATCAAGGCCCCGAGCGAGATCTTGTGCAGGCCGATGCCGAAGATATGCATGAACAGGAAGGTCACGGCCAGCACCAGCGGGATCGTCAGCGCCACCACCAGCCCGGGACGCACGTCCAGCCGCAAGGGCCGCGTATGCAGGCCCAGCGCAATGAAACTGACCGCCAGCACGATCACCACCGCCTCGATCAGCACGCGCACGAACTCGCCGACCGAGCGCTTGACGGCTTGCGGCTGGTCCTGCACCTGGTCCATCTCGATGCCTACCGGCAGCTGGCCGCGCAGCTGGTCAAAGGCCGTGCGCAGGTTCTTGCCCAGCTCGATGATGTCGCCGCCCTTCTGCATCGAAATGCCCAGCCCGATCACGTCCTTGCCGTTGAAGCGCATGCGCGTCTGGGTCGGGTCGACATAGCCCCGGTAGACGTGCGCGATGTCGCCCAGGCGGATGTTGGCGATGCCGTTGGGCCCGCGCAGCACCAGGTTCTCCAGGTCTTCCACGCTGGCGAACTGGCCCGACAGGCGCACCTGCAGGTTGTCGGTCGGGGTGACCAGCACGCCGCTGCCGGTCAGGTTGTTCTGCTGCGAGATCTGGTCGGCGATGGCGTTGATATCCAGCCCCAGCTGGGCAAAGCGCGCCTGGTTGAACTCGATGAAAACCTTCTCGTCCTGCAGGCCGATCAGCGACACCTTGGCCACCGACGGCACGCGCAGCAGTTCCTGGCGCACCAGGTCGGCGTACTCGCGCAGCTCCTTGTAGTTGAAGCCATCGGCGGAGAGCGCGTAGATGGTGCCGTACACGTCGCCAAACTCATCATTGAAGAACGGCCCGCGCACGCCCGCGGGCAGCGTCTGCTGGATATCGCCGATCTTCTTGCGCACGGTGTACCAGACCTGCGCGGTCTCCTTCGCCGGCGAGGTGTCCTTGAGCTGGAAGATCACCGTGGTCTCGCCCGGCTTGGAGAAGCTGCGGATCTTGTCCGCATAGGGCACTTCCTGCAGCTGGCGCTCGATCTTGTCCGTCACCTGGACGGCGATCTGCTCGGCGGTGGCGCCGGGCCAGAAGGCCTGCACCACCATCACGCGGAAGGTAAAGGGCGGATCCTCGTCCTGGCCCAGCTGGAAGAACGCCAGCATGCCGCCAAGCAGCAGCACCACCAGCAGGTAGCGGGTCAGCGGCTGGTGCTCGAGTGCCCAGCGCGACAGGTTGAAGCGGGAATGATCCATCCGCTCACCCCTGCTTCGGGGTGGCGGCCGGTGCCGATGCCGGGGCCGATGCAGGCCCTGCCGCAGGCGCGACCGTCTGCAGCGGTCGCACCTTCTGGCCTGCGCGCAAAAGGTGCACCCCGGCGGTGACGATGGTCTGGCCCGGGGCCAGGCCCTGGCGCACCTCCACCTCGTTGCCGATGGCCTCGCCCAGCGTCACCGGCACCGGCTTGACCGTGCCGGCGGCGGCGTCATAGATCCAGACCTGGTTGCGGCCCTGCTCCTGCAGCAGCGCGGTCAGCGGCACCCGGATGGCCGGGGTGGCGCCGGTGCGCATGAAGGTCACCACCGCGGTCATGCCGAGCTTGAGGTCGGCGGGCGGGTTCGGCACCGTCACGCGGGTGGCATAGGTGCGGGTGACCGGGTCGGCCGCCGCGGCAATCTCGCGCACGCGGCCAGGCAGCGTGCGCTGCGGCTCGGCCCAGGTATGGATGGTCACGTCGGTAATGCCGCGCAGCAGGTCGACCTGGTCTTCGGGCAGGCCGATCGCGACTTCCTTCTCTGCCGTCTGCGCCACGCGCACCACCGGCTGGCCCGGCGTCACCACCTGGCCCACCTCGGCATCGATCGCCGTGACCACGCCGTCGGCATCGGCATGCAGGACCGCGTAGCCGGTCTGGTTGGACTGGCTGCGCAGCCCGGCCTGGGCCTGGCGCAGCCGCGATTCGGCGGCGTCATAGTTGGCCTGGCGCCGGTGCTGCTCGGCAGCGCTGATAAAGCCCTTGGCGAACAGGTCGTTGTAGCGCTTCAGGTCGGCGGCGGCCAGGTCGCGGTCAGTCTTCGCGGCCTCGAACTGGGCGCGCGAGCCGGCCTCGGCCAGCGACAGGTCGGTGGGGTCCAGGCGCGCCAGCGGCTGGCCCTTGCTGACCACCGCGCCCACATCCACCAGCCTGGCGGCGATCTTGCCCCCGACGCGGAAGCCCAGCCGCGACTCCACGCGCGGGCGCACGTCGCCGGAGAACTCGAAGGCGGTCTTGCCATTGTGCGGGCTCAGCTGCATCAGGCGCACCGGGCGCACCTCCGGCGCCGGCTCGGCCTTCTTGCCGCAGCCGGCCAGGGCCAGCAGGCTGGCCGTCAAAAGTGTGGCCACGGCCACGCCTCGGCGGAGGTGGCGCGGCGGCATCGTAACAACAGGAGAATCTGCAGCCGCAACTTCCGGCACTTGGCAAAGCACTGGCATCGGTAGGCAACAAGTCGGATGGAACCACTGACAAGACTGGCCGGTGAGCGCAATCCCCTGCGCCCGGGAAGTCGTCGAGGCGCGGGGATGGCCGCGCGCAGCCGGCATCGGCAATAAATAACTTTCCGGTCAGTAATATAGCGACGCACCCCGGGTGCGTCAAACGGCAGGCGACGAAACCGCTGGAATGAAGACTCAGTTGCCGTTCCGGGCCGGTGAACTGCGCCGACAGGCTTCGGCATGCGCGACCATACCCTGCCCGGCGCGATGCTACAATCCGCCGCGCCGCTGGCGCTTCCCCCCACATCTTCGACCCGAGACCGGCGTGACGCCCGATCAGTATTGCCAAGAGAAAGTCGCCCAGAGCGGCTCGAGCTTCTATTACAGCTTCCTGTTCCTGCCGGCCGAGCGCCGCCGCGCCATCACCGCGCTGTACGCCTGGTGCCGCGAAGTCGACGACGTGGTCGACGACAGCCATGATGCTGGCCTGGCCCACCAGCAGCTGGACTGGTGGCGCGCCGAGCTGCGCCGCCTGTTCGAGGGCGAGCCGACCCATCCGACCACCAAGGCCCTGCAGCCGCATGTGCGCAGCGCCGGCCTGCCCCAGGGCGAGATGTCCGAAGTGCTGGAAGGCATGGAAATGGACCTGACCCAGACCCGCTACCTGGACGAGCCCGGCCTGGCCCGCTACTGCCATTGCGTGGCCGGCGTGGTCGGCACGCTCAGCGCGCGGCTGTTCGGCTATACCGACCCGCAGACCCTGGTGTTTGCCGAGAAGCTTGGCCAGTCGCTGCAACTGGTCAATATCCTGCGCGACGTCGGCGAGGACGCGCGGCGCGGGCGCATCTACCTGCCGGTCAATACCCTGCAGCAGTTCCAGGTGCCTGCATCCGAGATCCTGAAGGGCCAGCATTCCGATCGCTTTGTCGCGCTGATGCAGTACCACGCCGGCCGGGCCCGCGCGCTGTACCATGAGGCACTGGCGCTGCTGCCCAGGCAGGACCGCCGCGCCCAGCGCGCCGGCCTGCTGATGGGCGCGATCTACCACGCGCTGCTCGACGAACTGGAAGCGAGCCAGTTCCAGGTGCTGAACCAGCGCATTGCGCTGACCCCGCTGCGCAAGCTGTGGATTGCCTGGAAGACCTGGGTGCGCAACAGCTAGCGTCCTGCTCTCTTTCCTCTCCGACCCGCCAAGCCGTACCGCCATGACGCAGACATCCGCCTCCCTCGGCGACACCATCCTTGCCCACGCCAACCAGCTCGCCAGTTTCTCCGACATGGAAGGCGGCCTTACCTGCGCCTACCTGACCCCGGCCCACCGCGCCGCGCAGACCCGGCTTGCGCAGTGGATGGAGGCGGCCGGCATGCAGGTGCGGATCGACGCCATCGGCAACGTCATCGGCCGCTATGCAGCCGACCCGGCCGTGCCCGACGCGCGCGTGCTGATGACCGGCTCGCACTTCGACACCGTGCGCAATGGCGGGCGCTATGACGGACGGCTTGGCATCCTGCTGCCGATCGCCGTGGTCGGCGCGCTCAACCAGGCCGGCATCCGCCTGCCCTATCACTTTGAAGTGGTGGGGTTCGCCGAAGAGGAGGGCCTGCGCTTCAAGACCAGCTTCCTGGCCAGCAGTGTGCTGGCGGGCCGCTTCGACCCCGCCCTGCTGGAGCGCCAGGACGCGGACGGCATCACACTGCGCGAGGCACTGGCGGCATCGGACCTGCCCGGCGCGGGCGATTTGCAGGCCCTGCGCGCCGCGGCGGTCGATCCGGCGTCGCTGCTGGGCTTTGTCGAGGTGCATATCGAGCAGGGCCCGGTGCTGCTGCACCACGACCTGCCGCTGGGCGTGGTCACGCAGATCGCGGGCAGCAGCCGCTTTGCGGTGCGGGTCGAAGGCCTGGCCAGCCATGCCGGCACCACGCCGATGGGCATGCGCCGCGACGCCGCCGCGGGCGCTGCCGAGATGATCCTGCTGGTGGAGCAGCGCTGCGCGGCGGCGCCGACGCTGGTCGGAACGGTGGGCCAGCTGCAGGTGCCCAACGGGTCGAGCAATGTCATCCCGGCGGCCTGCACCTTCTCGATGGATATTCGCGCCGGCGAGGATGGCATCCGCGAGGCCGCCATCGCCGACATCGTGGCCGGCATCGGCCAGATCGCGGAACGGCGCGGGCTGGCCGCCCAGGTGGAGCGCGTGCCGCCGGTCAACAACGCGCCGTGCGCGCGCTGGCTGATGGACCAGTTCGGGGCGGTGCTGAAGAAGCGCGGGCTGCAGGCCTTCGAGCTGCCCTCCGGCGCCGGCCACGACGCCATGATGATGCAGCGCATCACCGACGTGGCCATGCTGTTCGTGCGCTGCGGCAACGGCGGCATCAGCCACAACCCGCTGGAAACCATCACGGCGGAGGATGCCCAGCTGGCGGCGGAGGTCTTCGTGGATTTCCTGCGGCACTTCCAGCCGCGCGCCTGAGCGCCACACTGGCGTACCATGGGGGCGGGGCACGATAAGAACGGATCAGCCGCCCTGGTAGATATCGCGCCCGAAGTCGTAGAGGTTCTTGCGCAGCTTGCGGCGCTCGTCCGGCGACAGGCGCGAGCCGCCGCGTTCGTCACCGCGCCGGCGCTCGGCGTCGCGCTGCTCGGCGCGATGGCGCTCGGCACGGGCCCGCGCCTCGCGCTGGCTGTTGCCTGGATCGCTGGCCTGGGTCGACGGGTGGCGCTTGAGCAGGTTGGCCATGCCGGCCGATTGCGCCTGCACCGTCCCGGCCGGAATGCACAGTGCCAGCACGGCCAGCGCCAGCGCAAGGCAGGCGCCGGCGACACCATGCTGCGGATGCCCGTGCCGGGTTCGGTTCACTTTCATTGATAATGGCGATCTTGGCTTCGGGAAAAACAGCCTTTGGACAGACTGGATGGACTGCCCTGAAGCCGGGAATTCCGGTACCCCGTCCGGCGCCGCGCCCTCTGCAAGCATCGCGCCAGCGCGAGCAAGGCAGGCTGGTCGAGACAGTGGTTCGTCGGTTGCAAATGCGTGGAAATCTGCCGCGCACGGCGCCCAAAAAGACGGATTGCGCAGTGTAATCGCACGATTGGTGCACACTGCCATACGCCGGGGTAAAGTATGTAACGTTTTGTTAAGCCATTTTGAGCGAAAGCGATAGTCGCTAAGATACCGCCATGGAAAATACCAGCCACAAGATTCTTGTCGTCGACGATGACCCGCGTCTGCGCGATTTGCTGCGCCGCTATCTGGGCGAACAGGGTTTCACCGTGCTGGTGGCGGAAAACGCCACCGCGATGAACAAGCTCTGGCTGCGCGAGCGTTTCGACCTGCTGGTGCTGGACCTGATGATGCCGGGCGAAGACGGCCTGTCGATCTGCCGCCGGCTGCGCGGGGCCAACGACCAGACCCCGATCATCATGCTCACCGCCAAGGGCGAGGACGTGGACCGCATCGTCGGCCTGGAGATGGGCGCCGACGACTACCTGCCCAAGCCCTTCAACCCGCGCGAGCTGATTGCGCGCATCCACGCGGTGCTGCGCCGCAAGGGCCCGGCCGAAGTGCCCGGCGCCCCGTCGGAAACGCCCGAGACCTTCGCCTTCGGCGACTTCGTGCTGAACCTGGCCACGCGCACGCTGACCAAGAACGACGAGGAAATCACGCTGACCACCGGCGAGTTCTCGGTCCTCAAGGTGTTCGCCCGCCATCCGCGCCAGCCGCTGTCGCGCGAGAAGCTGATGGAAATGGCACGCGGCCGTGAATATGAAGTCTTCGACCGCAGCCTGGACGTGCAGATCTCGCGCCTGCGCAAGCTGATCGAGCCGGACCCCAGCAACCCCCGTTTTATCCAGACGGTGTGGGGCCTGGGCTACGTCTTCATCCCCGATGGCGTGAAATAACCGATTACGGCCGCTGTTCCCATCGTGGCGACCGTTATCGGTAGAACCGCAACGCGGTTCTTTGGTTCGCTGTTCTGGCGAACCTTCATGCTTATCGCCCTGCTGCTGGCGATTTCGCTGGGCATCTGGTTCCAGAGCTACCGGCTGTTCGAACGCGCCCCGCGCGCGCAGCAGATCGCCATGCAGGTGGTCAGCGTGGTCAAGCTCACGCGCGCCGCGCTGCTCTATTCCGACCCCGCGCGGCGGCGCTTCCTGCTGCTCGACCTGGTGCAGAACGAAGGCATCAAGGTCTATCCGCGCGAGAAGGACGACGACTTCGCCGCGCCCACCGCCAACCCGTTCCTGACCGCCCTGGTGCAGCAGGAGATCCGCAGCCGCCTGGGCGAGGACACGGTGCTGGCCACCACCGTCAACGACATACCCGGCGTGTGGGTCAGCTTCGAGATCGAGGGCGACGACTACTGGGTGGCGATCAGCCCCGAGCGCTTCGAGCGCGTGCCCGGCATCCAGTGGCTGTGGTGGAGTATTGCCGCGCTGCTGCTGTCGATCATCGGCGCCGCCTTTATCACCGCGCGTGTCAACTACCCGCTCAAGCGGCTGGCCAACGCCGCGCGCGCCATCGGTGCCGGCGGCGACCCGCCGCCGCTGCCCGAGCACGGCGCCAGTGAGGTGGCGCTGGCCAACCACAGCTTCAACCAGATGGTGCGCGACCTGCGCCAACTCGACGACGACCGCGTGGTGATGCTGGCCGGCATCTCGCACGACCTGCGCACGCCGCTGACGCGCCTGCGCCTGGAAACCGAGATGTCGCCGATGGACACCCCCACGCGCGACGCCATGATCGCCGACATCGAGCAGATGGACGCCATCATCGGACAGTTCCTCAACTACGCGCGCCCGCCGCTGGAAACCGTGGAACCGGTTGACCTGTCGGCGCTGGTGCACGATGCCGTGGGCGTCTACGCCGCGCATGACGACGTGCGCGTGCACGTGCGCGCCAACGAGCCGGTGATGGCCGTGGCCAACCGCATGGAAGTGCAGCGCATCCTGGACAACCTGGTCGAGAACGCGCGCCGCTATGCCAAGGACGAGCAAAGCGGCATGGCCGTGGTCGAGATCTCGACGCGCGTGGACGACAAGGAAGCCGTGCTGACCGTGGCCGACCACGGCAACGGCGTGCCCGACGGCCAGCTGTCGCTGCTGACGCGGCCCTTCTACCGGCTCGATGCCGCGCGCAGCGAGGCCAAGGGCGCCGGGCTGGGCATGTCCATCGTCAACCGCATCATGCAGCGCAACGGTGGCCGGCTGCTGCTGGCCAACCGCCCCGCCCCGGCCACGGGGCTGGTGGTCAGCGCCTGCTTCCGGCGCGCCTGAGCGTCAGCTGAGCGCGGCCTGAGCGCCATCCGCGGCGCATTGACAGGTTTTCGACAGCATTTGATAGCCTTCTGAAAGGCATTCGTCAGGGCAATGACAGGGTCGCGGCGCACACTGGCGCCCGTCATCAGGCGCGCGGCGAAATCCTTCCCACACGGCGTGACCCGCGCACGCCTGGCTGACTTCTCCGAACCATCATGCCGCCGGGACCGCCGGCGGTGCCTGAGAGACAGCCATGTCAGAGACCTCCGCAGCTACCCCCGCCGGGCAGCACGGGTTCCGCACCGTGTTCCGCGTCGTCAGCGGCAACTTCCTGGAAATGTATGACTTCATGGTGTACGGCTTCTACGCGGCCGCCATCGCCAGGACCTTCTTCCCCAGCGGCAACGAGTTCGCCTCGCTGATGCTTTCGCTCGCCACCTTTGGCGCGGGCTTCCTGATGCGGCCGCTGGGTGCGATCGTGCTGGGCGCCTACATCGACCGCCATGGCCGCCGCAAGGGCCTGATCATGACGCTGGCGCTGATGGCCATGGGCACGCTGCTGATTGCCTGCGTGCCGGGCTACGCCACCATTGGCGTGGCCGCGCCGCTGCTGGTATTGGCCGGGCGCCTGCTGCAGGGCTTCTCCGCGGGCGTTGAGCTGGGCGGCGTCTCGGTCTACCTGTCGGAAATCGCCAGGCCTGGCCGCAAGGGCTTCTATGTCGCGTGGCAATCGGGCAGCCAGCAGGTGGCGGTGATCTTCGCCGGCCTGCTGGGCGTGATCCTGCACGCCACGCTGGCGCCGGCGCAAATGGATGAATGGGGCTGGCGCATTCCCTTCCTGGTGGGCTGCCTGATCGTGCCGTTCCTGTTCCTGATCCGCCGTTCGCTGGAAGAGACCGAGGCCTTCAAGGCGCGCAAGCACCGCCCCGCCATCGACGAGATCTACCGCTCGATGCTGGACAACTGGCGCATCATCCTGGCCGGCTGCATGATGGTGGTGATGACCACGGTGTCGTTTTACATGATCACCGCATACACGCCGACCTTCGGCAAGACCGTGCTGAAGCTGGACGACACCGACAACCTGATCGTCACCATGTGCGTGGGCCTGTCCAACTTCATCTGGCTGCCGCTGATGGGCGCGCTGTCGGACCGCATCGGACGCAAGCCACTGCTGGTGTTCTTCACCGTGGCGACGCTGCTGACCGCGTACCCCGCCGTGTCATGGCTGGTGGCCGAGCCGTCGTTCTCGCGGCTGCTGATGGTGGGGCTGTGGCTGTCGTTCCTGTACGGCAGCTATAACGGCGCCATGGTGGTGGCGCTGACCGAGATCATGCCGCCCGCGGTGCGCACCACCGGCTTCTCGCTGGCCTACAGCCTGGCCACGGCGCTGTTCGGCGGCTTCACCCCGGCAATCTCGACCTGGCTGATCCACGCCACCGGCAACAAGGCGGCGCCGGGGCTGTGGCTGATGTTCGCCGCGCTGTGCGGACTGGTTGCCACGCTGGTGATCTTCCGGGCGCAACGAGTGGAGCCCGTCATGCATCCGGCCTGAACACGGCGGGTTGAACTCGCCGCCATCGTCACCAACTTGCCATAAGCGGGCCCAGCGCGCATGGCATACTTGCCCTTCCGCATCGAAGCCGCCTGGCCGATGCCGCGGCTTCCCATGCCGGGATTCGCTCCAGGCGTCACATGCCTTGCCTATCGGGCTCTTTGAGAATATCAATTAGCCCGGCACCTGGTGATGACGCATAATCACGTTTTGTCGCGGTAAGCCGCGTAGCCGGCCCACGCCAGCCGCGCGGCAGCAGCACCGCTCTCATTGCAACCGTATCAGGAGATAGTCTATGAAGACCGTTGGTGACAAGCTCGAAGCCTTCCACGTCGTCGGTGTCAAGCCGGGTTTCAACAATCACGAAGAGAACGGCCAGTCGGCTTTCGAAGACATCACCGAAAAGTCGTTCGAAGGCAAGTGGAAGATCATCTACTTCTACCCGAAGGACTTCACCTTCGTCTGCCCGACCGAAATCGTTGCCTTCGCCAAGCTGAACGGCGACTTCGCCGACCGCGACGCGATCGTGCTGGGCGGCTCGACCGACAACGAATTCGTCAAGCTGGCATGGCGCCGCGAACACAAGGACCTGAACAAGCTGAACCAGTGGCAATTCGCCGACGTGACCGGTTCGCTGATCGACCAACTGGGCGTGCGTGACCACGCTGCCGGCGTTGCCCTGCGCGCGACCTTCATCGTCGACCCGGACAACGTGATCCAGCACGTGTCGGTGAACAACCTGAACGTGGGCCGCAACCCGGAAGAAGTCCTGCGTATCCTGGACGGTCTGCAAACGGACGAGCTGTGCCCGTGCAACCGTGCCGTTGGTGGCGCCACGCTGTAATTTGCTGTCAGTCGCCAGACACCGTGGCGATTCGCGGAGGGCGCTGCCCTCCGCACCAAAACCCGCTTGCGCGGGTTTTTTGGGCCCCTATCGATAGGAGAAATAAATGGAATTCCTCAGCACGATTAAGAATCTCATCCCCGATTACGCCAAGGACATCCGCCTGAACGTGGACGGCACCATCGCGCGCTCCTCGCTGGAAGGCAATGATGCGGTCGGCGTGGCGCTGGCGGCGGCATTCGCGGCGCAGAGCAAGGTGCTGGTGGATGCCATCCGCAATGCCGGCGTGCTGTCGCCCGAGGAAACCAACGGCGCGCTGACCGCTGCCGCGCTGATGGGCATGAACAACACCTGGTACCCGTATGTCGAAATGGCCGACGATCCGGACCTGGCCACCCAGCCGGCCGGCCTGCGCATGAACGCCTATGCCACCCATGGCGGCGTGGACAAGCGCCGTTTCGAGATGTACGCGCTGGCCGCCTCGATCGTGGGCAAGTGCCACTTCTGCGTGAAGTCGCACTACCAGCTGCTGAAGAATGAACAGGGCATGACCGCGCAGCAGCTGCGCGATGTCGGCCGCATTGCCGCCGTGATCGTGGCCGCCGCCAACGTGATCGCCGCGCAATAAGCCCCGCCACAGCGCGCCCCCGCGCCCTCCGCGGTGCCCTGCCACGGGCGCCGTAGCACAGCAGCCGGCAGCTTCCCATCAGGAGTTGCCGGCTGTTCCCATCCTGCAACCGCCCCGCGCCATGGCTGCACAGGTGCGGCGATCGGCCTACAATCCAGGCAGGACACGCACTTTCAGGCTGCCATGACCCTGCCTTCGCCGACTTCCCCCCGCTTCCACTACCGCCTCGCGGCGGTGCATGACTGGGGCGACATCGCCGCCGTCACGCAACAAGCCTACGGGCAATATGAGCTGGCCATCATGGAAGACTGCCGCGCGTCGTTCCAGCGCGGCATGCAGGCAGTGCTGGCGACCAGCCATCCGGATATGGAGTGGTGGGTGGCGGAAACCGATCACGGCATCATGGGGGCCGTCCTGTTCTGCCATCCGGGCGCCACGCTGCCGGCACTGGACGGCAGCACCATCACCCTGACCCAGCCGGAAGCGCGGCTGCTGTCGGTCAGCCCGCAGGCGCGCGGCCTGGGCCTGGGCCGCACGCTGATGCAGATCTGCATCCAGCGCGCGCGCGATATCGGCGCGTCAACGCTGGTGGTGCGCACCATGCCGGAAATGGCATCGGCCATCCGGCTGTGCCAGCAGATGGGCTTCACCAAGCGCACCGAAGCCGGTGCGCGCACCGGCGCAATGGCCCGCCTGATCGACTATACCTACGCGATCCCGCCGGAAAACGCCACGGCGCCAGACGCGGCGCGGCCCTGATCAGTCCTGCGCGTCGCCCACCGAGGCGCGCCAGAGCAGCACTGCGGCCTGCGCCACGATGCCTTCCTGGCGCCCTTCGAAGCCCAGCTTCTCGTTGGTCTTGGCCTTGACGTTGCAACGCCCGCGCGCAATCCCCAGGTCCTCCGCCAGGTTCGCCACCATCGCCCCGATATGCGGCGCCAGCTTGGGCGCCTGCGCGATCACGGTGGCATCGACATTGCCGATTTCATAGCCCGCCTCGCGCACGCGGCGCGCGGCCTCGCGCAGCAGCACGCGGCTGTCGGCGCCGGCGAACTGCGCGTCGGTGTCGGGGAAATGGCGGCCGATATCGCCCAGCGCGGCCGCGCCGAAGAGCGCGTCGGTGACCGCGTGCAGCAGCGCATCCGCATCGGAATGGCCAAGCAGGCCGCGGTCGTGCGGAATCTCGACCCCGCCCAGGATCAGCTTGCGGCCGGGCACCAGCGCGTGGACGTCATAGCCCTGTCCCACCCGGATATCGAAAGGCATCATGCGGTCAGTCTCCTTTGCCATCGTTGCCCAGCAGCACTTCGGCCAGTGCGAAGTCCTCCGGGTAGGTCACCTTGAAATTGCGCAGCGAGCCGTTGACCAGCCGCGGATGCAGCCCCAGACGCTCGATCGCGCTGGCCTCGTCGGTCACCACCGCGCCGGCCGCCATGGCGTCCTGCAGCGCCTGGCGCAGCACGCCCAGGCGGAACATCTGCGGCGTCTGCGCCTGCCACAGGCCCTCGCGCGGCACCGTGGCGCCGATGCGGGCGTCGTCCTGGGCGCGCTTGAGCGTGTCGGGCACCGGCACCGCCAGGATGCCGCCGATGGCGGCGTCCGGGTCGTCGTCGCCATCGCTTTCCACCGCGCGCACCAGCGCGTGGATCATCGCGGGGGTCAGGCCCGGGCGCGCGGCATCGTGCACCAGCACCCAGTCGCTGTCGGTCGCGCCCAGCTGCGCCAGGTGGTGCAGCCCGGCCAGCACCGAGGCATGGCGGGTCTCGCCGCCGACAAAGGCGGTATCGAAGCGCAGCCCGGCAAAGGCGGCCGCGCCGAAGCGCGATTCCAGCGGCATGTCGTCGGGCGCCAGCACCAGCGCGGTGGCGTTGATGGCGTCGCACGCCGAGAACGCCGCCAGCGCGTACCAGATCATCGGCCGGCCGGCCACGGTCTGGTATTGCTTGGGAACGGCGCCGCCGGCGCGGCTGCCGGTACCGGCACAGGGAATCAGGGCAAAGCGGCGAGCGGGCACAGGATCGGCGTTGAGTGAAAGAGGCGCGGGCGCCTGCTGGCCAGCATGGCCAGCGGGACAACCGGTGCGCATTCTATAATACGGCCCTTGCCCGTCGCCATGCCGCGCCATTCCGCATTGACGCGTGCCCGGCAGGCGCCACGGGCCGTTGAGGTCCCCTGCTCCGACCCCCGCCCGCAATGCCGGCGGGGTGTCGTCGTTTTGAACGCCCCGCTGCCCACATGCCTGACGCCAAGCCCGCCTTCCCCTTTGTCAACCTGCCGCTGGTCAAGCCGGGGCTGCGCCACAGCGTGGCCGGGCTGCGCGGCTCGGCCGATGCGCTGGCTGTGGCCGCGTACGCTCGGCAGCACCGCGAGCGCGCGCCGATGCTGGCCGTGGTCTGCTCCCACGCCGTCGATGCCCAGCGCCTGGCCGAGGAAATCCCCTGGTTCGCGCCCGAACTGCGCGTGCGCCTGCTGCCCGACTGGGAAACACTGCCCTACGACAGCTTCTCGCCGCACCAGGACCTGGTGTCAGAGCGCCTGGCCACGCTGCACGACATCCAGACCGGGCAATGCGACGTGATGCTGGTGCCGGCCACCACCGCGCTGTACCGGCTGGCGCCGCCCGCGTTCCTGGCCGCCTACACCTTCTTCTTCAAGCAGGGCGAGCGGCTGGATGAAGCGGCGCTCAAGGCCCAGTTCACGCTGGCCGGCTACGAGCACGTCAGCGCGGTGATGCGCCCCGGCGAATACAGCGTGCGCGGCGGCCTGATCGACCTGTACCCGATGGGCTCGGCGCTGCCGTACCGGATCGACCTGTTCGGCGACGAGATCGAGACCATCCGCGCCTTCGACCCCGACACCCAGCGCAGCCTGTACCCGGTCAACGAAGTGCGGCTGCTGCCCGGGCGCGAGTTCCCGCTCGACGAAGCCGCGCGCACCGCCTTCCGCGGCCGCTGGCGCGAGGTGTTCGAAGGCGACCCGACCAAGTCGCCGATCTACAAGGACATCGGCAACGGCGTGCCGTCGGCCGGCATCGAGTACTACCTGCCGCTGTTCTTCGAGCACAGCGCGACCGTGTTCGACTACCTGCCCGCCGATACGCAGCTCGCATTCGCCGGCAATGTCGACGAGGCCATCCGCCGCTTCTGGGCCGATACCACGCAGCGCTACAACTTCATGCGCCACGACCGCGAGCGCCCGCTGCTGCCGCCCGCGGACCTGTTCCTGTCCGAGGAGCAGTTCTTCGTCGCCGCCAAGCCGATGGCGCGCCTGGTGCTGCAGGCCGAAGCCAATGCGGACCAGGCGGCGTTCTCGGCTATCCTGCCCGACGTCGCGGTGAACCGCCGCGCCGATGATCCGCTGGTCAACCTGGAAGCACTGCTGCTCGACAAGCAGACCCGCGTGCTGATGTGCGCCGACTCGGCCGGGCGGCGCGAGACCCTGCTGCAGCTCTTTGCCGAAAGCGGCCTGCGCCCGCAGCCAGTGGACGACTTTGCCGCGTTCCTGGCCGGCGAAGCGCATTTCTCGATCGCGGTGGCGCCGCTGCAGAGCGGCTTTGCGCTGCCGCAGGGGCGGATCGCCTTTGTCACCGAGGCCGAGCTGTACGCCGGCACCGCGCGCCGCACCGGCCGCCGCAAGCAGGAGCAGGCCTCGGCCGTCGACTCGATGGTGCGCGACCTGGCCGAGCTGAAGATCGGCGACCCGGTGGTGCACAGCGAGCACGGCATCGGCCGCTACCAGGGCCTGGTCACGCTCGACATGGGCCAGGGCGACGAGGAATTCCTGCACCTGGACTACGACAAGGGCAGCAAGCTGTACGTGCCGGTGCACCAGCTGCATGTGATTTCGCGCTATTCCGGCGCCGATCCCGATACCGCGCCGCTGCACCACCTGGGCTCGGGCCAGTGGGACAAGGCCAAGCGCAAGGCAGCCCAGCAGATCCGCGACACCGCCGCCGAGCTGCTCAACCTGTACGCGCGCCGCGCCGCGCGCGAGGGCTTTGCCTTCCCGCTCTCGCCCAAGGACTACGAGACCTTCGCCGAAAGCTTCGGCTTCGAGGAAACGCCGGACCAGGCCGCCGCCATTGCCGCGGTGATCGCCGACATGACCTCGGGCAAGCCGATGGACCGGCTGGTGTGCGGCGACGTGGGCTTCGGCAAGACCGAGGTGGCGCTGCGCGCGGCCTTTGTCGCGGTGCTGGGCGGCAAGCAGGTGGCGATGCTGGCACCGACCACGCTGCTGGCCGAGCAGCATTTCCAGACGCTGTCAGACCGCTTTGCCGAATGGCCGGTGCGCATCGTCGAGCTGTCGCGCTTCAAGACCAAGAAAGAGATCGACGCGGCCATCAAGCAGATCAACGAAGGCACCGTCGACATCGTCATCGGCACCCACAAGATCCTGTCCGACCAGGTCAGGTTCGAGCGCCTGGGGCTGGTCATCATCGACGAAGAACACCGCTTCGGCGTGCGCCAGAAGGAGGCGCTGAAGACCCTGCGCGCCGAGGTCGACGTGCTGACCCTGACCGCCACGCCGATCCCGCGCACGCTGGGCATGGCGCTGGAAGGGCTGCGCGACTTTTCGGTGATCGCGACCGCGCCGCAGAAGCGGCTGGCGATCAAGACCTTCGTGCGGCGCGAGGAAGACGGCGTGATCCGCGAGGCTATCCTGCGCGAGCTCAAGCGCGGCGGCCAGGTCTACTTCCTGCACAACGAGGTCGAGACCATCGAGAACAAGCGCGCGCGGCTGGCCGAGCTGGTGCCGGAAGCGCGCATTGCCGTCGCGCACGGCCAGATGCATGAGCGCGAGCTGGAGCGCGTGATGCGCGACTTCGTCGCGCGCCGCGACAACATCCTGCTGTGCACCACCATCATCGAGACCGGCATCGACGTGCCGACCGCCAACACCATCCTGATCCACCGCTCGGACAAGTTCGGCCTGGCGCAGCTGCACCAGCTGCGTGGCCGGGTCGGGCGCTCGCACCACCAGGCCTATGCCTACCTGCTGGTGCATGACGTCGAAGGCCTGACCAAGCAGGCGCAGCGCCGGCTCGAAGCGATCCAGCAGATGGAGGAACTGGGCTCGGGCTTCTACCTGGCCATGCACGACCTGGAAATCCGCGGCGCGGGCGAGGTGCTGGGCGACAAGCAGTCGGGCGAGATCCACGAGATCGGCTTCCAGCTCTACACCGACATGCTCAACGCCGCGGTCAAGGCGCTCAAGGCGGGCAAGGAGCCCGACCTGATGGCGCCGCTGGCCGCCACCACCGAGATCAACCTGGGCACGCCGGCGCTGCTGCCCAACGACTACTGCGCCGACGTGCACGAGCGGCTGTCGCTGTACAAGCGGCTGGCCAACTGCGAGACCGCCGAGCGCGTGGACGATATCCAGGAAGAGCTGATCGACCGCTTCGGCCGGCTGCCGGCGCAGGCGCAGGCGCTGGTCGAGACCCACCGGCTGCGCATCGCAGCGGCGCCGCTGGGCGTGCGCAAGATCGATGCGGGCGAGGTCACCATCAGCGTGCAGTTCGTGCCCAACCCGCCGATCGACGCGATGCGCATCATCGACCTGGTGCAGAAGAACCGCCATATCAAGCTGGCCGGGCAGGACAAGCTGCGCATCGAGGCCAAGATGCCGGACGTGGCGATCCGCGCGCAGACCATCAAGCACACGTTGCGGCAACTGGCCTAGCGTCCTGCATGGACGCGGCGCGCGGCCGGGTGTAGCATCGATTCCTTAACAAGTTAGCGATAACGCCCCCATGCCCGCCCAAGCCGCTTCCTCCCGCCAGCCCGTCACCGAAACCGCCGCGCGCGGCAGCGCGCTTGAATGGACCCAGCGGCTGGTCGCGTACGACACCACCAGCCGCAACTCCAACCTGGGCCTGATCGAGTCGGTGCGCGACCATTTCCTGGCCAAGGGGCTGAAGCCGCATCTGAGCTACAACCCGCAGCAGGACAAGGCCAACCTGTTCGTCACCGTGCCCGCCGCCGACGGCAACACCAACGGCGGCATCGTGCTCTCTGGCCATACCGACGTGGTGCCGGTGGACGGCCAGGACTGGACCACCGACCCGTTCAAGCCGGTGGTGCGCGACGACAAACTCTACGGCCGCGGCACCTGCGACATGAAAGGCTTTATCGGCACCAGCCTGTCGCTGCTGCCGGCCATCCTGCAGGCCAGCCTGCGCGAGCCGGTACACTACGCGCTGTCCTTCGACGAAGAGATCGGCTGCATGGGCGCACCCTACCTGCTGGCCGAACTGCGCGACCGCGGCGTGACGCCCGGCGGCTGCATCGTCGGCGAACCCACCAGCATGCGCGTGATCGTCGCGCACAAGGGCATCAACGCCTACCGTTGCTGCGTCAGGGGCCAGGCCGCGCACTCGTCGCTGACGCCGCGCGGCGTCAATGCGATCGAATACGCCGCGCGCCTGATTTGTTTCATCCGCGACATCGCCGATGAGTTCAAGGCCAACGGCCCCTACGACCAGGCCTTCGACGTGCCCTACACCACCGCGCAGACCGGCACCATCCAGGGCGGCATCGCGCTGAACACCATCCCGGCACTATGCGAGTTCGTGTTCGAGTTCCGCAACCTGCCCGGCGTGGATCCCGAAGCCATCTACTCCCGCATCCAGGCCTACGCCAACGACGTGCTGCTGCCGAAGATGCGCGCCGAGCATGCCGACGCCGGCCTGACGCTGAGCAAGATCGCCGCAGCTCCGTCGCTGGACGTGGCCGAGCAGGAAGCCATCACGCAGCTGGTGCGCGCGCTGACTGCCGACCGCGACACCAACAAGGTGGCGTATGGCACCGAGGCCGGCCTGTTCCAGCGCGCCGGCATTCCGGCCGTGGTGTGCGGGCCTGGCGATATCCAGCAGGCGCACAAGCCGGATGAGTTTGTTGCGCTGGAGCAGCTGGCTGCTTGCGAGGCGTTCCTGCACAAGGTAGTCGACAGCCTGCGCGTGGCGGACTGACAAGGTCGGCGCGGCTTTGTCGCTTGCACTTCGTCGATACGTCCGCATTCACCAAGAAGCCAACGTCCTGCCAGCATCAAACCAACAACAACGAAGGAGATCCTGCATGGCTGCACGTCAAACCGCATACCGTTCCACCACCCGCTTTGCCCTCGCCACCCTGGCGCTCGCCACCGGCCTGCTCTGCAACACCGCGCAGGCCCAGACGCAAGGCGCCGAAACCCTGCACGCCCAGATCGAAACCCGCGCCAAGGCCGTCGAGAAACAACTCATCGCGTGGCGCCGCGATATCCACCAGCATCCGGAACTGGGCAACTACGAGACGCGCACCGCCAAGCTGGTGGCCGACCACCTGCGCAAGCTCGGCATGGAAGTGAAGACGGGCGTGGCCAAGACCGGCGTGGTCGGCGTGCTCAAGGGCGGCAAGCCCGGTCCGGTGGTGGCGCTGCGCGCCGACATGGATGCGCTGCCGGTCAAGGAACGCGTGGACGTGCCGTTCGCGTCGAAGGCCAAGGGCCAGTACCTGGGCAAGGAAGTGGACGTGATGCACGCCTGCGGCCATGACACCCACGTGGCGATCCTGATGGCCACCGCCGAAGTGCTGGCCGGCATGAAGGACCAGCTGCCCGGCACGGTCAAGTTCATCTTCCAGCCGGCCGAGGAAAGCCCGGCCGACTTCGAACCCAATGGCTCCAACACCTGGGGCGCCAAGCAGATGGTGTCCGAGGGCGTGCTGGACAATCCCAAGGTCGACGCGATCTTCGGCCTGCACGTGAGCAGCGGCATCGAATCGGGCAAGCTGGGCTGGCGCAGCGGCCCCTCGATGGCGGCGGCCGACCAGTTCTGGATCGACGTCAAGGGCCGCCAGACCCACGGCGCGCGGCCGTGGGGCGGGATCGACCCGATCGTGGTGGCGTCGCAGATCGTAATGGGCCTGCAGACCATCCAGAGCCGCCAGGTCAACGCCATGCTGGAGCCGTCGGTGATCACCGTGGGCACCATCCACGGCGGCAACCGCATGAACATCGTGCCGGAGAAGGTCGAGATGATGGGCACCGTGCGCACCTATGACGAAGGCATGAAGAAGGACATCCATGCCCGCATGAAGCGCACCACCGAGGCCATCGCCACCAGCGCCGGCGCCGAGGCCAGCTTCCGCGTGGTGGAGCTGTATAACGCCACCATCAACCAGCCGGCCCTGACCGAGAAGATGGCGCCCACGCTGCAGCGCGTGGCCGGCGAAGGCAACTGGATGATCACGCCCAAGGCGACCGCGTCGGAGGACTTCTCGTTCTACCAGGAGAAGGTCCCGGGGCTGTTCTTCAACCTCGGGGTGACGCCCAAGGGCCAGGATGTGACCAAGGCGCCTTCCAACCACTCCCCTGAGTTCTATGTGGACGAGCCGGCGCTGATCAACGGCGTGCGCGCCCTGTCCAGCCTGACCGTGGACTACATGGTGATGGCGCAGCGCTGAGCGGCTCGCCCGGGGCGCTGCGGCGGGGCTACAATAGCGGTTTTGCCGCGTTGCAGCCCCGCGCGGCAAGCGCCCGATCTTCATCCGCCATGCCCCTGATCCTCCAGAGCACCGCCCCGCTTTCCCCAGCCGACCTCGACACCGCCCGCACCCTGGCCCGCGCCTCTGAACTGGTGCTGCGCAGCGACACCGTGGCCGCCGCCGAGGAATGCGCGCCGCTGACGCCGGCGCTGCGCGATGCGCTGGACGATTTCTGCGGCCCGCGCGCGATCGACTGGGCAGTGGTGCCCGCGGGGCGCAAGCTGTCCGACTTCCGCCTGGTGGCGATGGACATGGACTCGACCCTGATCACGATCGAGTGCATCGACGAGATCGCGGACTTCTGCGGCCTCAAGGCCGAGGTCTCGGCCATCACCGAAGCCGCCATGCGCGGCGAGATCACCGATTTCAACGAAAGCCTGCGCCGCCGCGTGGCCCTGCTCAAGGGGCTGGACGCCAGCGTGCTGGACCGCGTCTATGAAGAGCGCCTGCGGCTGTCGCCGGGCGCCGAGCGCATGCTGCAGACCGTGCAGGCGCTGGGCCTGCGCACGCTGCTGGTGTCGGGCGGCTTCGTGCATTTCACCGAGAAGCTCAAGGCACGGCTCCAGCTCGACGTGACCCGCGCCAATACGCTGGAGATCATCGACGGCAAGCTGACCGGCAATGTCGTCGGCGAGATCGTCAACGCCGACGTCAAGGCCCGCACCGTGCAGGAAGTCTGCGCCCGGATCGGCGCCACGGCGGACCAGGCCATTGTCATGGGTGATGGCTCCAACGACCTGAAGATGATGGCCGTGGCCGGCCTGTCGGTGGCCTTCCGGGCCAAGCCGGTGGTGCGCACGCAAGCCAGCGTCGCGTTCAACCACGTCGGGCTGGACGGCCTGCTGGCGCTGTTCCCGCACTGATCCCGGGCCGCGGCAAACGCGGCAATGCGCGCCGGGCGGCAAGCGCCCGGCCGGCCCCGTCCGCCGGGGCGCCAGCGACTAATCGCAACAGCCAGCGCAAATCCTTCCACCAAGTGCAGATAAATCCCTACTGAGACGCAACGTCTACTTAGCGCTTGCCTCTTCAAATGCGAATCATTACCATTAATGTTTCGTTTATCTGACATTTCCCCATGCAAGTTCTGGCTGCCCTTCTTGGCCTGGCTGCGGCTGCGTGCCTGTACCTGGCCGCGCCCAACCAGGTCCTGCTGCCGCCCGGCAGGGTCACGCAACCGCGTATGCTGGGCTGGCTGGGCCTGGCCCTGGTCATCGTCAGCACCTGGCTGTGGAGCACCACCGACGGCTGGCCCGTGGCCATTGCCGCCAGCCTGGTGACCGTGCCCTGCGCGCTGTCGGTATGGCCCTTCATCGGCACCCATGCCGCGCGCAAGCGCCGGGCAGCGCGGGAGCAACGGGCATGAGCGCAGACCAATCCGCGATGGGCACCAAATGGCTGGCCGGCGCGCTGCTCGGGCTGCCGCTGGCGGTGTCGCTGTGCACGCTGTTGATCCTGTGGCTGCCGGGCGGCTGGGAGACCGGCATCGTCGCGGCCGTGGTGGCCTGCCTGCCGGTGTGGGTGGCCATCATCAGCGCCAGCCTGCTGTTCCGTTCCAGCCGCACCGCCTGGATCTGGCTGGGTGGCGCCAACCTGCTCTGCTTCGGCGCGCTGTGGGTGTTGCGCCTGGCCGGCCTGGCGCCGGCTGCACTGGCCGTCCTGCCCGCCTCCTGAGAAAGCCCATCATGAAAACCGCAACCCTGCGCCTGTACCAGACGCTGCATACCTGGGTCGGCCTGATGGCCGGCTGGGCCTTGTTTATCGCCTTCTTTGCCGGGGCGGTCACCGTGTTCCACCACGAACTGCATGTATGGCAGTCGCCGTCGCGGCTCAAGGGCAGCGCGCCGGTCGAGGCCAAGGCCGACCCGGCCGCAGTCGACCGCTTCATGCAGAAGCTGGTCGCGATCCACCCCGAGGCCGCGGCCAGCTCATACGTGATCATGCCTTCGGAGGGCGAGCCCAATATCTCGGCCTACTGGCAGGACAAGGCCGGCGAGTGGCAGATGACCACTGACGCCCGCCTGGCAGGCGACGCCGCGATGCAGCGCGACACCTCGCGCGACCACGTGATCGGCGAGCTGTCGGCGTTCCTGAATAGCCTGCACTACTCGCTGGGGATCCCGGTCGGCGGCATCTATTTCATGGGCGCGATCTCGGTGCTGTACGGGCTGGCGCTGGTGTCGGGCGTGCTGCTGCACCTGCCGCGGCTGAAGAAGGACCTGTTCGCGGTGCGCCCCGGTCGCAACCTGAAGCGTTTCTGGATGGACACCCACAACGTGCTGGGCCTGTTCAGCCTGCCCTTCCACCTGGTCTTTGCCATCACCGGCGCACTGTTCTGCCTGTCGCTGGTGCTGATGATGGTGTTCAACACGCTGACCTTCGACGGCCGCCTGTTCGAGGCGGTACCCCGCGCCACCACCGCCGTGCCGGAAGTGGCCGCGGCCAACCGCGCGGTGCCGACCATGCCCACGGCAACGCTGATGCAGATCGCGCGCGAGCACGGCGGCGAGCGTTTCACGCCCGAGTCGTTCCGCTTCCAGCGCCATGGCGACGCCAACGCCGTGGTGGAGGTGCGCGGCACCAGCACGCAGGCCCTCGGCAACCTGGGCTCGGTCGGCATCCACGCCGCCAGCGGCGAGCCCAACGCGGGCCAGCTGACCGCCAACCAGACCGCCGGCACGCGCGACAGCAACCACGGGCTCTACAGCGCGCTGTACGCGCTGCATTTCGGCACCTTCGGCGAGTTGCCGGTGCGGCTGGTCTACCTGCTGGCCGGGCTGGCCGGCGCCTTCCTGTTCTATTCGGGCAACCTGCTGTGGATCGAGTCGCGGCGCAAGCTGCGCCAGGCCGAGCAGCCGCGCGTGCACCGGCTGCTGGCGCAGGGCACGGTCGGCGTGTGCATCGGCTGCTGCATCGGCGTGGCGCTGTGCTTCCCGGCCGCACTGCTGTGGCCGGAGCGCGCGGTGAGCTACACCTATTTCACGGTGTTTGGCCTGGCCTGTGCCTGGGCGCTGCTGCGCCCGCCGGTGCGCGCCGCGGTGGAATTGCTCTACGCCGCCGCGCTGGCCTCGCTGACGGTGCCGCTGGCGAACGCGCTCCTGACCGGCGACCACCTGCTGCACAGCATCCCCAGCGGGCACTGGATCATCGCGGGCTTCGATATCGGCGCGATCGCGCTGGCCGCGGGCTTTGTCGCCCTGGCCCGCGCCACGCAGCGCCGCGCGCGCAGCGGGCCGGCGGAGTCGGTCTGGGCGATGCCGCAGGCAGCCCGGGCAGCCCGGGCCGCCAGGCCCACCGCGAGCGCCAAGACCATGCCCAGCACGGATACGCCCTGAGCGCATGGCGCCCGCACGCAAAAACGGACGCAGCAGCGTCCGTTTTTGTTTCCCGGGCAGCGCCGGCCCGGCCGCTGCCCTACACTATCTCAGGCCAACAACATCGAGCCGACCACCATGGAATCGACCTTCCACCAGTTTTCCGAACTGTTCGCCCAACTCGGCCTGGCCTCCGACGAAGCCAGCATCCGCAGCTTTATCGGCACGCACGCCCCACTGCCCGACGATGTCGAACTGGCCGAGGCACCGTTCTGGACCCCCGCCCAGGCCACGCTGCTGCGCGACGAGCTGCTGGACGACGCCGACTGGGCCGAGGTCGTCGACCAGCTCAATCTCGCCCTGAGACAGCCGGCCTGAGGCCGCTTACGCGGCCAGCGTAGCCTCCAGCGCCTGGCGCAGGTCGGCGATCAGGTCGCGCGTGTCTTCCAGGCCGATATAAAGCCGCACCAGTTCGCCGCTATCCTGCCAGCCGGCCGGCGGCCATGTGCCCGCCGGCCGCATGCCCTGCACGTGGTACGGCACGGCCAGGCTGTGGGCGCCGCCCCAGGACCAGCCGATCGCAAACAGTTGCAGCGCCTCGACCAAGGCATCCACCTGCTGGCGCGTATAGCTTGCCCGCAGGATGATGGCAAAGAGCCCGCTGGCACCGGTGAAATCGCGCCGCCAGTTGGCGTGGCCCGGGCAGTCCGGCAGCGCCGGATGCAGCACGCGCGCAACCTCGGGCCGCTGGCGCAGCCACTCCGCCACTTCGCGGGCCGCACGGTCATGCGCGGCCAGGCGCACCGGCAGGCTCGGCAGCCCGCGCAGCACCAGGTGGCAGTCATCGGCGGAAACCCCCCAGCCCATCAGCATGCGGGTGCGCTTCAGGCGCTCATGCAGCGCATCGTCGCAGGTCAGCACCGCGCCCATCAGCACGTCGCTGCCGCCGGACTGGTACTTGGTCAGCGCCTGCACCGAGATGTCGATGCCCTTGTCGAACGGACGGAAGTAGATGCCGGCCGACCAGGTATTGTCGATCGCGGTCAGCACGCCTCGCGCCCTGGCCGCGGCGACGATGGCGTCGCTGTCGGGCACTTCCATGGTCACCGAACCGGGCGACTCCATCCAGATCAGGCGCGTATTCGGCCGGATCATCGCCGCCATCGCAGCAGCGTCCATCGGGTCGTAGTAGCGCACGGCCACGCCGAATTCGCGTGCCAGCCACTCGCCGTGGTCGCGGTTGGGGCCGTAGACGTTGTGCGGCACCAGCACGTCGTCGCCGCTCTTGAGCAGCGCGAAGTAGACCAGCGAGATCGCCGCCAGCCCCGACGGCTGCAGCAGCGTGTGGCGCGCGCCCTCCAGCAGCGCCAGGTGCTGGCACAGCGCCTCGCTGGTCGGCGTGGCGTGCAGGCCATAGCGCCAGTAGGTGGTGGCACCGTCGCCATGGGCGCGCAGTTCGGCCAGGTTGCGGAACACCACGGTGGAGCCGCGGTGCGTGGCGGGAGAAAACGAGGCAAAGCCGGGCGCGATCTCCAGCTCGGGCTGGACCGCAACGGTTTGCAGGTAATGGGCGGGCGACGCGGGCTTGCCGGATGGCGAATCGGACACGGCGGTTTCCTTGCTGGCTGCTGGCGGGCCACGGCGCGCTGCCGTGGCGGTATCGCCCAGGCAGAAGCGCGGCACGGTCAGGAATGAGACTCGATGAGCCTCCGAGCTTACCAGCAAATGCCGGCCGCGCCACCGGCGATGGCAACGGCGGGCACCAGGAAGTGGCTTACCAGCCGGAAATCGAGGACTTCGGCGGCGGCGGCGCGTAGGTGACGCCGCTGTTGGGTGTCATGTCGAACGGGGGGATCACGAGCACGCCCAGAGGGCGGATAAAGAACGGCAGCACGATGGCCGGGTTGAACGCGTCGGTCCAGGTGCCGCGCACGGCGCCGCTGGCGTCGATGCTGCCTTCCCAGTTGCCCGATACGCGGGTGCCGTCGTCGGACTCCTCCATCAGGAAAGCGCCGTCCTCCCACTCGCCGGCCAGCAGGCGCACACCGGCGCCACGGCCGGCGTATTCTCCGCGCACGCTGTCGCGCTCGTCAGGCTTGGGGCCCAGGCGCAACCGCACCGGCTGGTCGCCGACCTTGCCGACATAGACCGGCAGCGACGCATACTCCGGCCGCGGCGCCAGAGGTCTTGGCGCACCAGTGGAAAGCGAGGTGCCGCCGCGCCGGGCTTCGCCGTCGCGAATGGCCTGGTTGATGCCCAGGCCTTCCCCGCCGATCACCGGGCCAGTCGACAGCTCGGTGCCCGGCGCTGCCTGCACCGTGCCCGCCAGCGCGAGCACGGCGGTCAGGCCGAGCGTCCAGAGGTTCTTCGTCAGCGAAGCCAGGCGCAAGGCTAACCTCAGATACGCTCGAAGATGGCGGCAATGCCCTGCCCGCCGCCGATGCACATCGTCACCAGCGCGTAGCGGCCCTGCACGCGGTTCAGTTCATGCAGCGCCTTCACCGTGATCAGGGCACCGGTGGCGCCGATCGGGTGGCCCAGCGAGATGCCCGAGCCGTTCGGGTTGACCTTGGCCGGATCCAGGCCGAGCGCCTTGGTCACCGCGCACGCCTGTGCGGCAAAAGCTTCGTTGGCTTCGATCACGTCCAGGTCCGACACCTGCAGGCCGGCGCGCTCCAGCGCGATCTTCGTCGCCGGCACCGGGCCAATGCCCATGGTCTTCGGGTCCACGCCGGCATGGCCGTACGACACCAGGCGGGCCAGCGGCTTCAGGCCGCGGCGCTCGGCTTCGGCGCGCTCCATCATCACTACCGCGGCGGCGGCGTCGTTCAGGCCCGAAGCATTGCCTGCCGTGACCGTGCCGTTTTCCTTGACGAAGACCGGCCTGAGCTTGGTCATGTCGTCGATGGTGGCGTCATGGCGCACGTGCTCGTCGGTGTCGAAGGTAACGTCGCCCTTGCGGCCCTTGCTCACCACCGGGACGATCTGGTCCTTGAAGTAGCCGGCCTTGATCGCTGCCGAAGCGCGGCGATGCGATTCCAGCGCGGCCTCGTCCTGCTGCGCGCGCGAGATGTCGTATTCCTTGGCGACATTCTCGGCGGTCACGCCCATGTGGATGCGATGGAAGGGATCGTGCAGCGCACCCAGCATCATGTCGACCAGGCCGGCGTCGCCCATGCGTGCGCCCCAGCGCGCCGCCGGCGCCAGGTACGGGGCGCGGCTCATGCTTTCCGCGCCGCCGCCGATGGCGACGTCGGTATCGCCCAGCAGGATGGTCTGCGCGGCGCTGACGATGGCCTGCAGGCCCGAGCCGCACAGGCGGTTCACGGTCAGCGCGGGGGCGTTGATCGTCACCCCGCCGTTGACGGCCGCGACGCGGCCCAGATACATGTCGCGCGGCTCGGTCTGGATCACGTTGCCGAACACCACGTGGCCGACATCGTCGCCCGACACCTGCGCGCGCGCCAGCGCCTCGCGCACCACCAGTGCACCCAGCTCCGCCGGCGCCACATCCTTCAGGCTGCCGCCAAAGGTCCCGATCGCGGTACGGACACCGCCTACCACTACCACTTCACGCGTCATGACTTTGTCTCCATGAGGTTATGTTGCACCGCACAGTATAGCGGGACGCGGACGAAATCGAACGGGCGTACTTTTACCTAATCAACCCGTTTCAGACCTCGCCCCACAGGTCGTGGCCATCGGCGCCGGTGATCTTCACCTCGACGAACTCGCCGGCGCGATAGCGCTGGGAGTGGCGTTCCGGCGGCGCGATATAGACCAGGCCGTCGATTTCCGGCGCATCCGCGGACGAACGGCCGATGCCGCCATCCTGGTTGACCTCGTCCACCAGCACGCGCAGGGTCTGGCCGACCTTGCGCTGCAGGCGGCGTGCCGAGACCTCTTCGGCCACTTCCATGAAGCGGGCGCGGCGTTCCTCGCGCACCTCGTCGGGCAGCGCGCCCGGCAGGTCGTTGGCGGTGGCGCCCTCCACCGGCGAGTAGGCGAAGCAGCCGACGCGGTCCAGCTCGGCTTCGGCGATAAAGTCGAGCAAGGTCTGGAACTCCGCCTCGGTCTCGCCCGGGAAGCCGGCGATAAAGGTGCTGCGGATGGTCAGCTCAGGGCAGATCTCGCGCCAGGCGCGAATCCGGTCCATGGTCTTCTCGGCATTGGCCGGGCGCTTCATGCGCTTGAGCACGTCCGGGTGCGCGTGCTGCAGCGGCACATCGAGGTACGGCAGCACATGGCCTTGGGACATCAGCGGGATGATCTCGTCCACGTGCGGGTACGGGTAGACGTAGTGCAGGCGCACCCACGCACCGTACTGCGCGGCCAGCTCGCCGAGCGCCGCCACCAGTTCGGTCATGCGGGTCTTGAGCGGGCGGCCGTTCCAGAAGCCGGTGCGGTACTTGACGTCGACGCCGTAGGCACTGGTGTCCTGCGAGATCACCAGCAATTCCTTGACGCCGGCCTTGAACAGGTTCTCGGCCTCCAGCATGACCTCGGCCACCGGGCGCGACACCAGGTCGCCGCGCATCGACGGGATGATGCAGAACGAGCAACGGTGGTTGCAGCCCTCGGAGATCTTCAGGTAGGCGTAATGCTTGGGCGTCAGCTTGATGCCGGCGGCCGGCACCAGGTCGGTGAACGGGTCATGCGGCTTGGGCAGGTGCGTGTGCACCGCCTGCATCACCTCGCCCAGCGCATGCGGGCCGGTCACGGCCAGCACCTTGGGGTGCACCGACGACACGATGTCGTGGCCCGCCGCATCCTTCTTCGCACCCAGGCAGCCGGTGACGATGACCTTGCCGTTCTCGGTCAGGGCCTCGCCGATGGCGTCCAGGCTCTCCTGCACGGCCTCGTCGATAAAGCCGCAGGTATTGACCACGACCAGGTCGGCGCCGTCATAGGTGCCGCTGATGGCATAGCCCTCGGCGCGCAGCTGGGTGATGATCTGCTCGGAGTCGACCAGGGCCTTGGGGCAGCCCAGGGAAACGAATCCCACACGCGGACTATGGTCTTTCTGGGTCGTTGATTCTGAAGGGTTTTTCACAGTGCAATCCGAATGTGGGGGCAGGCGCGGCGGAATATGCGGGGACAAGGCCGGCAGCCGGTGAGCCAATCGCGCATTTTAACCGTTTGCCATGAATTCTCGGCGCCTGACTCCACACATGTGGCCCAGGCTGCGTCATTCCGGCGCGGTCGCGGCTCCCGGCAGGCCTTCCAGGACCCGCTCTATCTCCAGCGAGTCCTGCATGCGCCGGATGGCCGCATGCAGTTCGGCGGCCTGTGGCCAGGTCCGCTTGAGATAGCTGAGCCACAGTTTCACGCGCCCATGCTCATGGCACGAGGCGATACGGGCATGCAGCTTTTTCAGGTAGGTGGCGATCTGGCGCAGCACCAGCGGCCACTCCTGGTCTGACGGCGAACTGTCCATCAGCCCGCGAATGCGCAAGGCCAGGAAAGGATCAGACACGGCGCCGCGCCCGATCATCACGTCGGCGCAACCGCTGACGGCCCGGCAACGCTCCCAGTCGGCGACGGTCCAGACATCTCCGTTGGCAATCACCGGCACGTCCACCGCCGCCGCAATGCGCGCGATCCAGTCCCAGTGGGCCGGCGGCCGGTAGCCATGGTCCCGCGTCCGGGCATGCACGACGAGCGAAGCCGCGCCGCCTTCGGCCAGCGCCGTGGCGCAATCAATGGCCAGCGAGGTATCGGACACGCCCAGCCGCATTTTTGCCGTCACGGCGATATGGGCCGGCACCGCCGCGCGCACGGACGCAACGATCCGGTTCAACAACTCAGGGTTCGTCAGCAGCATGGCGCCGCCGCCATGCCGGTTGACGACCTTGGCGGGACAGCCGAAGTTCAGGTCGATGCCATGCGGCGACAAGGTCGCGGCATAGGCCGCATTGCGCGCCAGCCATTCCGGATCGCTGCCGAGCAACTGGATCACCATCGGCGTGCCGCTGCGGGTATAGCCGCCGGCGAGGATTTCGGGCGTATCGCGCTCGTAGACGCGGGCTGGAAGCAACGAACCCGTCACTCGGACGAACTCGGACACACAGCCGTCGTAGCCGCCGGTGTCGGTCAGCACGTCGCGCAAGACGTAGTCGGCAAGCCCTTCCATGGGGGCCAGGAACAGCCGGCTCATGGCGAAGCCTTCACCGAAGCGGAGAGCCGGGCCTTAAAGGCCGGACGAGCAAATTGGATAACGGAGGGCATGGGGTTTCGCGCACAAAAGGCGAGTCCACACTGAGCCGCCGCTGGAAGAAAGTTGCGTGATTGCGTGCGCCTGGGGGACGCAGACCGCGCATTCTACCTGCTTTGCGTCTGCCCACGGCCCGGGCTACCGCATCTAATTTCAGCAACGCGGCGAGGTACAAGACCGCTTGCTGAATGGGAACCCCGGCGACGTTAAAGCCCTTGGCGGTGGGATCAGCGAAATGCGCGTGGACCAAGTCGACCCAGCACGCTGATTTGGAAAGAGCACACAATCTGGCGGCCAATCTTGATCTGGAGTGAGCCATGAAAGAACCAACCCGCCCCTGGGACTCCACTGAGCATCTGAGGAACGAGCAGGAGATCGCCGCCTACCTGGATGCCTGCCTGGCCGAGGCCGGCGACGACGATCGATTCATTGCCTACGCGCTCGGCGTGGTGGCACGCGCGCGCGCCATGACGCGACTGGCGCACGAGACGGGGCTTTCGCGCGAAAGCCTCTACCGCTCGCTGTCAGGCGAAGGCAATCCGGAGTTCGGGACGATCTGGAAGGTGATGCGGGCGCTGGCTGAGTGCCAGCCAGCGCGCGGGATATGCGGCGGACCGGGGCCCGCCGCTGCCGGTGTCTTACTTCTTGTCCGGCTGGTTGAACGGGAACGTCCCGAACATATTCTTGGCCTGGCTTTGCATCTGCTCCTGCATCTGCACGAACAGGTTCTTGCTCTGCTCGATGTAGTTGCTCATCATGCCCTGCATCATCGGGCCCTGCATGTTCATGAACTGCGACCACATGTCGGGGCTGAAGGTTTCGCCGGAATACAGGCCCTTGGAGTTCTCGGCCAGCTTGTTCTGGATGTCGATGAAGGCCTGGATGTTCTTTTCCAGGTAGGTGCCCATCATGCCCTGCATGGCATGGCCGTAGAAGCGGATGATCTGCGACAGCATCGCGCTGGAGAACATCGGCACGCCGCCCGTTTCTTCTTCCAGGATGATCTGCAGCAAGATGCTGCGGGTCAGTTCGTCACCAGACTTGGCGTCGACGACCTTGAATTCCTCTGAATCCATGACCAGCTGCTTGACGTCGGCCAGGGTGATGTAGGTGCTGGTCTGGGTGTCGTAGAGCCTGCGGTTCGGATACTTTTTGATCAGTCGCTCTGCGCCTTTTTTGGTCGTGGCCATCGGTGCTCTGTCCTTGTGTCTTCGCTGTTTGCGCGCTGCTGCACCGCATGGGGTGCAGTGCGCAAATCGGTATCGCCCGCGCCATCTGCTTGTTGTCGTGCCGGCCATCTGGTGGCCCGTTCGCGCATGGCTGCGCGTGGCGGCCTGCAACCTCGCCCCCGCGAGGGCCGCGCTGCACGAACATGGTGCTGGCTGCGCCGCTGCCCTGATTCTATGCCCAACAAGGCACTAAGAAAAGCGACCGGGCTTAAGGAAAACCCGGTGAATTGGCGCAAAAAGGGAGGAATGCCGCGCTGGCAGAAACGATTCGCGGGCCTTGACGGCCCGCGAAACGGGCGGCGAAACGAAGCGCCCGCCGCCTTGTGCGCCGCGCTGGCTGCACCGCAATACGCGGGCGCCAGCGCCGGCTGCCGACTGGTTGAACCAGAGGCCGGCAGGTCAGCCCATATGCAGGCCGCCGTTGAGCGAGAAGTCGGCGCCGGTCGAGAAACCGGACTCCTCCGACGACAACCAGGCGCAGATCGAGGCGATCTCTTCCGGCAGGCCCAGGCGCTTGACCGGAATGGTCGCGACGATCTTGTCGAGCACGTCCTGGCGGATCGCCTTGACCATGTCGGTGGCGATATAGCCCGGAGAAACCGTGTTGACGGTCACGCCCTTGGTCGCCACTTCCTGCGCCAGCGCCATGGTGAAGCCATGCAGGCCGGCCTTGGCGGTGGAGTAGTTGGTCTGGCCGAACTGGCCCTTCTGCCCGTTCACCGACGAGATGTTGACGATGCGGCCCCAGCCACGGTCGGCCATGCCGTCGATCACCTGCTTGGTGACGTTGAACAGCGAGGTCAGGTTGGTGTCGATCACCGCATCCCAGTCGGCGCGGGTCATCTTGCGGAACACTACGTCGCGGGTGATACCGGCGTTGTTGATCAGCACATCGACCTCGCCGACCTCGGACTTGACCTTGTCGAATGCGGTCTTGGTCGAGTCCCAGTCAGCCACATTGCCTTCCGAGGCAATGAAATCGAAGCCCAGGGCCTTCTGCTGCTCCAGCCACTTTTCGCGGCGCGGCGAGTTGGGGCCGCAACCGGCCACCACACGAAAGCCATCCTTGGCCAGTCGCTGGCAAATGGCGGTTCCGATACCACCCATGCCGCCGGTCACATACGCAATGCGCTGAGTCATGTCCACTCCTTGATTGGCTCTTCGTTATCGTCGCCGGGTCCGCGCCAACCGCGCGCGGCCCCGGAAAACCCCTTCCTTATTTGCGCTCGACTGCCAGCGCCACGCCCATGCCGCCGCCGATGCACAGCGAGGCCAGGCCCTTCTTCGCGTCACGGCGCTTCATCTCGTGCAGCAGCGTCACCAGGATACGGCAGCCCGACGCGCCGATCGGGTGGCCGATGGCGATGGCGCCGCCGTTCACGTTGACCTTGGAGGTGTCCCAGCCCATCTGCTGGTGCACCGCCAGCGCCTGCGCGGCGAAGGCCTCGTTGATCTCCATCAGGTCCAGGTCCTGCGGGGTCCACTCGGCGCGCGACAGGGCGCGCTTGGAGGCCGGCACCGGGCCCATGCCCATCACCTTGGGATCGACACCGGCGTTGGCATAGCTCTTGATCGTGGCCAGCGGGGTCAGGCCCAGTTCCTTGGCCTTGGCCGCCGACATCACCACCACCGCGGCGGCGCCGTCGTTCAGGCCCGAGGCGTTGGCCGCGGTCACCGTGCCGGCCTTGTCGAAGGCGGGCTTGAGGCCGGACATGCTGTCCAGCGTGGCGCCCTGGCGCACGAACTCGTCGGTCTTGAAGGCCACCGGGTCGCCCTTGCGCTGCGGGATCAGCACCGGGACGATCTCTTCGTCAAACTTGCCGGCCTTCTGCGCGGCTTCGGCCTTGTTCTGCGAGCCGACGGCGAACTCATCCTGCGCCTCGCGCGTGATGCCGTATTCCTTGGCCACGTTCTCGGCGGTGATGCCCATGTGGTACTGGTTGTACACGTCCCACAGGCCGTCGACGATCATGGTGTCGATCAGCTTGGCATCGCCCATGCGGAAACCGTCGCGCGAGCCCGGCAGCACGTGCGGGGCGGCGCTCATGTTTTCCTGGCCGCCGGCCACCACGATCTCGGCGTCGCCCGCCATGATCGCATTGGCGGCCAGCATCACGGCCTTCAGGCCCGAGCCGCACACCTTGTTGATGGTCATGGCCGGCACCATCGCCGGCAGGCCGGCCTTGATCGCGGCCTGGCGTGCGGGGTTCTGGCCCGAACCGGCGGTCAGCACCTGGCCCATGATGACTTCACTCACCTGCTCCGGCTTGACGCCGGCGCGCTCCAGCGCGGCCTTGATGACCACGGCACCCAGTTCCGGTGCCGGGATCTTGGCCAGCGAGCCGCCAAACTTGCCGACCGCGGTGCGGGCGGCGGATACGATGACAACGTCAGTCATTGTGTAGTCCTTTCAATGGAAACGGGAGGGAACCTGCAGGCCTGCCGGCGCCGTGCATGACGCACGCCGGCACTCATGCAAGCGTCATGCCTTGGCTTTGACGTATCGCCCAGGCGCGGGTTCGATCGCGCGATAGCGCGCATTGCCATAGTTGGCGGGCGCGGCGCGTTTCGCGCCGGCCTGCCCGGCCAGCCATGCGGTCCAGTCCGGCCACCAGCTGCCGTGATGCTCGGTGGCGCCGGCCAGCCATTGCTGCGGCGACTCCGGCAACGCATCGTTGGTCCAGTGGCTGCGCTTGTTCTTGGCCGGCGGGTTGATCACACCGGCGATATGGCCCGACGCACCCAGCACGAAGCGCAGCTTGTTCGCCAGCAGCGCGGTCGAGGCATAGGCCGCGGTCCACGGCACGATATGGTCTTCGCGCGAGCCGTAGATGTAGGTCGGCACGTCGATGCTGGCCAGGTCCACCGGCACGCCGCACACAGTCAGCTTGCCCGGCACCTTGAGCTCGTTCTGCAGGTAGGTGTGGCGCAGGTACCAGCAGTACCACGGCCCCGGCAGGTTGGTGGCGTCGCCGTTCCAGAACAGCAGGTCGAACGGCACCGGCGTGTTGCCCTTCAGGTAGTTGTCGACCACGTAGTTCCACACCAGGTCGTTCGGGCGCAGGAACGAGAAGGTGTTGGCCAGCTCAAGGCCACGCAGCAGCGCGCACGGCGCGCCGGCGGCGCCGCCCAGCGTGGCCTCGCGCAGCTGCACATGGCCCTCGTCGACAAAGACGTCGAGGATGCCGGTGTCGGCAAAGTCCAGCAGCGTGGTCAGCAGCGTGACGCTTGCGGCCGGGTGCTCGCCGCGCGCGGCCAGCACCGCCAGCGCGGTCGAGACAATGGTGCCGCCCACGCAGAAGCCGAGCACGTTGATCTTGTCCTGGCCGCTGATGTCGCGCGCGACTTCGATGGCGCGGATGGCCGCGTGCTCGATGTAGTCGTCCCAGGTGCTGCCGGCCATGCTGGCGTCCGGATTGCGCCACGACACCAGGAACACCGTATGTCCCTGCTCCACCACATGGCGCACCAGCGAGCTCTCCGGCTGCAAGTCCAGGATGTAGTACTTGTTGATGCACGGCGGCACCATCAGCAGCGGGCGCACGTGCACCTTGTCGGTCAGCGGCTTGTACTGCAACAGCTGGAAGTACTCGTTCTCGAAAACCACGGCGCCTTCGGTCACCGCGACATTGCGGCCGACCTCAAACGCGCTCTCGTCGGTCTGCGAGATCTTGCCGCGCGTCAGGTCTTCCATCATGTTGCGCACGCCGGCACGCAGCGATTCGCCGCCCGACTCGATCAGCAGGCGCTGCGCCTCGGGATTGGTGGCAAGGAAGTTGGCGGGCGACATCGCATCGACCCATTGCGAGATCGCGAAGCGGATGCGCTGGCGCGTCTTGGCATCGGCCTCGACGGCATCGGCCAGCTCGGTCAAGGCGCGCGCATTGAGCAGATAGAACGCGGCAGCGAAGCGATATGGGAGGTTGGTGCGCCATGCGTCGCCGGCGAAGCGCCGGTCGTGCAGCGGACCGGTGGCCTCGGCCTTGCCCTCGGCCATGGCCTGCCACAGGGCTGAGAAGTCCTTCATGTAGCGCTGCTGGATATCACCGAGCTGCGCCGGCGCGATCTTGACGCCTGCCAGCGCATCCAGGCCCGGAATGCCGGACGCGGCCGCGTGGCCGTTGCCTTCAGTGCCCTGCCACTGGTGGGACCATTCCAGCCATGTGGCTGGATCGAATGGCCCCGGCGTGAACTTGAATGGTTGGGACTTGCCTTCCTGAGTGGAAGCTGCCGCGCCTTTGCCGGTCGCCATGATTTGATTGTCTCTCTGCCGTCACTATTCGAACCGGCTCCGGGCATTGCCCTGGCCGGCACTTTGCATGGGGAGATGCTATCCGAATGGACCCGGCTTGCGCCTCCCCCAAAGCGGGAGGGTCTGCCGGCACATCTGCCCTGGAACTGGCGGGAAGCCCTCGACCGCACCTGCTGCGGCCGTGGCTTGCGTCCATTCCGATAGCGGCTCCCCTTTTATCCGGCAAGCGCGACATCCTCGCATGGCAACGCCATGCGCTATGCTTGCCGGAGAAACCTGGGAATCGTCAGCGATTCCGAGACATTTGAGCCCATTGTTGCCTTGCAACGCACGCGCTGTCAATGCGGGAATCCGCCTCGGCGCTGCGCGCTTCCCGACCTACCGGACGGTATGCAGCGCTCGCATCTGCCGAGGCCACAGAGCATAGGCGAGAAGGATGAATTTTTGATGTACATCGTGGCCATTGGCTGGCTCTACGTGGCGCTGATGATGGCGATCACCGAGCACAACGTGGTGGCAGGGGTTGCCACCTTCCTGATATATGGCGTGGCACCGGTGGCGCTGGTGCTCTACATCATGGGCACGCCCGGCCGGCGCCGGCGCAAGGCCGAAGCCGAGCGCGCGCAGGCGGCCAGGGGCCAGGACGAGTGAGGCAGCGGCGGGCTCAGTCCGCCAGCCAGACCAGGCTGGCCATGCGGCCGGTCACGCCGTCGCGCCGATAGGAGTAGAAGCGACCGGCGTCGGCCACGGTGCAGGCATCGCCACCGTAGACCTCGGTGCAGCCGGCGCGCGCCAGCCGCGTGCGCGCCAGCGCATAGATGTCGGCAAGGTACTTGCCCGGGGCACCAGGGCGGAACGCTGCGGCAACCGCGGCCTGCTCATCGGCGCGTGCCTGGGCCAGGAAGGCATCGCGCACTTCGGCACCCACCTCGAACGCATCGGGGCCGATGGCCGGCCCCAGCCATGCCAGCCAGCGCGCGGCGCCGGCAGCGGCCTGCATCCGTGACAGCGTGGCTTCGATCACGCCGCTGCACAGGCCGCGCCAGCCCGCATGCGCCGCGCCCACCACCATACCCTGCGCATCGCACAGCAGCACCGGCAGGCAATCCGCCGTCATCACGGCGCAGACGTGGCCGGGTGCCAGCGCCAGGCTCGCGTCGGCCTGGGCCCCGGGCGCGCCCGGGGCCGCAACATGGTCGACCGTGGCCACCGCGCAGCCATGCACCTGCTCCAGCCATTGCGGCATCGACGGCAGGCAGGCGGCCAGCCGCGCGCGGTTGCGCGCCACGTCGGCGGGGTCGTCGCCAACGTGGGTGCCCAGGTTCAGGCCGCCCGGGGCACCGCCGGCAAGCCCGTACGGGCCCTTGCTGACACCGCCCTGGCGCGTGGATGACAACGCGCGCACACGCGCCGGCGCGGGCCAGTCAGGGACCAGCCAGGCGCGATCAGGCGCTGCGCTCATCGTCATCGTCGTCACCGTCTTCGTCATCACCGGCGTATTCCCAGTGGGCCTCGCCGCCTTCCCAGACTTCGTCCCAGCCTTCTTCTTCCTCGTCGGCCTGCGCGCTGTCAAAATCCAGCGCATCGATCAGCGCCTGCAGGTCTTGCGGCGGCTGCGCGGTCCAGGACATGCGCTTGCCGGTGGCCGGATGCACCAGGCCGAGCTGGTACGCATGCAGCGCCTGGCGCTCATACGGCACCGGCAGCGGTGCGCGGACTGCCGGGCGCTGCCCGCGCTGCGTGGCGCGGAAGTAGACCGGGTCGCCCACTAGCGGGTGGCCGATCGACTCGAAATGCACGCGGATCTGGTGTGTGCGGCCGGTCTCCAGCTTGCACATCACCATCGACACGAAGCCCCGCCCCAGCGGCACCGTGGCCAGCGTGCGGAAATGCGTGCGCGACGGCTTGCCGCTGGCGGTATGCACGACCGCCATGCGCGTGCGCTCGCGCGGGTCGCGGCCGATGGGCGCGTCGATGGTGCCCTCGTCATAGGTGCGGCCCCACACCAGCGCGATATAGGTGCGCTTGACCGTGCGCGCCTGCAGCTGGCGCACCAGGTCGGTCTGCGCGGTGAGCGAGCGCGCCACCACCATCAGGCCGGAGGTTTCCTTGTCGAGCCGGTGCACGATGCCCGCGCGCGGCAGCGACGCTGCGGCGGGATCGCGGTGCAGCAACCCGTTAAGCACGGTGCCGCTCCAGTTGCCGGCTGCCGGATGCACCACCAGCCCGGCGGGCTTGTTGATCACCAGCAGGGTGTCGTCTTCATAGACCACGTCCAGCGGCACGTCCTCGGGCGAGAAAGCGGACGATTCCGGCGCGGCCTGCGGCTGGATCTCGATGCGGTTGCCCATCTGCACCGCGTCGCGCGGCCGGCGCACGTGGCCGTCGACGCGCACCGCGCCGCTTTCGATCCACTGCTGCAGGCGGCTGCGTGAAAACTCGCTGAAGTGACGCGCGAGCAATTTATCGAGCCGCTCGCCATGCGAGGCGCTGTCCACCTCCAGCGACAGGGTCACGGCCGGCTCGGCAGCCGGCGCGCCGCCGGGCGGCGCCTCGGCAAGGTCTTCAAATTCCTCTGGATGGGCCTCGAAATCGGCCACGGACGCGGCTGCGCGCACCCGTTCTGGTGGAAGTCCTCCCACGCCAGCTCCTGCTTCGGGGTTGGGCTGGGGGCTTGGGCTATAATGCTTGACGCTATTTTTCTTCATCCGGGATACGATTGCCCATGCAATTGCAGAGCATGAAACGCGCGCGCTGGCGCACGACAATTGGAGCGGTTCTGCTCGCAGGCGGCTGCGTCATGCTGTCTGCATGCGGCCTGCTGGCGGACCAACCCGACGAGACCGCAGGCTGGTCGGCCAACAAATTATATTCGGAAGCCAAGGATGCGCTGGATGGCGGCGACTACACGCGTGCCGTCAAGCTGTATGAAAAGCTCGAAGGCCGCTATCCGTTTGGGCGCTATGCACAGCAGGCCCAGATCGATACCGCCTACGCCAACTACAAGGATGGTGAAACGGCAGCAGCCCTGGCTGCGGTGGACCGCTTCATCCAGCTGCACCCGAACCATCCCAATATCGATTACGCCTACTACCTCAAGGGCCTGATCAACTTCAACGACAACCTGGGCTGGCTGGGCCGCTTCTCGGGCCAGGACCTGAGCGAGCGCGACCCCAAGGCCGCGCGCGCCGCCTATGACGCGTTCAATACGCTGATCACGCGCTACCCGGAAAGCAAGTACACCCCCGACGCCACGCTGCGCATGCAGTACATCGTCAACTCGCTGGCCCAGCACGAAGTGCACGCTGCGCGCTACTACTACCGGCGCGGCGCGTACCTCGCCGCCGTCAACCGCGCCCAGCAGGCGCTGAAGGACTACGACGGCGCCCCGGCCAACGAAGAAGCGCTGTACATCATGGTCCGTTCATATGACGCGATGGGAATGAAGGACCTGCGCGACGACACCGCACGCGTGATGGAGCGCAATTTCCCGGACAGCGATTTCATCAAGTACGGCGCGCGCCGCAAGGACAAGTCCTGGTGGGAAGTGTTCTGACGCCGGCTGGCCAGCGGCCATAAAAAAACGGGACGTATCGGAGGATACGTCCCGTTTTTCTTTTTCCGGCACCTGTAGCGATCAGTCCGCTGCCGCGGCCTCCTTGCCGGGACCGCGCAGCGACTCCAGGAACCGCACCACCGTCGCTGCCTCACGCGTGCGCGTGAACGGCGGCAGGCTTTGCCAGATCTGCCGGCCATAGGGCTTCTCGACCAGCCGCGTATCGAAGATCGCCAGCACGCCGCGATCCGATTCCGAACGGATCAACCGCCCCGCCCCCTGCTTGAGCGTGATCACCGCATGCGGCAGCTGGTGCACGGCAAACGGGCTCAGGCCCTTCTTCTGCAGCACTTCCATGCGCGCGGCCAGCACCGGGTCGTCGGGCGGCGCGAACGGCAGCTTGTCGATGATCACCAGCGACAGCGCCTCGCCGCGCACATCCACGCCCTCCCAGAAGCTCTGGCTTCCGACCAGCACCGCGTTGCCCAGCTCGCGGAAGCGGTCCAGCAATTCGGTGCGGCTGGCCTGGCCCTGCACCAGCAGCGGCAGGTTCAGGCCGCGCTCGGCAAACGCGTCATAGAGCAGGTCCGAGGCACGCTGCACCGCGCGCAGCGTGGTGCACAGCAGGAAGGTGCGTCCGCCGGCGGCCTCGATCAGCGGCAATGCCGCCTGCACCACCGCGTCGGTGAACTGCGGCGACTGCGGCTGCGGCATATCGCGCGGCACATAGAGCAGCCCCTGCTTCGCGTAATCGAACGGGCTGGGCAGCGTCAGCGAGCGGTCCTTGTCGAGCCCCAGCTGCGCCGCGTAGTGGGTGAAATTCCCCTTCACCGACAGCGTCGCCGAGGTGAAAACCCAGGCGCGCGGCTGGCCGTCGCGCTGGCGCGTGAAGATCGGCGCGATCGACAGCGGCGTGCGGTGCAGCTGCACAGTATGCGAGAACACCTCGACCCAGCGCACGGTTTCAGGGCCGGCGGGCAGCGCCGGCGCGGCTTCGCCTTCGCCCTCGGTCGGCTGCGGTGCCGGCGCGGGCGCGGCATCGGCGCGCCACGCGGCCAGCTTGTTGGCCAGCTCCAGCGCGCGGCGGTGGCATTGCTGCAGCGATTCGGCACGCTCGGCCTGGCTTTCGAGCATCTCGACGAAGTCTGACAGGGCCTCGTCCAGCGCATCGAGCGTTTCGTTGAAAGGCTCGGCGATACGGCGGTCGGCCTCGATCTGGCCCAGCGCCAGCCGCGCATTGTCCTTGCTGAAGGCCAGGCGCAGGTCGCGCGCGGCGCGCTCCAGCGGCGCGGCCAGCGCAACCCAGTCCACCGCATCGCGCGCGTGCGACAGGCCTTCGGCCACGGTATCGCGGGCGATTTCCAGCAGCTGGCTGGTGGACAGCGTCTCGCCGAAGAACAGCGTGGCGGTCTCGGGCAGCTGGTGGGCTTCGTCGAAGATCACGGTGTTGGCGGCCGGCAGCAGTTCCGCCATGCCGGTGTCGCGCAGCACCACGTCGGCAAAGAACAGGTGATGGTTGACCACCACCACGTCGGCCTGCTGCGCTTCCTTGCGCGCGCGCATCACAAAGCATTCCTTGTAATGCGGGCATTCCGATCCCAGGCAGTTGTCGCGCGTGGAGGTCACCAGCTGCCATACCGGCGCGTTCTCGGGAACGGACGCCAGCTCGGCCTTGTCGCCGGTGGAGGTTTCCTTGATGAAGCGGCCGATGTCGCGCAGCCACGCCGCATCCTGGCGCGACGCCAGGCGGCCGTTGGCCTGCGCGCGTTCCAGGTGGTAGTGGCAGACGTAGTTGGCGCGGCCCTTGAGCAGCGCCACCGAGACCGGCACGTTCAGCGCATGGCGCACGGTGGGGATGTCGCGCAGGAAGAGCTGGTCCTGCAGGTTCTTGGTGCCGGTCGACAGGATCACCTTGCCGCCCCACAGCATCGCCGGCACCAGGTAGGCGTAGGTCTTGCCGGTGCCGGTGCCCGCTTCGACGATGACGGAATCGTTCTGCACGATCGCGTCGGCGACGGCCTCGGCCATCTTGTGCTGCGAGGCGCGCGGCCGGTAGCCGGGAATCGCCTGGGCCAGCGTGCCGGTATCGGCAAAGATGGTGGCCAGTTCCGCGCCGCGGCTGGCGACGTCGTCGGCGGGCGCGGCAGGCGCGGGCGACCCGGCGTCGGTCAGGCTGACGGCTTCGGACGGCTCAGGAGAATCTGGAAGATCGGACAAGGCAGGGGGAGAATTTTGTATGGGCCGCCGGACAGCGCCGGCGGCGATCGGCAAGCCTGGCGCGGATGCGCTCAGGCCGGCACGTCGGGTTCGAGCTGCAGCTGCAGCAGCGTGATGGCGTCCTTCAGCTTGAGGCGGCGCTTCTTCAGCCGGCGCAGCTGCAGTTCGTCATGGACGGCATCGTTGGCAAGCCGGTCGATCAGGAAATCCAGGTCGCGGTGCTCGATCTGCAACTCCATGATGCGCCGCTCCAGGGTATTCAGGTTGCTGTCCATCTATGCCTCCGCTGCGCAGTCACGGTGCCGGACCTCAAAAGCCGAACGGGCGCGGCGCCGATGCCTGCCCCTGTTGCTCCTTCGCCTTGGCGCGGCGCTCTTCCAGCTCCTTCTGGCGCCGTTCGAGGTCGCGCTGCTTGGCCTCGTATGCCTTGGCATTCTCCTGCCGCTGGCGGGCCTGCTCGGCGCCCTTCTGCTGGGCCTCCTGCATGCGGGCATCGAAGTCAGACTGCTTCTTTTCGTACGCCTGCGCATTGGCGGCACGCTGCGGCGCCTCGCCCTGGCGCTGCGCCTCGCGCAGCTGCTGTTCCTGCTGCTTCTTCTGGAAGGCCTCGCGGCTGGACTGCTCGCTGGCCGAGCGCTTCGGCTGGCTGGCCTCGAACTCGGCGTTGCGCAGCGCCTGTTCGCGGTCGCGCTCGGCGGCGCGGTAGGCGCGTTCGGCCTCGCCTACCTCCAGTTCGCGCTTGCGCAGCACCTGCAGCTCCTCGCGCTGGACTTCCTTGGCGCTGTTGATGCAGTGGTTGACAAAGAACTTGCCGTAGCACTCGCGCTCGGCGGCGGCAAAGCGGTAGTTGGTCCAGGCGCGCGAATCCTCGACGGCCTTGCGTTCGGCGGCAAAGTCGCGCTGGCCGCTGGCGGCGGGTGGCGCCGCGGGCGCGGAAGCCTGGGCGCGCGCCTCGCGCAGCGGCATCAGCACGGCGCATGCAGCCACGGCCAGTGCAGCCAGGCGGCCGAAGCGGAACAGGGAAGTTTCAGGCACGTTGGCGAAGGTTGGCATGGCCAGGATGGTGGCCTTGGCGGCGGCCGGGCGGGACTTGACGATCATGACCGGATTCTAGCATCCGGGCCGGGCACCGGCCTGCCCTGCCGGGCCGGTACGGACGTGCGCGGGACGCCGCCCGCCCCGCACCCGCTGCGCGCCCTGGCTGATCCCTCGCGCGCTTGTGGCAAAATGCCCCGCTTTCGACTGACTGCGTTTTTCGCCGCGCTCTCCGATGTCCAACCTGCCCGCATCCGTCTCGCAAAAGATCGTCTCGCTCATCGCGGCTGAACTGTCCGTGCAGCCCCGCCAGGTGGCCGCGGCCGTGGCGCTGCTCGACGAAGGCGCCACCGTGCCCTTCATCGCCCGCTACCGCAAGGAAGTGACCGGCAACCTGGATGACACGCAACTGCGCAACCTGGAAGAGCGCCTGCTGTACCTGCGCGACATGGAAGACCGCCGCGCTGCCATCCTCGCCTCGATCCAGGAACAAGGCAAGCTGACGCCCGAGCTGCAAGCCGCCATCGAGGCCGCCGAAACCAAGCAGACGCTGGAAGACCTCTACCTGCCCTACAAGCCCAAGCGCCGCACCCGCGCCCAGATCGCACGCGAATGCGGGCTGGAGCCGCTGGCGCTGGCGCTGCTGGCCGATCCCACGCTGGACCCGCAAGCCGAGGCCGCCAAGTACGTCAACGGCAACCCCACCGCCGACGGCGGCGTGCCCGACGTCAAGGCCGCGCTGGACGGCGCGCGCGACATCCTGTCCGAGCAGTTCGGCGAGACCGCGGAACTGCTGGGCAAGCTGCGCGAGCACCTGTGGATCAACGGCGTGGTGTCCTCCACCGTGATGGAAGGCAAGGAAACCGCCGAGGAAGAGAAGTTCCGCGACTACTACGCCTACAGCGAGACCATCCGCACGGTGCCGTCGCACCGCGCGCTGGCGCTGTTCCGCGGCCGCAACGCGGGCGTGCTGATGGTCAAGCTGGGCCTGGGCGAAGAACAGGACGCGATGGTGCCGCACCCGTGCGAAGGCATGATCGCGCGCCATGTCGGCATCCAGCAGTTGGGCCGCCCGGCCGACAAGTGGCTGGGCGATGTATGCCGCTGGTGCTGGCGCGTCAAGGTGCAGCCCCACCTGGAAACCGAACTGCTGACACAGCTGCGCGAAACCGCAGAGAACGAAGCCATCAAGGTGTTCGGCCGCAACCTGCATGAGCTGCTGCTGGCCGCGCCGGCCGGGCCCAAGTCGGTGATGGGCGTCGACCCGGGCATCCGCACCGGCTGCAAGATCGCCGTGGTAGACAGCACCGGCAAGCTGCTGGACACCGCCACCATCTACCCGCACGAGCCGCGCCGCGACTGGAACGGCTCGCTCGCCACGCTGGCGCGCCTGGCAAAGCAGCACAATGTGGCGCTGGTGTCGATCGGCAACGGCACCGCCAGCCGCGAAACCGACAAGCTGGTGCAGGACCTGATGAAGCAGATGCCCGAGCTGAAGCTGACCAAGATCGTGGTCAGCGAGGCCGGCGCTTCGGTGTATTCGGCGTCGGAGCTGGCCGCCAAGGAATTCCCGGACCTGGACGTGTCGCTGCGCGGCGCGGTATCGATTGCCCGCCGGCTGCAGGATCCGCTGGCCGAACTGGTCAAGATCGATCCCAAGTCGATCGGCGTGGGCCAGTACCAGCATGACGTCAACCAGCGCGAGCTGGCGCGGGCGCTGGACGCCGTGGTCGAAGACTGCGTCAACGCCGTGGGCGTGGACGTCAACACCGCCTCGGCGCCGCTGCTGGCGCGCGTGTCGGGCCTGAACACGGTGCTGGCGCGCAATATCGTCGAGTTCCGCGACGCCAATGGCGCCTTCCCCAACCGCGACGCGCTGAAAAAGGTGCCGCGCCTGGGCGACAAGACCTTCGAGCAGGCGGCCGGCTTCCTGCGCATCAACGACGGCGACAATCCGCTGGACCGCTCCTCGGTGCACCCGGAAGCGTATCCGGTGGTGCAGCGCATCCTGGAACACGTGAAGAAGGGCCTGCGCGACGTGATGGGCAACCGCGACGCGCTGCGCGGCCTGTCGCCGACGCAGTTCACCGACGACTCCTTCGGCCTGCCGACCGTGCGCGACATCCTGTCCGAGCTGGAAAAGCCGGGCCGCGATCCGCGCCCCGAGTTCAAGACCGCAACCTTCCAGGAAGGCGTGGAAGACGTGAAGGACCTGCAGCCCGGCATGGTGCTGGAAGGCGTGGTCACCAACGTGGCGGCCTTCGGCGCGTTTGTCGATATCGGCGTGCACCAGGACGGCCTGGTCCACATCTCGGCGCTGTCCAGCAAGTTCGTCAAGGACGCGCACGAGGTGGTCAAGGCCGGCCAGATCGTCAAGGTCAAGGTGATGGAGGTCGACGTCAAGCGCAACCGCATCGGCCTGTCGATGCGCCTGGACGACGAGCCCGGCCAGGCCGCGGCGCGTGCCGGCGGCGACCGTGGTGACCGCGGCGGCCAACGCAACGGCGGCGGCAAGGGCTTCAACGGCGGCCGCCGCGAGGCGGAACCGGCCGGCGCCATGGCCGCGGCCTTCGCCAGGCTCAAGCGTTAAGCCGCAAGCCGATTGGCAGGACGCCCCGCTCGGGCCACCGTGCGGGGCGTCGTCGTTTTCAGCCGCCGTGCGCGATGCGCACGGCCAGGCCCTTGCCGGCGCCATCGGTACGGTTGGCGAACACAATCTCCAGCCCATGCAGCCGCGCCACGCGCTGCGCGATCGAAATGCCGAGGCCGTGGCCCTGCTCACGCTGCCCCGATCCGCTCCGGAAGAAGCGGTCGCCCAGCCGCGCCAGCACGTCAGGCGCGACGCCCGGGCCCTGGTCGCGCACGGTGACGCTGTCGGGCCGGAAATCGATGGTCACCAGCGCGCCCGGCGGGCTGTAGCGGATGGCGTTGTCAAGCAGGTTGCGCAGCAGCAGCGACAGCAGGTTGGTGTCCCCCGCCACCGGCAATGGCGCCTGCCCTTCCGGGGGCCACTCCAGCTCGACGTCGACCTGCTTCTGCTGCGCCAGCGCCAGGCAGTCGGACAGCGCCTGCTGCGCTACCGGAACCCAGTTGACCGCCTGGCGCGACGGCAGGCCGGCAGCATCTTCCAGCCGGCTCAGCGTCAGCAGCTGCGACACCAGCCGGCTGATGCGGTCGATGCCGGTAGCCACGTTGGCGCGTGCCTGCGCGCGCTCGGCGTCATCGGCCGAGCGCTCGGCGATTTCCCACTGCGCCTTCAGCGCGGCCAGCGGCGTGCGCATCTCATGGGCCGCATCGGCGGTGAGGCGCCGTTCATGCTCGATCGAATCCGACACGCGCGCCAGCAGGCGGTTCATCGCGTGCACTAGCGGCACCAGTTCGCCCGGCACGGCCTGCAGGCTGAGCGGCCGGCGGTCTTCGGGGGCACGGCCTTCGATATCGGTCGACAACGCGCGCACCGGCGCCAGCGCGCGCCGCATGAACCAGATCAGCAGGCCGATCAGCACCGGCAGGCCCGCTGCCCACGGCAGCACCTGCGCGGCGATATAGGACAGGATCAGCTCGTCGCGCTCGGCCAGTTGCTGGCCCACGCAGACGCGCCAGCCCGTGTCGGGATCATCGAGGTAGTAAAGCCGCCAGGGCTGCCTGTCGATGGTGACGTCGGTAAAGCCCTTCACACCGGGCGCACGCGGCAGCAGGTCGCCCTCGGGATCGATATGCAAGGGCTTGCCGTCCGGCAGCCAGGCGGCGATGGCAAGATCGCCCAGGCCGGCATCGCCCTGGTCACCCTCGACCAGCCCTGGCAGCCGGGTGCGCGACGGCGCCGCGGCGACGTCCACCAGCGGCACCACCGAATGCATCTGCAGCGCCATGCGCACCATGTCGGTGTCATAGAGTTCATTGATCTCGTGCCGGGCGCGCACGTAGGTCATGCCGATGGTCAGCAGCCACACCACCGGCGCGGCGATCAGCACCGCAAGGATGAGCCGGCGCTGCAACGTCATGTGCAGTCCTCGGCCGCGCCCAGCGTGTAGCCGGCGCCGCGGAAGGTGCGCACGATCTTGGGATGGATCTTGCGGCGCAGGTGGTGGATATGGACTTCCAGCGCGTTGCTTTCAATGCCGCCCTGCCAGTCATAGAGCTTGTCGCGCAGGAAGTCGCGCGTCAGCAGCCGGTTGGGGTGCGCCAGCAGCAGCTCCAGCAGCATGGCTTCGCGGCTGGTCAGCTCCAGGGGCTTGCCCTGCCAGTACGCCTGGCGCGCGGCCGGGTGGAATTCCAGCGCGCCGTGCTTCCACACTGGCGACGACAGGCCCGCGGCGCGGCGGGTCACGGCACGCAGCCGGGCCGCCAGCTCATCGAGCGCGACCGGCTTGACCAGGTAGTCGTCGGCACCGGCGTCAAGGCCGCCGATGCGGCTGTCGATCGCATCGCGCGCGGTCAGCACGATCACCGGGATGCGGCAGCCGCGCGCACGCCAGCGCGCGAGCAGCGACATGCCGTCTTCCCCAGGCAGGCCCAGGTCCAGCACCACGGCATCGTAGTGGACCACGCCGAGCGCATGGTCGGCTTCGGCACCGGTGCTGAACCAGTCGACCGCATAGTCGAGCAGCTGCAGGCCGCGCCGCAGCCCGTCGCCCAGCATCGGGTCGTCTTCAACGATAAGGATTCTCATATTCTCGGGTGGCCCGGACGTATCACGGTATTGTGCGCGCCCCGTCTTAATGTGCCATTAAGGTTCGCGAATTATCCTGCGCTCACTTTGCAGGCGCCCCGCTGTTCAACGCGGCGCGGGCCGCCAGCGTGGACATGGCCTCGCCGGCAAGCGCCTGCACGCCGCCACGCGCACCATCACTCACCCTCCCCCTTTCACGCCGAGCCGTTTGCGCATCATGCACCGTTCCGACCGCCTCGCCGCCGAGCCCGGGCTCATCAGCGCCCGGCCCGCCGCGCCGTGGCATGCCACGCGGCTGGCGGGCGTGCCCGCGGTGACGCTCGGGCTGGTGGTGCTGGCGTTCGCGCTGCTTTGGTTCGGCACGCTGGGCATGCGCCACCTGCTCGGGCCCGACGAGGGCCGCTATGCCGAGATCGCCCGCGAAATGCTGAGCACGGGCGACTGGGTCACGATCCGCTACAACGGGCTGAAGTACTTCGAGAAGCCGCCGTTCCATATGTGGGCCACGGCGGTGTCGTACGCGCTGTTCGGCATCGGCGACTGGCAGGCGCGGCTGTGCGTGGCGCTGGCCGGCATCGCCGGGCTGGGAATATCGATGCTGGCCGCCGCGCGCTGGTTCGGCGCGCGTGCGGGCTTGCTGGCCGGACTGGTGCTGGCAAGCGCGCCCATGTGGAACCTCGCCGCGCACTTCAATACGCTGGACATGACGCTGTCCGGCAGCATGGCCTGCGTGCTCGCGTGCATGCTGCTGGCCCAGCATCCGCACGCCACGGCGCCGGCTCGCCGCCGCTGGATGCTGGCGTGCTGGGCGGCCATGGGCGTGGCGGTGCTGACCAAGGGGCTGGTCGGGCTGGCGCTGCCGGGACTGGTGCTGGTGGCGTACACCTTCGTGACGCGCGACCTCGCGCTGTGGCGCCGCCTGCATGCGCCGGCCGGCATCGCCCTGATGCTGCTGGTGGCGATGCCTTGGTACTGGCTGGTGGCACGGCGCAATCCGGAATTCCTGCGCTTTTTCTTTATCCACGAGCACTGGCAGCGCTACACCTCGACCGTGCATGCGCGCAAGGGCGCGCTGTGGTACTTCATGCCGCTGCTGGTGGGCGGCTTCCTGCCGTGGCTCGGGCTGGTTCCCGGCATGGTCCGCGCGGTCGGGCAGCGTGCCGTCGTGGTTGGCGCGGGTGGGTCCAGGCCGTTCCAGCCTGCGCTGATGGCAGGGCTGTGGGCGGTGTCGATCTTCGTGTTCTTCAGCCTGTCGGGTTCGAAGCTGCCCGGCTACATCCTGCCGCTGTTTCCCGCACTGGCGATCCTGGCGGGCGCAGCGCTGGCGCGGACCGGCGACCAACCCTGGCGCAGGCAGCTGTGCGCCATGCTGGCGGTGGGAGCGATCGGCCTGCTGGCAAGCCCGGTCGTGGCCACGCTGGATTCCAACAACACCCCCAACGTGCTGTACCGCGCGTATGCCGCATGGGTGGCGCTGGCATTCGCGCTGGTGCTCGGCAGCGCCGCCATCGGGCTGTGGCTGCTGCGGCGGCATGGACGCCTGGCCAGCATCACGGCCTATGCATTCGGCATGCTGCTGGCGTTCTCCACCGCCTTGCTGGGCCATGAAGCGATCGGCCGCTCCGCCTCGGGCATCGACATGGTGGCGCCGATCGAACGCGTGCTGCGCCCCGGCATGCCGCTCTACGGCGTCGGCATGCTCGACCATACGCTGCCCTTCTACCTGCGCCATCCGCTCACCATGGTGGCGCAGGCCGACGAGCTCGCTTTCGGCGCCGGACAAGAGCCGCAGAAGTGGCTGCCGACCCTCGATGCCTTCGTCGATGCCTGGCAGCATGGCCCCCGTGCCATCGCGCTGCTCTCGCCGCAGTCATTCTCTGAACTGAGCGCGCGCGTGCCGATGCATGTCGTTGCGCGCGACTGGCGCCGCGTGGCCGTCGCCAACTTCCCCCTCGCCGGCGCGCGCTAGCCGCGCCGGCGCCTCCCGATTTCCCCTGCCATTCGTCAAATCCAATGCAAGGCAAGAAAGTACTGATCCTCGGCGTCAACGGCTTCATCGGCCATCACCTGACGCGCCGCATCCTGGAAACCACGCCCTGGGAGGTCTACGGCATGGACATGTCGTCCGACCGCATCGGCGACCTCGTCGACCACCCGCGCATGCACTTCTTCGAGGGTGACATCACCATCAACAAGGAGTGGATCGAGTACAACATCCGCAAGTGCGACGTGGTGCTGCCGCTGGTGGCCATCGCCACCCCGGCCACCTACGTGCGCCAGCCGCTGCGCGTGTTCGAGCTGGACTTCGAGGCCAACCTGCCGATCGTGCGCGCCGCGGTCAAGTACGGCAAGCACCTGGTGTTCCCGTCGACCTCCGAGGTCTACGGCATGTGCAGCGATGAAGAGTTCGACCCCGAGGCCTCGCCGCTGGTCTACGGCCCGATCAACAAGCCGCGCTGGATCTATGCCTGCTCCAAGCAGCTGATGGACCGCGTGATCCACGCCTACGGCATGGAGCAAGGCCTGAACTACACCCTGTTCCGTCCGTTCAACTGGATCGGCGCGGGGCTGGATTCGATCTTCGAATCGAAGGAAGGCTCGTCGCGCGTGGTGACGCAGTTCCTCGGCCATATCGTGCGCGGCGAGCCGATCAAGCTGGTCGACGGCGGCGCCCAGCAGCGCGCCTTTGCCGATATCGCCGACGGCATCGACGCGCTGATGCGCATCATCGAGAATCCTAACGGCGTGGCCAGCGGCAAGATCTACAACATCGGCAACCCGGGCAATATCCACTCGGTGCGCGAACTGGCCGAGATGATGCTGAAGATGGCAGCCGACTACCCGGAATACGCGGAGAAAGCGCGCAAGACGCAGATCATCGAGACCTCCTCGGGCGACTTCTACGGCAAGGGCTACCAGGATGTGCAGCACCGCGTGCCGAAGATCGGCAACACCATCGAAGAACTGGGCTGGAAGCCCGGGATCAGCATGGAAGCGGCGCTGCGGCGGATCTTCGAGGCGTATCGCACGCACGTGACGGAGGCAAGGACGTTGGTGAGCCAGGGATGAGTTTCGACATGTGGCGCAGCCCGAGGTACTTGCCTGACCGTGAGTGCTCCCTCTCCCGCAAGCGGGAGAGGGAGCACTCACGCAGCGTGCCCAAGCACCAGGCACGCGCGCAGCCTCAGCCGGCCGACACCTCGATCCGCCGCGGCCTCGCCTCTTCCCTGCGCGGGATCGTCAGCTTCAGCACGCCGTCCTGCAGGTTGGCCTCGATGCGCGAAGCGTCGAGATCCGGGCTGAGCGTAAACGTGCGCGCATAGCGCGGCTGCCGAATCTCGGCAAGCTGCACGCGCAGGCTCGCGGGCGTCGGCACGACGGCTTCGCCTTCGATGCGCAGGCTGCTGTCGTGCACGTTGACCTCGAGGTTCTCGCGCGGCACGCCGGGCAGATCCGCCCACAGCGTGACCCCGGCGGGAGTCTCGTAGATATCGACCGCGGGCACCAGCGTCATGGCCTGGGTTTCCGCGCGACGTTGCGCGACAGCGCCCTGGTCACCCTGGCCGCTTGCGTTCTGGTCGCGCTGGACGACCTGGTTCGAATCGCTCATGGCTTCCTCCTCACGTTAGCTGACGGTGATCGCGCGCGGACGCGACGCTTCGCGCTTGCCTACGCTGATCGACAGGCAGCCGTTGGCATAGCGTGCCTGCACCTTGTCGGGATCGGCCGACTGCGGCAATTCGATCACGCGGCGGAAACTGCCGAAGAAGCGCTCCTGCGCATAGGGCCGCACCTCGGCTGCGCCTTCCGGCTGCACCTGGGCTCGCTCGCCGCTGATGGTCAGCAGGCCCTTGTCGATCGATACCTCGAGCTGGTCCGTCTTGATGCCGGGTGCGAACACCACGATCTCGATCGAGTCATCGGTCGTGCCGATATTCAGCGGAGGGAAACCCCCGAAACGCCCGGAGCGCAGGCTGGTTGGAAACCCGCCGAAGAGATTCGCCATCTGCCGTTGCATCCGGTCGAATTCACTGAACGGGTTGGTCCCGAAAAAGAAGTCACTCATGGTTAGATCCTCCTTCTATGCAGCGGGGAGGCGCAGGACCCTGATGTAGTGCACCTGGTCTCCTGCCAGGCCGCTGCAAACCAACGGAAAACACGCAGTGCCGCGTTGCCGCGACGACTGGGCAATCCATAATTAGTGCTGTCCCGCGCGGATTTCAAGGGGGGCGGATAGCGGGAAAATCGGACGCTGGCAGGTACGGGTGGCGCATGGCAGGCAGGCGGCGCAAGCCGGGCAAAAAGCAAAACCCCCGGATCGCCTGGCGGCGCGTCCGGGGGTTGCTGAGGCTCGACGGAAGCGGGCGCCGGGGCCCGCGCGTTCAGATCTCGACCTTGGTGCCCAGCTCCACCACCCGGTTGGCCGGAATCTGGAAGAAGTCCGACGGCTTGGCGCCGTTCTGGTGCATCCAGGCGAACAGGCTCTCGCGCCACATCGGCATGCCCGGCAGCTTGGACGGAATCACCGATTCGCGCGCGATGAAGAATGAGGTCTCCATCAGCTCGAAGTGCATGCCAAGCTTGCGGTCGGCCAGGTCCAGCACCCTCTGCACATCGGGCGTTTCCTTGAAGCCGTATTCGGACTTCAGGATAAAGACGCCGCCGCCCAGGTCCTTGCAGCTCAGGCGCTGGTCGTCGTCAACGTAGGGGATGTCGCGCGTGACGAAGGTCAGGAACACCACGCGCTCATGCAGCACGCGGTTGTGCTTCAGGTTGTGCAGCAGCGATACCGGCACGGCCTCGGTATTGCCGGTCAGGAACACCGCGGTGCCCTCGACCCGGTGCGGCGGGTGCGCCAGCAGCCCGGCGATAAAGGGTTCGAGCGGGATGCCGTCTTCCAGGCTGCGCGCGCGCAGCAGCTTGCGGCCGCTGTACCAGGTCATCAGCAGGAAGAACGTGGCGCTGCCCAGCAGCAGCGGGAACCAGCCGCCTTCGGCAACCTTGAGCAGGTTGGCGGCAAAGAACGCAAGGTCCACCAGGATGAAGCCCAGCCCGACCACCGCGACCAGCGCGGGGTTCCACTTCCAGACGTTGCGCATGCACACCGCGGCCAGGACGGTGGTGATGACCATGGTGGTGGTCACGGCGATGCCGTAGGCGGCGGCCAGGTTCTCTGACTTCTTGAACGAGATCACCACGCCGATCACCAGCACCAGCAGCAGCCAGTTGATCACCGGCAGGTAGATCTGGCCGATCTCGGCAGCCGAGGTGTAGCGCACGCGCATGCGCGGCAGGAAGCCCAGCTGGATCGCCTGGCTGGTCAGCGAGAATGCACCGGAGATCACCGCCTGCGAGGCGATCACGGTGGCGCAGGTGGCCAGCAGCACCATCGGGATCTGCAGCAGCTCAGGCACCATCAGGTAGAACGGGTTCTCGGCGCCGGCCGGGTTGTGCAGCAGCATCGCGCCCTGGCCAAAGTAGTTCAGCATCAGGCAGGGCATCACCAGCGCGAACCAGCCGATGCGGATCGGGCGCGCGCCGAAGTGGCCCATATCGACGTACAGCGCCTCCGCCCCGGTCAGCACCAGGAATACGGAGCCCAGCACGATAAAGGCCTGCAGCGCATGCTCCACCAGGAAGGTGACCGCGTAGTACGGGTTGACCGCCTTCAGGATTTCAGGCGCCTGCACCAGCTGGTAGATCCCCAGCGCACCCAGCGCCAGGAACCAGGCGGTCATGATCGGCCCGAACAGCTTGCCCATGGTGGCGGTGCCGTGGCGCTGGATCAGAAACAGCGCCGCCAGGATCACCAGTGTGATCGGTATCACGAACTGCGACAGCTGCGGCGCGGCGATCTCCAGCCCTTCCACCGCCGACAGTACCGAGATCGCCGGCGTGATGACCGCGTCACCGTAGAACATGCAGGCGCCGAAGATGCCCAGCATCATCAGCATCCTGGCCTTGCCGGAGCGTGGTGCCACGGTGCGCAGCACCAGTGCCATCAGCGCCAGCACGCCGCCTTCGCCGTCGTTGTCGGCCCGCATCACGAAGACCACGTACTTGATCGAGACCACGATGATCATGGCCCAGAACAGCATCGAGATAATGCCCAGCACGGCCTCCGGGCTGAACATGATGCCGTGCTCCTTGCTGAAGCACTCCTTGAGGGCATACAGCGGGCTGGTGCCGATGTCGCCGAAGACGACGCCTACCGCGCCGAGCACCAGGGCGCGCGTGCTCGGGCTCTCGACAAAATAATGGCTGGTTGTGGATTGGGTCATGAAATTGGGTCTGCTCGACCAGGTCGCCGGCAGGTTTGTTGGCTCTGCCGCGGCCCGGTCCCATCCAGCGCAACAGCTTGCTGCGCCCGTTTCCGGTTCTGCTTGCGGTTCTTATTGCATTGCACAAACGCGCGCAATTCTAGATGAACTGTCGACTATCGACCACTGCGGCAAACAGGGATGCCGCTTTCGTGACTTCGCAAGGATGGGAGGGAAGCGGCGGATGGTCAAGCCCTGGGAGAGCAAAACAGCGTGTCCTTGCGCCTGCAAGCGGCGTTGCGGCATGACAACATAAGCGCCTTATGCGGCGCTTTCCATCTCAAACACCCAGGTAGCGGTCCAGGGCTTCGGGCTTGCCGGCAAGGTCCGACGCGGGGCCGGCCATCACCACCCGGCCCTTCTCCAGCACCACGGCACGGTCGGCATGCGCCAGCACCGAGCGGAAATTGCGGTCGACCACGACCGAGGCGATGCCGGTGCCGCGCACGGTGGCGATGACCTCCCAGATCTCGCGCACGATGCGCGGGGCCAGCCCTTCGGTGGCCTCGTCCAGCACCAGGCAGTCGGGATTGGTCATCAGCGCGCGGCCGATGGACAGCATCTGCTGCTCGCCGCCGGACAACTGCTGGCCGCCATGGGACAGGCGTTCCTTCAGGCGCGGGAACAGGTCGAGCACGCGCGCCTCGTCCCAGTCGTTGCGGCCGTTACAGCCCTTGCGCGCGGCCATCAGCAGGTTTTCGCGCACCGACAGGCTGGGGAAGATGCCGCGGCCCTCCGGCACGTAGGCCACGCCCAGGCGCGCCACCTCGAACGGCTGCGCGCGCGAGACGTCGCGGCCGGCCACGCGGATCTGCCCCTGGCGCTGGCGCACATGGCCCAGCAGCGTGCGCAGCAGCGTGCTCTTGCCCATGCCGTTGCGGCCCAGCAGCCCGACCGTTTCGCCCACGCCCACGGTGAAGTCGACGTCGCGCAGCACGTGGCTTGAGCCATACCAGGCATTGATGCCGGTGGCCTCGATCATCGGCGAATTGATCGGTGCGTTCATGCGGGCTCGCTCTCTTCCTCGCCCAGGTAGGCGACCTGGACCTCGTGGTTGGTCCGGATCGCCTCGGGGCTGCCCGTGGCAATCACGGCGCCGTTGACCATCACGGTGATGCGGTCGGCAACCGAGAACACCGCGTCCATGTCATGCTCGACCAGCAGGATGGCGTGGCCCTCGCGCAGGCCGCGCAGCAGCGCCAGCATCCGCGCCGACTCTTCCGCGCCCATGCCGGCCAGCGGCTCGTCCAGCAGCAATGCGACCGGCTGCGTGGCCAGGCACATTGCCACCTCCAGCTGCCGCTTCTGGCCATGGGCCAGGTCGCTGGCAAGCCGGTCCGCCAGCGGCGCCAGGCCGGCCCGCTCCAGCGCCTCGTCGGCCAGCGTGGCGCTGGTGCGGCAGCCCTGGGCGCTTTCCCACAGCCGCCACGCACGCTGCGCGCGCGATTGCGCGGCCAGCCGGCAGTTTTCGCGCACCGTCAGCGGCAGGAAGATATTGTTGCGCTGGTAGCTGCGCCCCACCCCATGGCGCGCCAGCCGCGGCTGCGACCAGCCGGTGACGTCCTCGCCCTTCAGGCGCAGGCGGCCGGACGACGGCGGCAGTTCGCCGGACAGCATATTGATCAGCGTGGACTTGCCCGCGCCGTTGGTGCCGATCACGGCATGGATCTCATGCAGAGACAGCGACAGGTCGACGCCCGCCACGGCGGTCAGGCCGCCAAAGCGCCGGGTCAGTTGCTGCGCCTGCAGGATCGGGATTCCTTGCGATGTCATGCGGCCTCCGTATTGCGGCGTCCTTCGCTGCGGCTGTCCGCAGTGCCCGCGGGCTCATCCGTGCCGGTGCCGGCATCGCCATTGCGGCGCCCGCGGCGGCCGTGCCGCAACACCGACGGCAGGCTGACCAGCCCGCGCGGCAGCAGCGCCACCGCGACGATGATGAAGCCGCCCATCAGCAGCTGCCAGTGCTTGGTCAGCGTACTGAACCACTCGGCCAGCAGCACGAACGAGAACGCGCCCAGCACCGCGCCGGCCAGGCTGCCCACGCCGCCCAGGATCACCATCAGCATGGCGTTGCCGGACTGGTGCCACGACGCGATCTCCGGATTGACGAAGCCAAACTGGATCGCATACAGAAACCCAGCCAGTCCCGCCAGCATCCCGCCCGCGACAAAGGCGCCAAGCTGGTAGCGGTAAGTGGCATAGCCGGCCGCGCGCATGCGCTGCTCGTTGTGGCGGATGCCGACCAGCGCGTGCCCGAAGCGCGAGCGCAGCACCAGCGCCAGCACCGCCACCGTCAGCACCAGCCCGAGCCAGACCAGCCAGTAGAAATGCGTGGGGTCGTTGACCGTCAGCAGGTGCTCGCCGGGCACCGGGAATTCCGGCCGGAAGTAGATATAGGTGCCATCGCTGCCGCCCGCGATCTTGGTGTCGTGGAAGACGAAATACACCATCTGCGCGAACGCCAGCGTCACCATGATGAAATACACACCGCGGGTGCGCAGCACCAGCGCCCCAACCACCAGCGCCAACAACGCGGATGCGGCCAGCGCCCCCGCCAGCAGCAGCCAGCCGTTGCCCGGCCCGGCCTGCGGCGCCAGTACTGCGGTGGCATACGCCGCCATGGCGAAGTACGCGGCATGGCCCAGGCTGACCAGCCCGGTGTAGCCGATCAGCAGCTGCAGCGACAGCGCGAAGATCGCCATGATCATCACCTTGCTGAGCAGCTCGATGTAGAACTTGTTGCTGTCCGCGGTCAGCAGCAGCGGCAGTGCCGCCAGCACCGCGAACGCCACCAGCCAACCCAGCCCGGTGGCCAGCGTGGTGTTGCGCGAGGAGTGCCGGCGCGCCGGCAATGTCGTCGGATTCATGTCATCCTGCCTTGAACAGCCCCTGCGGCTTCCACAGCAGGATCACCGCCATCAGCAGGTAGATCAGCACGCCGGCCGCCTCCTGCCAGAACACCTTGCCGAAGGTATCGACGAAACCCAGCAGCAGCGACGCCACCAGCGCGCCCTTGACCGAGCCGATGCCGCCGATCACCACCACCACGAAGCAGACGATCAGCACCTGCGCGCCCATGCCCGGATAGACCGACGACACCGGCGCGGCGATCATGCCGGCCAGCACCGCCAGCGCCACGCCCAGCGCGAACACGAAGCGGTACAGCACCGTGATGTTGATGCCCAGCGACTGCACCATCTCGCGGTTGGTGGCGCCGGCGCGGATCATCATGCCCAGCCGGGTGCGCCGGATCACGTAGTACATCGCCAGGGCCACCACCAGGCATATCGCGGAGATAAAGAGGCGGTACACCGGATAGGTCATGTCGTTGCCGATCGCCAACGCGCCGTCCAGCAGCGCAGGCACCTGCACGCCGTGCACGTCATCGCCGACCAGGATGCTGCGCAACTCCTCGAACACCAGGATCAGGCCGTAGGTCATCAGCACCTGCTGCAGGTGGTCGCGCTCATACAGGTAGCTGAAGAAGGCCCATTCCAGCACGTAGCCGAATGCCACCGCCAGCACGATGCCGAGCGGGATGGCGATGAACAGGTTGCCGGTCAGGCCGGCGAGCGTGAAGGCCAGGTAGGCGCCCAGCATGTAGAAGCTGCCGTGGGCGAGATTGATCACGCCCATGATGCCGAAGATCAGCGTCAGGCCGCTGGCCACCAGGAACAGCAGCAGGCCGTACTGCACGCTGTTCAGGCACTGGATCAGGAAGGAAACGATATCCATGCGGGGTAATGCACCAAATTACCTACAGCGCCACACATGCCGGTGGCAGGCTCCCCTCTCCCGCGCGCGGGAGAGGGGTTGGGGAGAGGTCCGGCGCTTGCGGGATGCGAAGGCCTTCACTTCGTGGGGGCTTCTGCCCTCTCCCCCGCCCCTCTCCGGCAAGCGGGAGAGGGGCGCAAACCGACAGGCCGGGATGGCCTTACAGCCGGCAACCGCGCGCTGGATCAGCCAGCGCCTTCACCGCCACCGAGCTGACCTTGTTCTCGCGCCCGTCGACCTTGCGCAGGTAGAAGTCCTGCACCGGGTTATGCGCCTTGGACAGCGTGAAGGCGCCGCGCGGGCTGTCGATCCTGGCCGCGCCCATGGCTTTGTACAGGTCGGCCTTGCGCGTCATGTCGCCCTTCACCGCCGTGGCGCCGGCCGCCAGCAGCTGGGCGGCATCGTAGCCCTGCACTGCGTACACGTCGGGCTGCAGCTTGTAGGTCTTGGCGTAGTCCAGGCGGAAATTCTTGTCGCGCGGGTTGGTCAGGCCATCGGCGTAGTGCAGCGTGGTTTCCAGCCCCTGCGCGGCGTTGCCCTGTGCCTCGAGCGTGCCGTCGGTCAGGAAGCCCGAGCCGTACAGCGGGATCTTGTCCTTGAGCCCCGCCGCAGCCCAGTCCTTGACGAACTTGACCGCGCCGCCGCCGGCAAAGAACACGAACACGGCGTCAGGCTTGAGCGACGCCACTTCGGTGATCAGCGCCTGGAACTCGACATTGGGGAACGGCAGGTTCAGTTCCTTCACCACCTTGCCGCCCTTGGCCTCGAACGCCTCCTTGAAGCCCTTCACCGACTGTTCGCCGGCGGCGTATTTCCAGGTCAGCGTCACCACCTTCTTCAGGCCGCGCTCGCCCAGCACCTGGCCCATGGCGTAGCCCGGCTGCCAGTTCGAGAACGAGGTGCGGAAGATATTGGGGCCGCACAGCGGACCGGTGGCCTCGTCCACGCCGGCATTGGGGATGATCAGCAGCGTGTTGTTCTCCTTGGCCACCTTGACGATGCCCATCTGCACGCCCGAATGCACCGTGCCGACCACCACGTCGACCTGGTCGCGCTTGACCAGCTTGGTGGCGTTCTCCGGCGCCTTGGCCGGATCGGATTCATCGTCGACCTTGAAATACTCGATGTCGCGTCCGCCGAGCTTGCCGCCCTGCTGCTGCACGTACATGCGGAAGCCGTTTTCGATGGCCGTACCCAGGGCCGCGTAGGTGCCGGTGTACGGCAGCATGAAGCCGACCTTGATCTTGCCCCCCGGCGCAGCGGGTGCGGGGGCCGCCGGCTGCGCGGACGCGCCGGCCATGGCAAAGACGGTGGCGACGGCAAGGCAGGCAGGCGCAAGCCTGCGCGAGGTGAAGCGACGCATGGTGTCTCCTGGTGGTCAAGCCGGTGGCTCGCTGAACCGTTGCCGGTCACCCCTGCCCTTGCCGTGTCCCGCGCCGGCGCATGCACCGTGAGGACCCTTCGCAACAGGCGGGAAGCCGAATTATTTTAGGTTTGAAGTATATGCGTTTATATGCCGAACCGCGGCCAGCGTCAACGGATCTTTTTGGTCGCGATGTGGCGAATGTCCACATCGCGCGAGTTTAAGCAAGGTGGTCTGGGGGGCATATCGATGGATACCCTCGATCTGCGCCATGGTGCCGTATTCGTCGTCCTCGCCCTGCACCGCCAGCACGGGGCAGCGCAGCCCGGACAGGAGCGGACGCAGGTCCCACTGGCGGAATCCGGGGTCGAGCCAGATATCGTTCCAGCCCCAGAAGGCCGAATCGACGTCGTCATGATGGCGCGCCAGCCGCTGGCGCAGGTCGGTTTCCAGGTAAGCCTGGCGCGTGCCCGCGATGCTGCGCACCGACAGGTCTTCCACCACGATATGCGGCGCCAGCACGGTGATGCCGGCAACCGCCTGCGGAAAGCTGGCGGCGTGGATCAGCGCGATCGAGCCGCCGTCGCTGTGGCCCAGCAGCCAGGGCATGCCGTGCGTGCGGCCGGGACCGATGTCGAGTGCGTCGAACAAAGCGGGCAGCGCCTCGCGTGCCTGGCGATGCATGAAGTCGGGACGCCATTTTTCGTCGTGCGGCCGCGGCGTCGAACCTCCGTAGCCGTAGCGCGAGAACACCAGGCCGCGATAGTCGCCGGCCTCGCAAAAATCGCGCGGGAAATCGCGCCACATGCTGACCGAGCCCAGCCCCTCATGCAGGAACACCACCAGCGGGCGCTGCGCGCGTTCAGGCCGCAGCCACTGGTACTCGATCCGGATACGGCGCTTGTCGAAGGGGATTTCCACCAGGCTGCTTTGCATGGGCACGTTGTTGTCTTGCATCGGTTCAGAAGGAATGTCCAGAAGCTGCGGGCGCTTCATTGCGCCGCCTCCCGCGCAGCCTGCTCGCGCTGGCGCAGGCGGAAGCGCTGGATCTTGCCGGTCGCGGTCTTGGGCAGTTCGGGCACGCATTCGATCTGGCGCGGGTACTTGTATGGCGCGAGGCGCGACTTGATAAAGGCCTGCAGTTCCGCCGCCATGCCGTCATGCCATTGCTGGCCGGGCCGCAGCACGACAAAGGCCTTGGGCTTGACCAGTTCGTCGGCATCGGTGACGCCGATCACCGCCGCCTCCAGCACGGCCGGGTGCTGCGCCAGCGCGGCCTCGACCTCGAACGGCGACACGTAGATGCCGCCGACCTTGAGCATGTCGTCGCTGCGGCCGGCATAGGTGTAGTAGCCATCGGCATCGCACAGGTACTTGTCGCCGCTGCGCGTCCATTCCCCGACGAAGGTATCGCGGCTCTTGTCGCGGTTGCACCAGTACATCAGCGCGGCACTGGGGCCCTTGATATAGAGGTCGCCGATCTCGCCGGGCGCGCACGGCTCGCCGCGCTCGTCCAGCAGCTTCAGCGCGTAGCCAGGCACGGGCTTGCCGGTGGTGCCGTAGCGCACCTCGCCCGGCCGGTTCGACAGGAAGATATGCAGCATCTCGGTGGAGCCGATGCCATCCAGGATGTCGCAGCCAAAATGCGCTAGGAAGCGTTCGCCGATATCGCGCGGCAGGGCCTCGCCGGCGGAGGTGCATACACGCAACGCCACCTCGGCGCGCGGCGGCAGCTCAGGCGCCGCCAGCATGCCCGCAAACAGCGTGGGCACGCCGCAGAACACTGTGGGCCGCTGCTCGCGCAGCCGCCTGAACACGGCTGCCGGCGTGGGCCGCTCGGACATCAGCACGGTAGTGGCCCCGACCGACATCGGAAAAGTCAGCGCATTGCCCAGCCCATAGGCAAAGAACAGCTTGGCGGCCGAGAACACCACGTCGTCCTCCCGGATGCCCAGCACCTGGCGCGCATACAGGTCAGCCGTATGGAACAGGTTGCCATGTGTGTGCACGGTGCCCTTGGGCCGTCCGGTCGAGCCCGACGAATACAGCCAGAACGCCATGTCGTCCGGGCCGCTGCGCACGGCCTGCGCGGGAGAACGCGTGCGCGCCAGCATCGCGCCCACGCTGCATGCCGGCGCGCCGTCGGCATGCGGCGCCGCCTGGATCACCATCGGCGCCAGCCCGCTCTTGTCGATGGCGGCCTTCATCACCGGCAGCAGCGGCTCCGACACCACCACGGCGCGCGCGCCGCTGTGGCCAAGCATGTAGGCGTAATCGTCCGCGGTCAGCAGGGTATTGACCGCCACCGGCACCACACCCGCCAGCAGGCAGCCGAGAAATACCGTGGGGAAATCAATGGTATCGAGCGCGCACAGCAGCAGCCGCTCTTCCTGGCGCAAGCCCGCGTCGCGCAGCGCGCCGGCAAAGCGGCGGGCACGGGCATCGAGCTCGGCATAAGTCAGCGAGGCGGTGTCGTCGATGTAGGCTGTCCTGGCCCCGCGCCCGGCCTCGAGATTGCGCGACAGCAGGTCCTCGGCGGCGTTGTAGCAGGTGGGCAGTGCCGCCACGGCATCGGTAGCGGGTGGAACAGCCGGCGGCACGGGCGATGCTGCCGCTGGCATGCCGGCGGCGGTATTGGGGGGCGTCATTGTCTCCACTCCTTGGTGTCGCGCCGCGGGCCATGGGCGCCGCGCCAGCGTCAGTCCAGTCGCTGTTCTGCTTGCCGATGTCCGCCAACGTGCATGCCGGCATCCGCTTGTTGATGCATTTTATTTCATATCAACTATTATGCAAGCGAGGGGATGCACTATAGGACAGACTTTATCGAAGCGACTGCCTGCCGCGCCACTTGGCGCACCAAGGCTGCTCGTATAATGCGCCCTTGCTTTTTCTGCCGGCCAACCCGAAACCACCACCATGCGCCGCGATCCCGCCCCGCTGCCCGCCAACGAGACCGAAGCCGACACGCGCCCCGCCGGGGATGCGCCCGCCGCAGCCGCCAACGCCGAGCGCGACCCCTACCTGACGCTGCTGGGCGAGCGCATCCGTTCGCTGCGGGCCTCGCGCGGCATGTCGCGCAAGGACCTGGCGCGCGGCGCCGGCGTGTCCGAGCGCTACCTGGCCAACCTGGAAACCGGCACCGGCAATGCGTCGGTGCTGCTGCTGCGCCAGGTGGCGCGCGCGCTCGACGTGCCGCTGCCGGTGGTGCTGGCCGAAGTGGACGGCCTGAACGGCGAGCAGGCCACCGAATTTGCGCAGATGGTGCAATGGCTGGCGCAGTTGCCCGCGGGCGAGCTGGCGCGCGTGCGTGAAGCCTGCCGCCATGCACTGGCCCCGGCAGAGTCCGGCGATGCGCGACACCGCCGCATCGCGCTGATCGGCCTGCGCGGCGCCGGCAAATCGACCCTGGGCCGCGCGCTGGCAGCGGCCAGGGACGTGCCCTTTGTCGAACTGAACACCGTGATCGAGCAGGAAGCCGGCGCCAGCCTGTCGGAAATCCATTCGCTCTACGGCCAGGCGGCCTACCGCCGCTACGAAATGCGCGCACTGGAGCGCACCCTGCGCGAGCACGACCGCCTGGTGCTGGCCACGCCGGGCAGCCTGGTCTCTGAACCGGCCACCTTCAACCTGCTGCTGTCGCAGTGCTATACCATCTGGGTGCGCACCTCGCCGGAGGAGCACATGGCGCGCGTGGTAGCCCAGGGCGACATGCGGCCGATGGAAGGCAACCGCGAGGCTATGGCCGACCTGCGCCGCATCCTGCAGGCTCGCGCGCCGCTCTATGACCGCGCCGATATCTCGATCGACACCAGTGGCCAGGACGCCGCCGCCTCGCTGCAGCAGTTGCGCGCCCAGCTCCAGGCGGCCGGCGCCTGACTACGCCGCCGGCCGCGCGGGTGACAAAGACATTGCGCCGGCCGCCTCCATGCACTATATTTCATCAAAAGCCGCAAGGCACTATAGTGCATTCAGGAGACAGCCATGTCCGCGCCGGCAACCGCCCCACTGCGCCCTGACCAGTCAGCCCCGTCAGACGCACCCATCACCTTCGAGCGTCATCCCGACCAGTACCGCCACTGGAAACTGAGTTTCGACGGCCCCGTCGCCACCCTGGCGATGGACGTCGACGAGGAAGGAGGGTTGCGCCCCGGCTACGCGCTGAAGCTCAATTCCTACGACCTCGGCGTCGATATCGAACTGCACGACGCGCTGCAGCGCATCCGCTTCGAGCATCCCGAAGTGCGCACCGTGGTGCTGACCAGCGCGCGCGACCGCATCTTCTGCTCGGGCGCCAATATCTTCATGCTGGGGCTGTCGTCGCATGCGTGGAAGGTCAACTTCTGCAAGTTCACCAACGAGACCCGCAATGCCATCGAGGATGCCAGCCGGCACTCGGGGCTGAAGTTCATTGCCGCCTGCAACGGCACCACCGCCGGCGGCGGCTATGAACTGGCGCTGGCGTGCGACGAGATCGTGCTGGTCGACGACCGCTCGTCCGCGGTAAGCCTGCCCGAGGTGCCGCTGCTGGGCGTGCTGCCCGGCACCGGCGGCCTGACCCGCGTGACCGACAAGCGCCACGTGCGCCGCGACCACGCGGACATCTTCTGCACCACCACGGAAGGCGTGCGCGGCCAGCGTGCCAAGGACTGGAAGCTGGTTGACGAAGTGGTCAAGCCGGCGCGCTTTGCCGAGCATATCGCCGAGCGCGCGGCGGCGCTGGCGGCCACCAGCGACCGGCCACAGGGCCACCACGGCATCACGCTGACACCACTGTCGCGCACCATCGAGCCCGACGGCTACCGCTACGAGACCGTGCGCGTGCATGTCGATGCCGCGGCGCGCAAGGCCACGCTGACCGTATTCGGGCCCGACAAGCACCAGCCCGCGGATCTCGCCGGGGTGGTCGCGGCCGGCGCGCAATGGTGGCCGCTGAAGATGGCGCGCGAGCTCGACGACGCCATCCTGACGCTGCGCGCCAACCATCTGGATATCGGCATCTGGGTGCTCAAGACCGATGGCGACGCGGCCGCGGTGCTGGCCGCCGATGCGCTGCTGCAGGCGCATGCCGGCCACTGGTTCGTGCGCGAGACCATCGGCATGCTGCGCCGCACGCTGGCGCGGCTGGATGTGTCGTCGCGCAGCCTGATCGCGCTGATCGAAGCCGATTCCTGCTTTGCCGGCACGCTGCTGGAACTGGCGCTGGCCGCCGACCGCAGCTACATGCTGCACCTGCCCGACGCCCCAGACGACGCGCCGCGCGTGTTCGCCTCCGCGCTCAACTTCGGCCACTACCCCATGCCCAATGGGCAAACCCGGCTGGCGGCGCGCTTCTATGGCGACGAGGCCGCGCTCACCGCGGTGCGCGAGCACATCGGCGCGCCGCTGGATGCGCTCAGCGCCGACTCGCTCGGGCTGATCACCGCCGCGCCCGACGATATCGACTGGGAGGACGAAATCCGCATCGCCCTGGAAGAACGCGCCAGCCTGTCGCCGGATGCACTGACCGGGATGGAAGCCAACCTGCGCTTCGGCGGCGCCGAGACCATGGAAACGCGCATCTTCGGCCGCCTGACCGTATGGCAGAACTGGATCTTCCAGCGCCCCAACGCCGTCGGCGAGAACGGCGCGCTGAAGGTCTTCGGCAGCGGCAACAAGGCACGCTTCGACTGGGACCGGGTATAGCCCCCGCCCCCCGCCAGACAACAAGGAGACAGCACGTGAGCATCGACTACAGCCAGAAGATCCCCAACAACGTCAACCTGTCCGACGACCGCGCGCTGCAGCGCGCGCTGGAACACTGGCAACCGGCGTTCCTCGACTGGTGGCGCGACATGGGGCCGGACGGCTCGCACAACTTCGATGTCTACCTGCGCACCGCGGTGTCGGTCGATCCATCGGGCTGGGCGCACTTCGACCACGTCAAGATGCCGGACTACCGCTGGGGCATCTTCCTGCAGCCGGCCGACCCCGAGCGCAGGATCCACTTTGGCGAGCACAAGGGCGAAGCCGCCTGGCAAGACGTGCCGGGCGAGCACCGCGCCAACCTGCGCCGCATCATCGTGACGCAGGGCGACACCGAGCCTGCTTCGGTCGAGCAGCAGCGCCACCTGGGCCTGACCGCGCCGAGCCTGTACGACCTGCGCAACCTGTTCCAGGTCAATGTGGAGGAAGGCCGCCACCTGTGGGCGATGGTGTACCTGCTGCACCGCTATTTCGGCCGCGACGGCCGCGAGGAAGCCGAGGCGCTGCTGGAGCGCCGCTCCGGCGACCAGGACAACCCGCGCATCCTCGGCGCCTTCAACGAGCGCACGCCGGACTGGCTGGCGTTCTTCATGTTCACCTACTTCACCGACCGCGACGGCAAGTTCCAGCTGTGCGCGCTGGCCGAGTCCGGCTTCGATCCGCTGGCGCGCACCACGCGCTTCATGCTGACCGAGGAAGCGCACCATATGTTCGTGGGTGAATCCGGCGTGTCGCGCGTGCTCCAGCGCACCTGCGAGGTGATGCGCGAACGCGGCATCGAAGACCCAGCCGAAGTGCGCGCCGCGGGGGTGATCGACCTGGAGACCATCCAGCGCTACCTGAACTTCCACTACAGCGTCACCATCGACCTGTTCGGCGCCGACCAGTCGTCCAACGCCGCCACCTTCTACAGCGCCGGCCTGAAGGGCCGCTTCGAGGAAGGCAAGCGCGCCGACGACCACCTGCTCAAGAGCGATGTCTACCGCGTGCTGGAAGTGCGCGACGGCCACCTGGGCGAGCGCGAGGTGCCGATGCTCAATGCGCTTAATGAAGTGCTGCGCGACGACTACATCAAGGACAGCATGGGCGGCGTGGCGCGCTGGAACAAGGTCATCGAAAAGGCCGGCATCGCGTTCCGCCTGACCGTGCCGCACAAGGCCTTCAACCGCAAGATCGGCACGCTGGCCAATGTGCACGTCTCGCCCGAGGGCCAGCTGATTTCCGAAGCCGAATGGAAGGCCAACGAACGCAAGTGGCTGGCCACCGATGAAGACCGCGCCTTTGTTGCCTCGCTGATGGGCCGCGTGGTGGAGCCGGGCAAGTACGCCAACTGGATCGCGCCGCCTGCGGTGGGCATCAACCGCCAGCCAATGGATTTCGAGTACGTCCGTTTCAACTGAACCAGAACCACAAGGACAGGCCAGGAGCCACCGGAGACACGCCATGGGCGCCCCCGACATCATCAAGCAGCACCTGATCGATCCGGAAATCTGCATCCGCTGCAATACCTGCGAGGACACCTGCCCGATCGATGCCATCACCCACGACGACCGCAACTACGTGGTCAGGGCGGACGTGTGCAACGGCTGCAACGCCTGCCTGTCGCCCTGCCCGACCGGCGCCATCGACAACTGGCGCACCATGCTGCGCGGCCAGGCCTACCCGATCGAGGCGCAACTGCTGTGGGACGAGTTGCCGGCCGAAGTGCCGCTGCCGGAACTGGCCGACCTGGGTGACGCGCCGCAGGCAACCCTCAGCGGCGGCACCGCAACCGGCGCCGCGCCCGACGCCGCCATCCAGTCCGTGGAAACCAGCCGCCACACCTCGCCGCGTGCGCCGTGGTCGGCGGCCCATCCCTATGTGAACCTGCATGGCGCGCGCGCGCCGGTCACGGCGACCGTGGCCGGCAACTACCGGCTGACCGCCGAGGACGCATCCAGCGACATCCACCATATCGTGCTGGATTTCGGCACGCACTTCTTCCCGATCCTGGAAGGCCAGTCGATCGGCATCGTGCCGCCCGGCACGGATGCGTCGGGCAAGCCGCACTACATCCGCTTGTACTCGGTGGCCAGCCCACGCGACGGCGAGCGCCCGGGCTACAACAACCTGGCGCTGACCGTCAAACGGGTCGACCAGGACCACGACGGCAAGCCGGTGCGGGGCGTCGCGTCCAACTACCTGTGCGACCTGGCCAAGGGCGACAGCGTACAGGTGGTGGGGCCGTTCGGATCGACCTTCCTGATGCCCAACCATGCCGAGGCCAGCATCATGATGATCTGCACCGGCACGGGCTCAGCCCCGATGCGCGCCATGACCGAGCGCATGCGCCGCAACATGGCGCACTTCGGCGGGCGCCGGCAGCTGTTCTTCGGTGCGCGCAACGCCAACGAACTGCCCTACTTCGGCCCTCTGCTGAAGCTGCCCAAGGACTTCCTCGACATCCATTTCGCCTTCTCGCGCGATCCCGCCGCGCCGCGCCGCTACGTGCAGGACGCGATCCGCGATGCCGCGGACAGCGCCGCCGCGCTGCTGGCCGATCCCAACGGCCATGTCTATATCTGCGGACTGAAGGGCATGGAGGCAGGCGTGCTCGAGGCATTCGAAGTGGTGTGCGCCGGCGCCGGGCACGCGTGGCCGGAGATCGAGGCCGCAATGAAAGCGGAGGGCCGGCTCCATATCGAGACCTACTGACGCCGCCGTAGTTTGCTGGCTTTTCAGCAATCGCTTCCCTTCTGAAATGCATCGCCTATAATATTTCTGAAGAAACAGGAGTGATGGCGATGCAATCCAGGCGGATTCCGGAAACCGATCCCGCCGGCGGCCCCGACCCCGGCACCACGCTGACCAAGGCGGTGATGCGCGCCGCCGGCTTCCTCGGCATCAGCCAGGCGGTGGTGGCAAGCGTGCTGGGCATCAGCACGGCATCGGTATCGCGCATGGCATCTGGCGGCTATGTGCTCGATGCGCACCGCAAGGAGTGGGAATTCGGTGTTCTGTTCGTGCGCCTGTTCCGATCGCTCGATGCCATCCTGGGCCACGGCGACCAGGCCCGGCTGTGGCTGACCAATGAAAACCTGGCGCTGGGCGGCAAGCCCCTTGAAATGATCCGCACAACGGAAGGTCTGGTCCGTGTCGTTCACTACCTGGACGCCACCCGCGGTCGCATCTGAGCGCAGGCAGTTCGCGCTCACGCTGTGGCGGGCGGTGGAGGCCCAGCACGTCGTATCCACCATGCCGCTGGTCGACAGCCTGGAAGAACAGGCTGTGCTGGAAGCCGTGCTCGACGCCGGCAAACCAGCAGTGCCCGCCGAGGCACGCCACCTGCACTACCTGCTGTTCACCCCGTTCCGCTATCCGCCCTCGCCCTGGGGCTCGCGCTTTCGCGCCAGCCAGGATCCGGGCGTGTTCTACGGCGCCAACGAGATCCGCACCGCCTGCGCCGAACTCGGCTACTGGCGCTGGCGCTTCCTCAACGACAGCCCCGCGCTGCCGCGCATCGACGCCCGCGCGCAGACGCTGTTCGAAGTGCGCGTCGACACCTGGGGCGTGGCACTGGACACACCGCCGTTCGACCAGGACCACGCCACCTGGACCGACCCCGACCACCACGAGCCCTGCCAGGCCTTCGGCCGCATCGCGCGCGAGGCCGGCCTTGGCATGATCCGCTACACCTCCGTGCGCGATCCCCGGCATGGCCCCTGCGGCGCGGTGCTGACCCCGCGCGCGTTCTCACACCCGGCGCCGCTGGCCACCACCACCTGGATGCTGACGGTGCGCCGCGACCGCGTGATCTGGCAGCGCGACGACCTGCAGCAACGCGACAGCTTCGAGTTCGAGGCCGCGCTGTGGCAGCGCACAACCGATAGCACTGGCAAGGGCTGAACCTCTGCCCCGTGCCGGCGATCTAATCGTTATGGCAGGCGGCAATGCGCACCGCTGGAAGGTATTTTTAAACAGGTGTTGCATTGCGCAACCAGATGCCATATAATCTTTTCTTCGACGGACGCGGGGTGGAGCAGTTGGCAGCTCGTCGGGCTCATAACCCGAAGGTCGCAGGTTCAAGTCCTGCCCCCGCAACCAACCGCATGATGCGTATCAGCGGTACCGTCCAAGCAGATAAAACCCGCCTCCGGCGGGTTTTTTGTTTTCTGTCACATGCAGGAAGCGAGGCTTCGCGTTCCGGCGCCTTCTCCTCCGAGAAGCGGGCGGCCCTGGTGTGCGGTGCCTACGGCATTGTGGGCACGGCCCTGCCATCAGCTTTGATCTTCCGAATATCCCGCACGGCATAGTAGAGCGCCCTGATCCTCGGCGCAGCATGCGAGCCGGTCAACTCTGCGATATACGCGGCCCGTACATTTTGAAATGAACCGCTGCGCCCCACCCCCTCAAAGGTGGACGCCACGCAAAAATACTTCCGAGCCTTCCGCTGAACGAACCCGTAAAGTGCTTGAGCGGGCTCGAATCTCTCCGGCCGCTCTGTGCCTGCGCGCTTTGCACCGAGGATGGACGCTCTTTGCCGTCCGACTATCAAAAGGTCCCCGAATTCTTCTTGCTCGATGCATATCCAAAATCAACGCCATTGCGTCGATAGACGAGCATCACATAACCCGGCATGTCATCCTCGATAAGTATCCCGTCGCCCCCGAGCTCCTGGTACGTCGTCGATGCATCTACGCCCTGCAGCAGAACGCAACTATTCACAACTGACTCCGGCACTTGCGCCGCCGCAACTGATGACAACACCACGCCAGCAAAAAATACCAGCGTCCTCTTCATAGATACTCCTTTGAGTGGGTATATTTCAAGTAGTCCGGAGCTTGCCTCCAGAATATCGTTCCGCCATACGCTGCCGTCGACTCGCAGATATGATCGTAGCGCCAGATCTCCTCCTTCTTGACCTCGATCCTTCCATTTACCTTCGTCTTTGTTGTTTTCTCCTTCTTCACCACTTTCCGCGACTCCTTAATTCCATAAATATTATGCGACGAGTCAGTGAACTTTATCCCTCGCCCAACCTTGAAATGATTCTTGTAATTCGACTTTATATCCGCACCATCCCAAAAATATGCGCCATTTGAATAATCCACCCCACCTGACAACGCATTCCTTGCGGCCTTCACAGCATCGGACATCGGCGGCGATTTTTCGATTTCCCCCTCCTTAGCTGTATACAGCTTCTTGTATCGCTTATTGCCATCCGTCACCACAAACGAAAAAGATTTTTCCTTGGCAGTAAAGCCAGAAATAGTACTGTACCCCCGAGCTTTGCTTTGACGAACCATTACGTTTGCGATAGCCGCCATCTCCTCGAATACATCCGCCGTTGAAGACTCACCATATGCAATGGCCGCCAGCAAGCGGGTTTCGGCATCAAGCCTTTCTGGCATGCACACTCCTGCCCAGTCTTGTCCAGCCACATAACGAGCCGAAGATCGTGCTTTCCCGCGACAGCGATGGTACGTCCGTTTAATATATTCCGGTTTCGAGCCACCTGTTGTTCATCAACAAACAGATCGTAGCGATAACCTTCGACTGGCTGCCCGTCTTCATCGGTAATTTCAAAGTATTGCTCAACAATCTCAGGTGAATCTACATTCGCTTGCGCAGCAACATATGTTGTGCCGGCGAAACGGATGCCATACTCGTCCGTGCAACTTCAATTCTGAAATCCATTTGCGACGGCAAGACGAAAGGCTTCGTCTCACATTTGCAATAGACTCGGACTCCGCTCACAAGCAATTGCTTACCGTGAATATCGAAGGCGGGATAGCAATCGTTCATCACCGCCCCCCAGCTTTACAGGCAGGACAAGTCGCATAATCCCCCTCGACGCCTACTGTCACGCCATGATGAAAGAAGCTCTGCCCGGTCCCGATAAGCACGCCGTTGGGGCTCGTCTTGTCCCCATTCCGGAGTGCATAGCGAATATCCGGCATTACGCCTCCTCCCGCTCATGGATATCTGGTGCTGTGTGGAGGACGTACCCGCAAGGTCGGCGGTTCTTGGTCTGCCGTGACAATGCCGCTCCTTTCCAGTGGAACGCAAATCACACATTTTTATCGCGCGATGCAAGTGCTGTCCTTACGGGTTGCCTTAAATCACATATGGAATCTTCATAACAAGGGTCCTGGGGATCTGCAACGAAATGCATGAGTGTCCACAGTCGAGCGACCCAGAGACCCTGACCCCTGCCGGCCCCATCCCCGAGGGTGATACACTTTCGCCATTCCTCCCGGACGCCCCTCATGAAATTCTGCTCGAACTGTGGTCATGCGGTCGTGTTGCGCGTGCCTGACGGCGACAACCGCCCGCGCAGTGTTTGCGACAACTGCGGCACCATCCACTACGTCAATCCCCGCAACGTCGTCGGCACGATCCCGGTGTGGGAGGACAAGATACTGCTGTGCAAGCGCGCCATCGAGCCACGCTACGGTTTCTGGACCCTGCCTGCGGGCTTCATGGAGATTGGCGAAACCACCGCGCAGGCTGCTTCGCGCGAGACGCTGGAAGAAGCCGGCGCGCGCGTGCAGGTCGGAGAACTGTTCTCGATCCTGAACGTGCCGCATGTGCACCAGGTGCATCTTTTCTACCTGGCCACGCTGGACGACCTGGATATCGCCCCCGGCGAGGAAAGCCTGGAGGTCAAGCTGGTCGAAGAGGCCGATGTGCCCTGGGATGAACTGGCGTTCCCCACCGTGATCCACACCCTGCGCTGCTTCTTTGCCGACCGCGCCGCCGGCCGGCTGCAGGACGGCAGCTTCCGGCTGCACAGCCTGGATATCGACAAGCCCATGCGCCCGCTGACCAGCCGGGCCACGGTCACGCCCTGAGCGGCGCGGCCGCCGCGCATCGCCCTACGGCGCAGCCCGCATGATTGCCTGGCTGGACCCGCAAGACCCGTTTCCGCCGGTTGACGAGGCGCTCGGGCCCGATTCCGAAGCCCCCGGCCTGCTGGCGGCCAGCCGCGACCTGTCGCCCCAGCGGCTGCTGCTGGCGTACCGCCAGGGCATCTTCCCGTGGTATTCGAGCGGCCAGCCGGTGCTGTGGTGGAGCACCGATCCGCGCATGGTGCTGCCCCCGCCGGCGCTGCGCGTCTCGCTCAACCTGCGCAAGACCCTGCGCCGCGTGCTGCGCGACGCTGACTGGGAGATCCGCGTCGACGACGACTTCCTGGCGGTGATGCGCGCCTGCGCGACCACCCCGCGCGACGGCCAGGACGGCACCTGGATCACCGACGACATCATTGCCGCGTACGGTACGCTGCACCGCAACGGCATGGCCCATTCGGTGGAAAGCTGGTACCGCGGCGAACGCGTGGGCGGCCTGTATGGGGTGGCGCTGGGCCGGATGTTCTTCGGCGAATCGATGTTCGCGCACCGCACCGATGCCTCAAAGATCGCGCTGGCGGCGCTGTGCGCGTTCCTCGGCAATCACGGCGTGGCGATGATAGACTGCCAGCAGGAAACCGACCACCTGGCCTCGCTGGGTGCGCGCCCGATCCCCCGCGCAGAGTTCGTGGCCCATGTGCGGGCGGCGACGGCGCTGCCGGCGATCAGTCCGTGGCGGTTCGACAAATCGGTGCTGGAGCGCTGGGCCGGGACGCCAGCCGCGCCGGCCGGCTGAAACCTGGCACGGGACGCCCCGCTGACTGCGCGTCCGGCCGCATCGTCCCGCCCGGAGCCCCCTGAGTCATGAGCAAGCTGAAGGAACTTCCGCTCTCCGCGCTGCAGTTCTATGCCACGGCGCCCTACGCTTGCAGCTATCTCGACGGCCGCATGGCACGCTCCCAGGTCGCCACCCCGGCGCACCTGATCAATGCCGACGTCTATTCACGCCTGGTGCGCGCCGGTTTTCGCCGCAGCGGCATCTTCACCTACCGACCGTATTGCGACGAATGCCACGCCTGCACGCCATGCCGCGTGGTGGTGGACCAGTTCGTGCCGGACCGCTCGCAGCGCCGCGCCTGGAGCCGCCACCAGCACCTGCAGGCACTGGTGGCGCCGCTAACCTATGTCGAAGAGCATTATTCGCTGTACCTGCTGTACCAGTCGATGCGCCACGCCGGCGGCGGCATGGACCAGGACAGCCGCGACCAGTACGAACAGTTCCTGCTGCAGAGCCGCGTCAACTCGCGCCTGGTGGAATTCCGCGAACCGCCGGGCTCGCCCGAGGCCGGGCGCCTGCGCATGGTCAGCATGATCGACGTGCTCGACGACGGGCTGTCGTCGGTCTACACCTTCTACGATCCGCTCGAACGCAACGCCAGCTATGGCACCTACAACATCCTGTGGCAGATCCGCCAGACGCGCGAGCTGGGCCTGCCGCACCTCTACCTGGGCTACTGGATCGCCGACAGCCGCAAGATGGCCTACAAGGCACGCTTCCGGCCGCTGCAGGTGCTGACCGGCAACCACTGGCATGCGTTCGAGGACGAAGCCGGGGATGCGGGCAGCCCCGCGCCTGCATCCACCCGGGAATAGCCGGGTCGCGGCATCCGGCCGCGCACTGACCGGGTATGCGGCCCAGCCGCTACAATGCGGGCCTGGTATTCACTCTGCCCTGCCCCCCCGTGCTCAACGCGCTCTACCCCCTGTTTCGCCCCGCCCTGTTCTCGATGGATGCCGAGGACGCCCACCATTTCACGCTGAACAACCTGCTGCGCGCCCATCGCATGGGCCTGGCGGGCTGCATCGGCAACAGGATTGCCGACGACCCGCGCACGGTCATGGGGGTGCGTTTCCCCAACCCGGTCGGCCTGGCCGCGGGGCTGGACAAGGACGGCGCCTATATCGACGGGCTGGCCGCGTTCGGCTTCGGCTTTATCGAGGTGGGCACGGTCACGCCGCGCGCGCAAGCGGGCAACCCGCGCCCGCGCATGTTCCGGCTGCCGCAAGCGGATGCGCTGATCAACCGCATGGGCTTCAACAACGGCGGCGTCGATGCCTTTGTCGCCAATGTGCGGGCCTCGCGCTGGAAGGCCGAGGGCGGCGTGCTGGGGCTGAACATCGGCAAGAACGCCGATACGCCGATCGAGCGCGCCAACGATGACTACCTCTACTGCCTGGAACGCGTCTACCCGCACGCCAGCTACGTGACGGTCAATATCTCGTCGCCCAACACCAAGAACCTGCGCCAGCTGCAAGGCGCGAGCGAGCTGGACAGCCTGCTGTCGACGCTGAAGGACGCGCAGCAGCGCCTGGCCGACCAGCACAAGCGCTACGTGCCGCTGGCGCTGAAGATCGCGCCGGACCTGGATGCCGACCAGATCGGCAATATCGGCGACGCGCTGGTGCGGCACAAGATCGACGGCGTGATCGCCACCAACACCACCATCTCGCGCGAGGCGGTCAAGGGCCTGCCGCATGCAGAGGAAGCCGGAGGCCTATCCGGCCGCCCGGTGTTCGAGGCCTCGACCCGGGTGGTGCGCGCGCTGCACGGCGTGGTCGGCGACGCGGTACCGATCATCGGCGTGGGCGGCATCTTCGGCGGCGCCGATGCGCGCGCCAAGATCGACGCCGGCGCGAAGCTGGTGCAGGTCTACAGCGGCCTGATCTACCGCGGCCCGGCGCTGGTGCGCGAGTGCGCCGCAGCGCTGCGCGGCTGAGCCGGCATCGTCAGGCAGGACTGGCGCGGCTCAACCCATAGCAGCCGGCCGCGTCAGTACGGAGCGTTCACCACAACGTACTGGGTTCCCTGCGGCTGATACCAGGTGCTGCCGCACTGCTGGTACACCATGCCGCCATAGCTGACCGGGACGCAGCTTGGCGGGACCGAGCGCACGACCGAACCCACTACAGCCGCGGTCACAGCCACCGTTGCGGTAACGGCGGCAGCGGTGGCGACCGGATGGTAATCGTTGTCCCAGCCGCCGCAGCATCCGCCATGCGTGTCGACATTGACGTTGACGTTCCGGTTCGTATTGATGTTGACGTTCCGGTTGGCATTGACACTGTTCACGCTGGCGCTGCGGACATTGTTGGTGCGCGCGTCGGCCCGCACGTTGCCGACCGGTGCGCCGCCACCGCCGCGCCCCACGGCGTGGCCGCCGCCACGCGCTTCAGCCTGCGGTACCCAGGCATAGGTGGCAAGCACGACTGCCCCCAGGACCGCGAGGAGGGACTTTTCGACTCGTTTCATGTGTCTCTCCTTCACTGGGTCTTGAGCGGAACAAACTTGGCCTCACGGGCGCCCTGTGGCGGCGTGAAGTGAAAGACGGAATCCTTGAAAGCCGGCTTCAGCTTCCAGTCCAGCCAGGTCACCGACTGCGGACGTGCCTCGTCAGCCCGGTTGGTCATCACCACCTTGCGCGGCACCGGACGGTTGCCGCTTGCGATCCAGATCTGCCAGTCGACCGCCCCCTGGCGCAAGGCATAGTGATCGCAGAGCGTGCCATCGATGTAGTCGCTGCCCGCATACATGGCCGAGGTGATGTTGCCCACCGGTGCCGCGGGCGTTCCCCACAGGAACAGATCGCCGATCGGCACCTCGATCCCGAAGCGCTGGCGCAGATGAACGATCAGATCACCAAGGTTTTCCGTTACGCCGGCTGAGGCGTAGTACTTTTGCGCCGGCTGGTAAAGCGTAACGGTCTTGCCGTCGTAGATCAGGTCACGTTGCGCGCGCGCGCTTCGCATCTGCGCCCGCATCTTGTTGGGCCGGTCGATGTCGATCCTGGCGGTCGCCGTATGCTGCAGCTTCTGGCCATCGGCCAGGACACGCTCGCCGTCCAGGTCGATATCGACGCTGAAACGCTTCAGCGTCGACAGGTAGGTGCCCATCTTGTTCAGGGCCTGGATCACCGCCGGGTCCACGGCATTGGCTGCCGGCTTGCTGGCAGCCGCCGGTTCAGCTGAAGCCGCGGGCTGGACGGACGCGGACTGGGTGACCGGAGCCGAAGCCGTCGGCGCCAGGCTGCTGCACGCCGCAAGCGAGACCCCCAGCACGGCAATACTCAAGACACGATACATAGCGAACCTCACAGGTTTTGATGCCATCACGGAGGACAATGCATACCATCGCTCGCGCATCCAGCGCTGTGTCGTCCCGGCGCTGCCGCGGTGGATGAATGCTAGCTGATCTGAAATTCCGGATATCGATCGGAAGACATGAATCTTTTCGAAACGTGAATTCAAGATCCCCGCTTCGAGCGCCAATATGTGGCGCGTGCCGCATCGCTTTCCTCATGCCGGCGACAGTCGGGACTTCGAGGAGAGCCTCGACACCCGGATCGCGCAATTGCATGAAGATGTCGCCGCCGCAATCAGGGTAATCCACAGGCAAAATATGAATCCCGCGCAATAAAATGCGCCTCGATGGCGGATAGCGGGCGTCTGGCAGCATCCGATGCCCCACTTCCGCATGATGACTGTCCATTTCGTGCGCGGGAAGTGGTATCCTCGCAGGCTTATCGCTGTCGCATCCGACGCGCCCGCGCACGCTCCCTCCAGCCGCAGGAAGCCGCCGCGCCCGCCCGGACCGGCACTGTGCGCCAGCATGCGCACGGGCCAGGACAGCGGACCGAACCATCCGCGGCCGTATCCAATCCAGAACCGAGTTTCGGGGGAGAACAGATAATGAAATCCATCAAGGGTCTCGCAGCAACCAAGTCGATCCTGGGCGGCGCCGTGGCGCTGGCCTTGCTGTATGGCGGCGCCGTGCAGGCCCAGACCGTCAAGGTGCTGTCGATCGTCGACCACCCCGCGCTGGACGCCATCCGCGACGGCGTGCGCGCCGAACTGAAGGCCGCCGGCTATGACGCCGACAAGAGCCTGAAGTGGGAATACCAGAGCGCCCAGGGCAACACCGGCACCGCAGCGCAGATCGCCCGCAAGTTCGTCGGCGACAACCCGAACGCCATCGTTGCCATCGCCACCCCGTCGGCCCAGGCCGTGGTTGCCGCCACCAAGAGCGTGCCGGTGGTGTACTCGGGCGTGACCGATCCGGTCGCCGCGCAGCTGGTCAAGAGCTGGTCGGCCTCGGGCACCAACGTTACCGGCGTGTCGGACAAGCTGCCGCTGGACAAGCAGGTCGCGCTGATCAAGCGCGTGGTGCCCAAGGCCAAGACCGTGGGCATGGTCTACAACCCGGGCGAAGCCAACTCGGTGGTCGTGGTCAAGGAACTGAAGGAGCTGCTGGCCAAGGACGGCCTGACGCTCAAGGAAGCCGCCGCGCCGCGTACCGTTGACATCGGCCCGGCCGCCAAGAGCCTGATCGGCAAGGTCGACGTGATCTACACCAACACCGACAACAACGTGGTGTCGGCGTATGAGTCCCTGGTCAAGGTCGCCAACGAATCCAAGATCCCGCTGGTTGCCGCCGATACCGACAGCGTCAAGCGTGGCGCCGTGGCCGCGCTGGGCATCAATTACGGCGACCTGGGCCACCAGACCGGCAAGGTCGTGGTGCGCATCCTGAAGGGCGAGAAGCCGGGCGCGATCGCCTCGCAGACCAGCGACAACCTGGAACTGTTCGTCAACACGGGCGCCGCCGCCAAGCAAGGCGTCACGCTGTCGCCGGAGCTGGTCAAGGAAGCCAAGACGGTCATCAAGTAAGCAACAGCCAAGCACTGCCCCCTGCCGCCGCAAGACGGCGGGTGCCCGTCGGGCCTATCCGGCCCGACGGGACAGAACAGGGCGAGGCAGCCGGCAGCCCCACACGGGCGTGCCGGCCCACCCGCCCCGAAGGCGGCGCCAAGGCAGCCGCCAGCCCCTGCAACAGGATTCCCCCATGTCCCTCTTTTCCCTTCTGGGCGCCCTGGAGATCGGCCTGATCTTCAGCCTGGTGGCGCTCGGGGTGCTGATCTCCTTCCGCATCCTCAACTTTCCCGACCTGACCGTTGATGGCAGCTTTCCGCTCGGCGGCGCCGTCGCCGCGACGCTGATCGCCGCCGGCCAGGACCCGTTCATGGCCACTGCCGTGGCGATCGCTGCCGGCGCGCTGGCAGGCTTCATCACCGGCTGGCTCAATGTGCGCCTGAAGATCATGGATCTGCTCGCCAGTATCCTGATGATGATCGCGCTGTACTCGATCAACCTGCGCATCATGGGCCGCCCCAATGTGCCGCTGATCACCGAGCCCACGCTGTTCACCATCCTGCAGCCCGAATGGCTGCCTGACTACGTGCTGCGCCCGCTGGTGCTGCTCGTGGTGGTGGTGGTGGCCAAGGTCGGCCTGGACTGGTTCTTCAGCTCGCAGCTGGGCCTGGCGATGCGCGCCACCGGCGCCAACCCGCGCATGGCCCGCTCGCAGGGCATCCCTACCGGCCGCGCCACGCTGGCCGGCATGGCGCTGTCCAATGCGCTGGTGGCACTGGCCGGCGCGCTGTTCGCGCAGACCCAGGGCGGCTCCGATATCTCCATGGGCATCGGCACCATCGTGATCGGCCTGGCCGCGGTAATCATCGGCGAAACCATCCTGCCGGCACGCCGCCTGATCTGGACCACGCTGGCCGTGGTGCTGGGCGCCATCCTGTACCGCTTCTTCATCGCACTGGCACTGAACAGCGACTTCATCGGCCTCAAGGCGCAGGACCTGAACCTGGTGACCGCAGCGCTGGTGACGATCGCGCTGGTGCTGCCGGCAACCCGCAAGAAGCTGTTCGCCCGCAAGAACGGAGGTGCCTGAGATGCTGCGCGCACAAGACCTGAAACTCACCTTCAACCCGGGCACCCCGATCGAGACCCGCGCCCTGCGCGGCCTCAGCCTGGAGATCCCGAGCGGCCAGTTCGTGGCCGTGATCGGCTCCAACGGCGCCGGCAAGTCGACCTTCCTGAATGCGATCAGCGGCGACCAGATGGTCGACTCGGGCCGCATCACCATCGATGACACCGACGTCACGCGCCAGCCCGCATGGGACCGCGCCCACCTGGTGGCCCGCGTGTTCCAGGACCCGATGGCCGGCACCTGCGAGGCGCTGACGATCGAGGAGAACATGGCCCTGGCCATGGCCCGCGGCAGCCGCCGCGGCTTCCGCCCGGCGCTGAACCGCACCTCGCGCGAGCTGTTCCGCGAGAAGCTGCGCCTGCTCAACCTGGGCCTGGAAAACCGCCTGACCGACCGCATCGGCCTGCTCTCCGGCGGCCAGCGCCAGGCGGTGAGCCTGCTGATGGCTTCGCTGCAGCCGTCGCGCATCCTGCTGCTGGACGAGCACACCGCCGCGCTGGACCCGAAGACCGCCGCCTTCGTGCTGGAGCTGACCGCGCGCATCGTCGAGGAAAGCAAGCTGACCACGATGATGGTGACGCACAGCATGCGCCAGGCACTGGACTACGGCCAGCGCACGGTGATGCTGCACCAGGGCCAGGTGGTGCTGGACGTGTCCGGCGACAAGCGCAAGGGGCTGGATGTGCCGGACCTGCTGAAGATGTTCGAGCAGACCCGCCACGAGCAGCTGGACGACGACGCGCTGCTGCTGGGTTGAAGAAGACCTGTAGCGATTAAAAAACGGGGAGCTTCGGCTCCCCGTTTTGTTTTGATATGTGCGCCGGCTAGTAGCGCTACCTCGCCTTCAACCCTCAATCGATCGTGATGTTCCGCTGGCGAATCACGCCGGCCCAGCGCGTGCTTTCCTTCTGGATGGCAGCGGCAAGCTGCTGCGGCGTGCCGCCGGCCGCCGCCATGCCCAGCGTGGCCAGTCTTTCCTTGAGCTCGGCGTCGGCCAGCACGGCATCGACATGCTGGCTGAGCTTGCGCACGATTTCCGCGGGCGTACCGGCCGGCGCCATCAACGCGTACCAGGAAACCGCCTCGAACTTCGGGAATCCCTGTTCGGCAATGGTCGGCACCTCGGGCAGGATCGCCGAACGTCTGGCGCTGGCAACCCCCAGCGCGTGCAGCTTGCCGGCCCGGATATACGGCAACGCCACGGAAAGCGGCGCGAACATCATCGTCACCTGGCCGCCGACCACATCGGTCATCGCCGGACTGATGCCCTTGTACGGGACGTGGTTCAGCTTGATATGGGCATCGAGCTGCAGCAACTCGCCCGCCAGGTGGGCCTGGCTGCCCGCGCCGGGCGACGCGAAGCTCAGCTCGCCCGGTTTCTGCGTGGCCAGCTTGCGCAGGTCCGCCAGCGACCGGGCCGGCGTTGCCGCATTGACCACCAGCACGTTTTCGGCGGTGGCCAGCATTGCCACCGGCGCCAGGTCTGCCGGCTTGTACGGGAGATTAGGCATCAGCGTGGGGTTCACCGCAATATTGCCCACCGGTACGACGGCCAGGGTATAGCCGTCAGGCGCGGCCTTGGCCACCATGTCGACGCCGATGGTGCCCGCCGCGCCGGCCTTGTTGTCGACCAGCACGCTCTGGCCAGTGGCCTTGGCGATGCCCTCGCCAACCGCCCGGCCGAGCACATCGGCCGGGCCGCCGGCAGCAAACGGCACCACGATCCGCACCGGCTTGGCGGGATAGCCCTGCGGCTGGGCAAGCGCGGGCGGGGCCGCGAGCCACGGCGCGCAGGCCGCCACGCAGGCGAGCACGCAACGCATGGCCATACGCCGCAGATCTGCTCGTACGGCGGGCTTTACAGCATGTTCTACAGCGGGTTTCACAGTGGAAATCATTACAGTTCCCCTATTCGGCAGTTATCAGGCTTGGCTCCCCCACCGCGCCGGCAGTCTGGTTATCGTGCACCGGTTCAAGACGGCTGCATGCCGGCATCGGTCAATGCAAATCCCGCCTGGTCGGCTTCGCGCGCCATGGCGGGCAACACTGCGTAGTCGGAGGGCCGCACCGCGGCAAAGCGTGCCAGCCCCAACATGGCCAGCAGATCCGTCCCCGCTGCGTCTTCATGCAGCGTCAGCAGCGCAGTACGCACGCGCGCGCTCTGCCACGGATCGATCTGCGCCGCGGCCACGAGCGGCGGGATCGGCGCGGCTTTGGTGACCTCCAGCGTTCTCAGCTGCGCCACGAGCGCGGGCTCGAAGCGGCGCAGCAGGTCCAGCACGTAGCTGTCGACCACACCCACGTCGGCACGCCCGGCGATCAGCGCTTCGATGACTTCGCGCGGCGTCGGCGTGGTCACCTCGGTCGCCCGGTACAGCGCGCGCGTGCCCGCCGGCGCCAGCCGCATCAGGTGGTGGCGTGGTGCGTTGTAGCCCGAGTTTGACTCAGGCAGCATGCATGCCAGCCGTCCGCCGAAGGTCAGCGCCAGCGTCTGCGCCGATGCATCGGCGCGCACGATGAACTCGGTGAAATACACCGGGCGCCCGCCGTAGCGCGGCAGCGACGGCACCGGCGCCGCCAGCAGTTGCGGCGAGGCCGGCGCGCTGGCATAGGGATAGCCGCACATGAACACGCAGCCACAATCCGGCCGCGCCCATAGCGCGCTGACCGGGGCGGGTGCTGCGTGCTCGACATACGGCAGGTCCACGCCGGCGCACTCGGCCACGTGCGCCAGCAGCGCACGCCATGCCTGCCCGGCCGGCGTGCTCACCGAGTACATGCGAGCGTTGGCGATCATGCGTAGACCAGCCTCTGGCCCAGCCCGCGGCTTTCGGCCTTCTTCAGGATGGCGTGGCCCAGCGCAATATCGCTCAGGGACAGCCCGCGGTGCCAGAACAGGTTGGTCTCGTCATCGCTCTGGCGGCCCGGCTTGCGCCCTGCGGCGATTTCGCCCAGTTCGGCATAAAGCGTCTGCTCCGACAGCTTGCCGGCTTCCACATGCGCGCGCAGCGAGCCAAACATGCCCCCCTTGCACTGCCCCCAGTCGTCCACCACCAGCTTGGCCATGATGTCGGTCAGCGACAGCTCGACCGCGCTCATGGTGCCGTAGGGCACGACAAAGGCACCGCGCTTGATCCATTCGGTCTTGAGCATCGGCGTCGGGCGCTCCAGGCGCGAAGCCTCGACCACAATGTCGGCATCGCGCACGCATGACTCCCAGTCTTCGGTCACCACGATCTTCTTGCCGAGATCGCGCTCCAGCCGCGCGGCGAAGGCATTGCGGCTTTCCGGGCGGCGCGAGTGCACGCGGATCTCGTCGAAGTCGAACAGGCTGTCGAGCAGGCGCACGTTCCAGTAAGAAGTGCCGCGCGCCCCGATATGGCCCAGCACCTTGCTGTTGCGGCGCGCCAGGTGCTTTGCCCCGAGCGCGGTAAGCGCGCCGGTGCGCGCATCGGTGATGAAGGTGGCATCGATCATCGCCACCGGAGCACCGGTACGCGGATCGAACAGGTTGAGCATCGCCATTTCCGATGGCAGGCCAAGCTTGTAGTTGTCGACGAAGTCACCCACGATCTTGACGCCGGCCAGCCCCAGCGGCGCCACGTAGCCGCGCAGCACATTGAAGTGGCCGTTGAAGGCGGGGTCGGGAATCAGGTGCACGCGCGGCTCGATCACGGTCTGCCCGTTGCCTTGCGCCACCAGTGCTTGCTCGACCGCGTCCAGGATCTCGGCGTCGGCCATTTCCAGGCGTGCGATGTCCTTGCCGTTGAGATAGGTGAGATGGATGTCGCTCATACAGTCCTTTCCTCCAGGGTTATGCCGGCACACTGCCGGTGCCTCTTGCACCGCATCGCGGCCGCCGCGCTTCCATGTGGTGCCGTGCCTGCGTTGCAAAGGCTCGGCGTGTTTCGATGGAATTCAGTGTAGGTATGGCGCCATTGACTGTCATATGCTTATATGTCCGCCAGCCTTAACATCAGGTTAATGCCATGAAAATGAACCTGCGCCAGATCGAGGTGTTCCGCGCGGTCATGCTGACCGGCTCGATCAGCGGTGCGTCCAAGCTGCTGTATGTGTCGCAGCCGGCAATCAGCCGGCTGATGTCGCACACCGAGCAACGCCTTGGACTGGAATTGTTCCGCCGCACCAAGGGACGGCTTTACCCCACGCCGGAGGCGCGGCGCTTGCTGGGGGAAGTGAATGCGGTCTACGAAGGCATCGAGCGCGTCAACGAGATCGCCGAAGACCTTGCCGCCAACCGCACCGGCAGCCTGCGCATCTCATGCAGCCCCAACCTGGGCCAGACCGTGTTGCCGCGTGCAATCGCCGGCTTCCGCGCGGCGCACCCGGCGGTGCGGGTGGTGGTGCGTACGCAGATTCCGGGCAATATGCTGCGCGCGGTACTGTCGGGGCAGGTGGATCTGGCGGTGTCGAACATGCCGCTGGTGCATCCCAACCTGGAAGCACGACTGCTGGTGAAGAACCCGATCGTGGCCTTGGTGCCGGCAGGGCACCCGCTGGCCGCGCGCAAGTGGGTGCGCCCGGCCGACCTGATCGGCGAAGACCTGATCGGCTACGGGCCGGACGTCCCGTTCGGCCTGCTGGTGCATGAGATGTTCGGCAACGAGGGCGACCAGCCCGATATGCGCGTCCAGGTTGAACAGGCGCATGTGGCGCGCGCGCTGGCGCAGGCCGGCGCCGGCATCGCGCTGGTCGACGCCATGACCGTGTTTGGCGCGGCCTGGCCCAATATTTTCGCGGTGCCGGTGCGCACCAAGGTCAATGCCTCAGTGCAGATTTTCCATATGCAGACCGAGCCGCTGTCGCGGCTGTCGCTGGAATTCGTCGATACGCTGACGGCGATGATGAAGCGCTGACGCGCTGAGTGGCTGGCGTCAGACCGTCGCGGCCTTGTCCAGCCAGCGCCCCATCTGCTCCGTCACCGCCGTGCTGGAGAACGAGCAGCTGTCCTGCGCAAACACCGCGGACATCTCCATCCGGCGCAGCAGCTCCTCCATCGCCTGCCCGTAGACCGGCGGCAGCGCCAGCCCGCTGCCGGCTTCGCGCCAGGCGCGCACCAGGTCGGCGGCGGGCATCGATCCCGCCAGGTGCTGGTCCAGTGCGGCACGCATGCGCGCCAGGGCTTCGCGGTTGGTTGCGCTCATGAACGTGCCCTCCTTTCCTTGTACAGTTCGCGGAACGTGCGGCCCGACGGGGCCGGCATGTCGCGGGTTTCGGTCCAGCCCTTGCCCGCCATCGGCAGGCTGGCAATCAGCTTGTTGCTGCCGCCCATGCGGCCCAGCAGCCAGGCGCCGATGCGAGTGGCAAAGGCGTACAGCTCCGGGCGCTTGGCGACGTAGCCCCACACCTGCAGCGCGAAGCGTTCCTGCCACGGGCGCAGCCCGCGCTCCATCTGCTTCTCGCGCAGCTTGCGCAGCAAGTCGGACAGCGGGATCGAGGCCGGACACACGCGGTTGCACTCGCCGCACATGGTCGCCGCCTGCGGCAGGTCGATCGCATTGGCGAGGCCGACATAGCTCGGCGTCAGCACGCTGCCCATCGGGCCCGGGTAGACCCAGCCATAGGCATGGCCGCCGATCTTCTGGTACACCGGGCAATGATTCATGCAGGCGCCGCAGCGGATACAGCGCAGCATCTCCTGGAAGTCGCCGCCGATCAGCCCGGTGCGGCCGCCATCGACCAGCACGAAGTACATATGCTCGGGGCCGTCGCGCTCGCCCTCGGCGCGCGGGCCGGTCAGCAGCGAGAAGTAGTTCGAGATGGCCTGGCCGGTGGCCGAGCGCGGCAGCAGGCGCATCACCGTGGCCAGGTCTTCCAGCGTCGGCAGCACCTTTTCGATGCCGGTCACGGCCACGTGCACGCGCGGCAGCACCGTGCACATGCCTTCGTTGCCCTCGTTGGTGACCACCGCCACCGAGCCGGTCTCGGCAATGATGAAGTTGCCGCCGGTGACGCCCATGTCGGCGCTCAGGAACTCGGGCCGCAGCACTTCGCGGGCCTCGCGCGTCATCTCCGGGATCTCGGTCAGCCGCGGCTTGTGGTGGACCCTGGCGAACAGGTCGGCGATCTCGTCCTTGTCCTTGTGCACCACCGGCGCAATGATGTGCGACGGCGGTTCCGAGTCGTTGATCTGCAGGATGTATTCGCCCAGGTCGGTCTCGATGCTCTGCACGCCCATCTCGCCCAGCACCTGGTTCAGGCGCATTTCCTCGGTCACCATGGACTTGCTCTTGATGACCCTCTTCACGCCGTGCTTCTGCGCGATCTCGGCCACCAGGCGCGCGGCATCGGCGGTGGTCTCGGCAAACAGCACCGTGGCGCCGCGCCTGGTCGCGTTCTCTTCGAAGGTGGCGAGCCAGACGTCGAGGTTTTCCAGCGCGCGGTTGCGGCGCTCTTTCAGTGCCTCGCGCGTGGCGTCGAAGTCGATGTCGAGGATCGCGTCGGCGCGGGCCGTGACGAACTTGGTCGAAAGCTTCTTCAGGTTCTGCTGCAGGCGCTGGTCGGCCAGCTTCTGGCCGGCGCGCGCCTTGAATTCCATGCTGTGGACTTGCATCGTGGCGATTCCCCGGATTTCAGCGGATGTCAGGCGTCGCCCGCCAGCACCTGGGCGATATGCAGCACGCGCGTGCTGCTGTCGCCGGTGCGGCGCAGGCGGCCTTCGATATTGAGGATGCAGCCCAGGTCGCCCAGCACCACCGTATCGGCGCCGCTGGCCTTGATGTTGGCGCACTTCTCGTCGACGATCGCAGTCGAGATATTGCCGTACTTGACCGAGAAGGTGCCGCCAAAACCGCAGCAGGCTTCGCAATCCTTCATTTCGGTCAGCTGCACGCCCGGCAGCCGCGACAGCAGCTCGCGCGGCTGCTGCTTGACGCCCAGCTCGCGCAGGCCGGAACAGGAATCGTGGTAGGTGACATGGCCCGAGAACGACGACGGCAGCGTCTGCACCCTGGCCACGTTGACCAGGAAATCCGTCAGCTCGAACACGCGTCCGCGCAGGCGCTCGTAGCGGCCGTTGAGTTCGGGATCGTTGTGCAGCAGGTCGCCGTAATGCTGCCGGATCATGCCGCCGCAGCTGCCCGACGGCACCACGATGTAGTCGAACATCTCGAACTCGCGCAGGAATTTCTCCGCGAGGTCGCGCGACACCGCGCGCTCGCCCGAGTTGTAGGCCGGCTGGCCGCAGCAGGTCTGCGCCTCGGGCACCATGACCTCGTAGCCGGCGGCTTCCAGCAGCTTGAGCACCGAAAACCCGATTTCCGGACGCATCAGGTCCACCAGGCAGGTGGCGAACAGACCAACTCGCATTGTCGACTTCTCCAGACCCCGAAACCCCGCAATTATGCGCGTTTGCGTCGCACGTGGCGCACAAACCGTTCAGCAAGGGCGTGAATCCGGTGCAATGCACATCACTTCCGGGAGCAACATCACCGGGCGATTCTTACGGTAATGTCATTTCACCTATTGAAATTTTCACAATGCGAGATAGAATCAGGCAGACGCTTAAAAATGCCGCAAGGCAACATTTCTCTTTTTTCCATCTATGTCCGACGCAGACAAGTCACCCGGCAAGACGTCCATCCAGGTCATCGAGCGCATGATGACCCTGCTGGACGCGCTCGCGCAGCACGCCGACCCGGTCAGCCTGAAAGAGCTGTCCCTGGCCACGGGGCTGCATCCCTCCACCGCCCACCGCATCCTCAACGACATGGTGGCCTGCCGCTTTGTCGACCGTTCCGATCCCGGCAGCTACCGGCTCGGCATGCGGCTGCTGGAACTGGGCAACCTGGTCAAGGCACGCCTGTCGGTGCGCGACGCGGCGCTGGCGCCGATGCGCGCGCTGCACCGCGTCACCGGCCAGACCGTGAACCTGTCGGTGCGCCAGGGCGATGAAATCGTCTACATCGAGCGCGCCTACAGCGAGCGCTCGGGCATGCAGGTGGTGCGCGCCATCGGCGGCCGCGCGCCGCTGCACCTGACCTCAGTCGGCAAGCTGTTCCTGGCCGCGGACGAAGCCGCGCGCGTGCGCAACTACGCCACCCGCACCGGGCTGGCCGGGCATACGCGCACCTCGATCACCGACCTGACCAAGCTCGAGCGGGAGCTCAGCTGGGTGCGCTCCAACGGCTATGCGCGCGACAACGAAGAGCTGGAACTGGGCGTGCGCTGCATTGCCGCCGGCATCTATGACGACTCGCGCCGGCTGGTTGCCGGGCTGTCGCTGTCGGCGCCGGCCGACCGGCTGCAGGACAGCTGGCTGCAAAACCTGAAGGACACGGCGCTGCAAATCTCGCGCGGCATGGGCTACGTGACCGAAGCCGCCGCCTGAAGACCGAATCGCCGGCCACCGCCAACGCGCGGGCTGCCATCATGGCAGTCCGCGCGTTTTGCTTTGGGGCTGCGGCCATCTCAATTCAATGGTTTACCCTTAGTTTTCAGATAACCAGCAAACCTTATAATCGGCTCCCATGCGAACCCGTGCCGTCACCCTCACCGAACAGGTCACCCGCCAGCTGCGCGCCGATATCGAAAGCGGCGCTTACCCGGTCGGCAGCCGGTTGCCGACCGGCAGGCAGCTGGCCGAGCAGTACGGCGTCAGCGCCGCGGTGATCCGCGAAGTCACCGAGCACCTGCGTTCGCAGGGCTTCGTCGAGTCACGCCAGGGCGTCGGCTGCACGGTGCGCTCGCGTACCGGCGCGGCGGGATTCCAGCTGCCACGCGAACCCGATATCGACGCCAGCGGGCTGGCCGACCTGTACGACCTGCGCATCGACCTGGAAGGCGCCGCCGCGGCGCTGGCCGCCGTGCGCCGCACCGATGTGGACGTGGCCGCACTGAGTGCACTGCTGCAGCGGCTGCGCGCTCATCTCTATGACCCGCAGCCGGCGGCCGATATCGACGCCGCCTTCCATATCGGCATTGCCGCCGCCACGCACAACCCCTACTACCGCCAGCTGCTGCAGTACCTGAACCTGCAGCTGCATCAGGCCGTGGCCACCGCGCGCGCCAATACGCTGCGCCAGGCAGGCCTGGCCGAGACCGTGCATGCCGAGCATGAAGCGATCGTCGATGCCATCCGCCGTGGCGATGCCGCGGCCGCCCGCGCGGCCGCGGTGATGCACCTGCAATGCGCGGCGCGCCGGCTTGGCCTGGCGCTGCGCGCGCGCGCCGATGAAGCGTCGCCAGCGCACGCAGCCAGCTCCCCTTCCCTTTCCTGAGACGACACCGCCATCATGCAAACCGGCCAATTCGCCCAGCGGCTCACCGAGGCCCTCGGCGCCGACACCGTCCTGACCAACCCCGACGACATCGCCCCGTGGCTGTCCGACTGGCGCGGCATCTATCGCGGCCAGGCCCAGGCCGTGCTGCGGCCGCGCACCGTGGACGAAGTCTCGCGCGCGCTGGCGCTGTGCCAGCAGGCCGCGGTGCCGGTGGTGCCGCGCGGCGGCAATACCGGCCTGTGCGGCGGCGCCACGCCCGATGCACAGGCGCGGAACGTGGTGCTGAGCCTGGACCGCATGAACGCGGTGCGCTCGCTCGACACCATCGCCAACACCATGGTTGCCGAGGCCGGCTGCATCCTCGGCAACCTGCGCCGCGCGGCGCAAGACGCCAACCGGCTGCTGCCGCTGTCGCTGGCCGCCGAAGACTCGTGCCAGATCGGCGGCAACCTTGCGACCAATGCCGGCGGCGTGAACGTGGTGCGCTATGGCATGGCGCGCGAACTGGTGCTGGGCGTGGAAGCGGTGCTGCCCAACGGCGAGGTCTTCCATGGCCTGCGCACGCTGCGCAAGGACAATACCGGCTATGACCTGAAGCAGCTGCTGGTCGGCTCCGAAGGTACGCTTGGCGTAATCACCGCGGCCGCGCTGCGGCTGTTCCCGCGCACCGACACGCGCAGTGTGGTGCTGGCGGCGGTGGCCTCGCCGGCGCAGTCGCTGGCACTCTATGAACTGCTGTTTGAGCAATGCGGCGCGCGCCTGCAGGCGTTCGAATTCTTTACCGGCGATTGCCTGGACCTGGTGCTCACGCACGCAGAGGGCGTGCAGGAGCCGTTCGCGCAACGCTACCCCGCCTACGTACTGGTGGAACTGGCCGACACCACGGACGAAGATGCGCTGAACGCGTTGCTCGAACGCGTTATCGGCGAAGCGCTGGAGCGCGAGCTGTGCCTCGATGCAGCCGTGTCTGCCTCACTCGCACAATTGCAGGCGCTGTGGAAACTGCGCGAGGAAATCTCCGAGGCGCAGCGCGCCGACGGCCCGCACCTGAAGCACGACATCTCGCTGCCGATCGAGCAGATCCCGGCCTTCATGACCTCGATGGAAACGCGGCTGCGTGGGCTCGATCCCGCCATCCGGCCCTTTATCTTCGGGCACTTCGGCGACGGCAACCTGCACTACAACCTGTCGCGCCCGGCCGGCGCGCCCAAGGACTGGGCGGCCACGCAAGGCGATGCGGTGACCGACGCGGTGCTGGACGAAGTGATGCGCTACGGCGGCAGCATCAGCGCCGAGCATGGCATCGGCCAGCTCAAGCGCCATGCCTTCCTGGCCATGAAGGACCCGCTGGAACTGCGGCTGATGCGCGAGATCAAGGCCGTGTTCGACCCGGCCGGGATCATGAACCCAGGCAAGCTGCTCTGACGGCCGCGGCCGCCAGAAAGAAAAACGCGCCGTGGCACGGCGCGTTTTTTTCTGGTCAGGCATTCCGTATCAGATGCCGCGCGACTGCTGCGAAGCCAGGATCGCGTGCGCGCCGCCCGGAACCTGTGTCAGGTTCGGCGACGACGGGAAACCACGCTGCGGCGACGATGGCGACGGCGCATGCTCCAGCCAGTCCTTGACGCGGTTGGCATCGGCAAAGCGCGACAGCTTGCCGGCCGAGTCCAGGAACACCATCACCACGTTGCGGCCCTGGACCTTGGCCTGCATCACCAGGCACTGGCCGGCTTCGGAGATAAAGCCGGTCTTCTGCAGGCCGATCTCCCAGTTGCCGCCGCGCACCAGGCGGTTGGTGCTGACGTAGTGCTGGGTGCGGCCCAGCACGTTGACCTCATGCTCGGTCTGCGTCGAGAACTCGCGGATGGTCGGGTTGCGGTACGCCGCGTTGACCATGCGCACCAGGTCCGTCGCGCTCGACACATTGCTGCTCGACAGCCCGCTGGAATCGACGAAGTGGCTGTCGTTCATGCCCAGCTCGCGGGCCTTGCGGTTCATCGCCTGGACAAAGGCCGGCAGGCCGCCCGGGTAGTTGCGGCCCAGCGCCGACGCAGCGCGGTTCTCAGACGACATCAGCGCCAGCAGCAGCAGCTCCTGGCGCGTCAGCTGCGTACCAAAGCGCAGGCGCGAGCCGCTGTGCTTTTCGGTGTCGCGGTCTTCCTCGGAGATGGTCAGCACTTCGTCCATCGGCAGGCGGGCGTCCATCACCACCAGCGCGGTCATCAGCTTGGTGATCGAAGCGATCGGCAGCACCGCACTGGCGTTCTTCTGGAACAGCACCTCGTTGGAGTTCTGGTCCATCACCAGTGCCACGCTGGAACGCAGTGCCAGCGCGTCGTCGGTGTCGCGCAAGCCCATGGCTTCGCCCAGCGACGGCTTGGCCGGGGTGAAGGCGGCGCGCACGGGTGCGGCGCGCTGGGCCACGACGGTATGGCGCTTGCCATTTTTCAGCACCACCACTTTGCGTGTGCTGCTTGCTTCGCGCTTGGCAACCTTGCCGCTACGCGAGCTCTTGGCAACAGCCTTCGAAGCACTCTTTTTCTCGGCGTTAACCGATTTTGCCTGCTTTTTGGACGTTTTTTGGGTAGTTGCGGACTTGGTGGCCGCTTCGGCCACAGGTGCCGCGACCATCGACACCGATACCAGGACCGCAGTGGCAACAGCGGACAGGGGTGCGGAGCCGAAGAATCTGGAAAAAATGGAATCAGACCGGAACATGATTCGTTCAGCGCATAGGAATGGCGCTAGTGTAGGAAAGAAAGAAATTGTTAGCAAGATTAAAGACTTACAGACGCTCCTTAAAGTTCGATTTGCAAACATTTCCACATTGTGGAAAAAGCAACCAAAAGGTCACGTTTGCATGCGAACCGCCTCTGGCTTGCCCCAGGCGTACCCGGGTTCACCTTGCTGCCCCTTGGAACACTCCCAGCCAATACACGGACGTCGTCTTGTATATCGGCACTCATCGTTACACATTGATACAAACTTTTCTCAAACTTTGCTATGAGAGGAAACGCGCGAACCCGCTGACCGGCTCACGTTCCGTCATCAGTTGGTTCTCGATCGCTTCCGGGTCGGCAAAACCCAGTGACATGCCGCATACCACCATTTCCTCCGGTGGCAGCCGCAGGTGGCTGCCAATGATCTTGTGGAACTGCGTGAACGCCGCCTGCGGACAGGTATCAAGTCCGCGCGCCCGGGCGGCGACCATGATGCTTTGCAGGAACATGCCGTAGTCCAGCCAGCTGCCCTGCTCCATGATGCGGTCGATGGTGAAGATCATCCCCACCGGCGCATCGAAGAAACGGAAATTGCGCGCGTGCTGCTCATGCATGCGCGCCTTGTCTTCGCGGCTGATCTCAAGCAGCCCGTACAGGTCCCAGCCCACCTTGCGCCGCCGCGACAAGTAGGGATCAGCCCACTCGCGTGGGTAGTACGGATACTCTTCCAGGTACTTGCTGTCGCGCTCGGGGTCTTCGTAAGCGCCCAGCACATCGGCGCACAGCTTGGCCTTGGCCTCGCCGGACAGCACATAGACGCGCCACGGCTGCGTATTGGTGCCCGACGGCGCACGGCTGGCTACGGCCAGGATTTCTTCGACGGTCCGGCGCGACACCTGCGTATCGAGAAAGGCCCGCACCGAACGCCGCGTCAGGATCGCGCGATCCACGCAGTCCACGGCATCCTGCGAACCGAATTGCACCTCGTGGGACATCTTGTTCATCTCCTGTTGCCCCGTTCTTCCCCTTGCCCGCCCGTCACCGCGTCGGTCATCACCAACGGCAGCAGCGCCTCGCGCAGCGGCTCCGGCAACGGCACCGGCCGGCGCGTGGCGCGATCGACATAGACGTGGATGAAATGCCCCTGCGCGGCGGCGGTCTCGTTGTCGCCGCTGAACAGCCCGACCTCATAGCGCACGCTCGACGTACCCAGCCTTGCCACGCGCAGGCCGGCCACCACGGTCTCGGGAAAGCTCAGCGACGAGAAGTAGTTGCACTGCGTCTCGATCACCAGCCCGATCGTGTCGCCCGACGTGACATCGAGCACGCCCTGCCGGATCAGGTAGGTATTCACCACGGTATCAAAGTAACTGTAGTAGACAACGTTGTTAACGTGGCCATAGACATCGTTATCCAACCAACGCGTGGTGATCGGCTGGAAGTACGGATAGGCACTGCGCGACTCGGCTTGCGGTTTCATGAGACGTGGACGGGACAGGATGGGATAGGAATACTGAAGTAGCCGCATACGCGACACTACCGGCGGATGACAAGTGCGACACCAAGCGCCGCGAGCACCATCCCGGCAGCGGCCAGCGGCGGAAAGCGCTCACCGAAGAGCAGCCAGGCCATCACCGCGGTAGTGGGCGGCGTCAGGTACATCAGGCTCGACACCTTGGTGGCCGCGCCCCGCCGGATCAGCAGGAACAGCAACGAGATCGCGCCGATCGACAGCGCCACCACCGACCACGCCATGGCACCAAGCATCGCGGCACGCCACTGCACTGCGCGGGTTTCAAAGAGGAACATGAACGGCACGCACGCAAGTGCCGCCGCGGCGAACTGGATCACCGAGCCCATGCGCAGGTCGAACACCGGGCAGAAGTGCTTCTGGTAGACCGTGCCGACGGTGATGCTGAGCAAGGCGCCACCCGCCAGTGCCAGGCTTGCCGGTGTGAGTCCGCTGGCACCGAGCTTGTTGGCCACCACCAGCGCCACGCCGGCGATGCCGAGCAGCAGGCCCAGCCACTGGCGCGCGCCGATGCGCTCACCCATGCGCGTGGCGATCAGCGCGGTCAGGATCGGCTGCATGCCGACGATCAGCGCCGATACGCCGGCAGGCATGCCAAGCTTGATCGCAGCCCAGACGCCACCGAGGTAGCCCGTCTGCAGCAGCAGCCCCGCTACGGCGATATGCCCGACCGCGCGCCAGTCCGTTTGCGCCTTGCCTGGCAGGCGCGGCAGCGGCACGCGCGCCAGCAGCACGAATGGCACCATCAGCACCACCACGCCGGCAAAGCGCAGGAACAGGAAGGTCATCGGCTCCGCATACGGCATGCCGTATTTGGCGACGATAAAGCCGGTGCTCCAGATCAGCACGAACAGCCACGGCATCGACGCCACCCACAGCGTGGTGCGGGCGCTTGACGCTGCTGCGCCGCCTTGCTCCATCACGCCGCTCATGTGGCCAGCAGCGCCTGTGCATGGCGCGCGTGATATTGCGCGGCCAGGCTTACGGTCTGCGCGTGGACCGCAACCGTGTCCTCGATCTGGTTGCCGTAGCCGCCCGCCATCGCCACCGCCACCGGCAACTGGCGTGCATGCGCGGCATCGAACACCAGCCGGTCGCGCCGTGCCAGGCCCGCCAGGGTCAGCCTGAGCCGCCCGAGGCGATCGCCCTCATGCGGATCGGCGCCGGCCAGGTAGATGATCAGCTCGGGATCGAAGCGGCTGAACAGCGTGTCCAGCGCCGCCTGCAGCGCCTGCGCATAGGTGTCGTCGTCGCAGCCGTCCGGCAGGCCGACGTCCAGGTCGCTGGCCTCCTTGCGGAACGGATAGTTCTTCTCGCCATGCAGCGACAGCGTGAACACGGACGGATCGCCTTGCAGGATCGACGCGGTGCCGTTGCCCTGGTGCACGTCCAGGTCGACCACGGCCACGCGGCGCACGGCGCCATCGCGCTGCAGCACGCGCGCCGCAATCGCGGCATCGTTGAACACGCAGAAGCCGCCGCCCTTGTCGGCATACGCATGGTGGGTGCCGCCCGCCAGGTTCACGGCAATGCCTTCGCGCAGCGCCGTCCGGCAGGCCTCGATGGTGGCGCCTGCGGAGCGCCGCGAGCGTTCCACCATGGCCTCGGACCACGGGAAGCCGATCTCGCGCTGGCGCGCCGCGTCGAGCGTGCCGGCTGACGCGGCCTGCACGTACCCGGGCGTGTGCGCCAGCAACAAGGCATCGTCGCCCGCGCGCGGCGCCTCCACCAGGCGCAGCCCCGGCACCTGCGCCGCGACGGCATCGCGCAGCATGCTGTACTTGCGCATCGGGAAACGGTGCCCGGGTGGCAGTGGCAGCACAAAATGGTCGGCGTAGAAAGCGAGCATGGAAGTGGCCTGGGCGGTTCTGTTCACGTCTTTGTTGGTTCCCGGCGCGGCCAGCCGTGCGGGCGCGGGCAATCTGCGATGTTAGCACCCCTGCCCGGCCATCGCCGGAGCCCCCCGGAGTGGCGTCACAGCCGCACCCGTGTATCGCCAGCAACGTTGTTTGTGCATTGCACAAAATCCGCTTGACATTGAATCGCGCAGCTCTAAAATAGGAATTGTTGCGGCGCACCAAATAAAAAATGCGCCTTGACCCACCCACACGCCTGGGCTGGCCGAATCGGGCACAACACCGTCACGGCCCTGACATCTAGGCGGCTTAATTTGCTAGACCTTGAAGTTCACCACTGGAGACCAGCAATGATCCTCACCCCGGAACAAGTTGCAGCAGCGCAAAAGGCCAACCTCGAAACGCTGTTCGGCCTGACCACCAAGGCGTTTGAAGGCGTCGAAAAGCTCGTCGAGCTGAACCTGCAGGTCGTCAAGACTTCGTTCGCAGAAGGCGTTGACAACGCCAAGAAGGCGCTGTCGGCCAAGGACGCGCAGGAACTGCTGGCCATCCAGGCCGCAGCCGTGCAGCCGGTTGCCGAAAAGACCCTGGCCTACACCCGCCACCTGTATGAAATCGCTTCGGAAACCCAGAGCGAGTTCACCAAGGTAGCTGAGGCCCAGCTGGCCGAAGGCTCGAAGAACGTGCAAGCGCTGGTCGAGAACCTCGCCAAGAACGCCCCGGCCGGTTCGGAATCGACCGTGGCCATCGTGAAGTCGGCAATCTCCGCTGCCAACAACGCCTACGAGTCGGTGCAGAAGGCGACCAAGCAAGCGGTCGAAATCGCTGAAACCAACTTCCAGGCTGCGGCAACGGCTGCCACCAAGGCTGCCCAGCAAGCCAGCGCCACGGCCCGTACGGCCACGGCGAAGAAGACGACGGCTGCCTGATAGCTGCCTGCGTTGAAGATGGACCGGCTGCGGCCGGTCCGTTGGCAAAGCATATCGACGCCTGGCGTTTGCGGTGTGCTTTGCCAACGATGAAGGTAGTGCCCGGACTGAGCTGCATCGGCGCTGCCTTGTCTGCCGATGTCTCCTCGGTACCGCGGTCTCCTTGTCCAAAGGTATCGTTAAACCCGACCTCTACAGGTCGGGCTTTTTTTTGTTCTTCACCTTTCCACCAGCTTGCGCCCTATTCCCCGATGCGCACAGGAATCCGCCGCCGCCCGAACTGACGCTCAAAATTCCCGAAACGTCCCGCAATCTGCGCAAGGCAGTCCGGGCAAGTTCCCGTGGGAGTCAGGCGATAGCTTTCGATCGCGTGCCAGTCGCGCACGATGAGCTGCGCGCGGCAAGCGGGGCAATGGGTGGTGGCACCGGCGGTGTCGTGGACGTTGCCGGTGTAGACGTAATGCAGTCCCTCCGCCAGCGCGTGCTTGCGGGCGCGCACAAGGGTGGAACATGGTGTCGGCGGCACGTCGCGCATCTTGTAGTCCGGATGGAATGCGGTGAAGTGCAGCGGCACGTCGGGACCAAGCTCCCTGGCAATCCACCGGGCCTCGGCGCGAATCTCGTCATCGCTGTCGTTCTTGCCGGGAATGAGCAGCGTCGTGATCTCGAGCCAGACATCGGTTTCGTGCTTCAGGTACTGGAGCGTCTCCAGTACCGGCTGCAGGTGCGCCCCGGTGAAGGCAACATAGAACGCGTCGCTGAAGCCTTTCAGGTCGACGTTTGCCGCATCCATCCTGGCGTAGAAATCACGCCGCGCCTCGGCGCCCATATATCCTGCGGTCACCGCCACCGCCTTGATGCCCAGTTCGTGGCAGGCATCGGCTATGTCCATGGCGTACTCGGCGAAGATCACCGGGTCGTTGTAGGTGAAGGCCACGCTCTTGCAACCGTGCGCCGCCGCCGATGCGGCGATCGCTTCGGGCATGGCCGCATCGGCCAGGGTCTCCATCTCGCGCGATTTACTGATATCCCAGTTCTGGCAGAACTTGCAGGCCAGGTTGCAGCCGGCCGTGCCGAACGACAGGACGGCGGAGCCCGGGTAGAAGTGGTTGAGCGGCTTCTTTTCGATGGGGTCGATGCAGAAGCCCGACGAGCGGCCATAGGCGGTCAGCACCATCCGATCGCCGACCCGCTGGCGCACGAAGCAAGCGCCGCGCTGCTCGCCATGCAGGCGGCAGTGGCGCGGGCACAGGTCGCATTGCATGCGGCCGTCATCCAGGAAATGCCAGTAGCGGCCGGCATAGCTCCCTGAACCGGGCACATCCTTCATAAATGGTCCTTGTGCGGCTTGCTGATCACGGTTACCGACAAGACATCCAGGTCGAAGAACGGGCTGTCCGCCGGAGGCGGGGGCAATCCGGCACCCCATCCGGCGATGGCATGCTTGATGTACTCTGCCATCTGCTCGTCGGCAACGTCCCTGGGCTGGTCGATCATCACGACATAGCGGCGAGTGCTCATGGCAGATCCTTTATGGCGCCCATGACAGGCAACCATGGTGGCATCACGAACGTATCCGGCGTCATCAATGCCGGCGGCCCATTCACGCGACATCTAGCGATAGACCAGCACCGGAATCTTGCTGTGGGTCAGTACCTTCAGGGTTTCGCTGCCAATCAACAGCCCCTTCACACCCCGGCGCCCATGAGACGCCATGACAATCAGGTCACAATCGTTTTCTTCTGCAGCCTTGATGATGGCATCGTAGGGATGATCGTCGACCACGCTGCTGGTGTCGCAGGGCACGCCTGCCGCGGCGGCCTCTCGCGCGATGCCGTCGAGGTATTTCGATGCGTCCTCGAGGACAGCCTCTTCGAACTGCTCTCGCGTGTCGGTGAGCATTTCGGTGTGGTAAGTCGTGATGTGAAAATCCGGGCAGGCGCGCAGCGCCGTAATGCTGGCCTGCGTCTCCTGCGCGAACGCCAGTGCCTTGCGAAAGGCCGCTTCGGCCAGAGCGGAGCCGTCTACCGCAACAAGAAGATGCCTGAACACGTCGTGCCTCCTTGTCAGCTGAACGGTAGCCACCGGGGGCCACCGGATCCCGCCAGCAGGCATCCGGCAGCGATCGGCCGCGCCCGAATATGCAGCGCCGGCCTCGGTCGCCTTGGGGTGCATGGCGGCTGAATTCAGTATAGGCAGCGAAGGTCTTGCACCTCCTGTCGCAATCTGCACCTTGGCCGCCGACGCGAGCGGTGCTGGCAGGCAGACCTCGCGGACGCCGGCAAATGCTGGCTGTTAATTGCATAATTGGCGATGAGAAAGCCCGCCTGGCCAGGCGGGCTTTCTCGCTTGCAGCGAACGGCGCTCAGCGCTTGCGCGGCGGCGGCACGTCAGTACACGTACCTTCATAGATCTCCGCCGCCATGCCGATCGATTCACCCAGCGTCGGGTGCGGATGGATGGTCTTGCCGATATCCACCGCATCGGCGCCCATCTCGATCGCCAGGCAGACCTCGCTGATCAGGTCGCCCGCATGCGTGCCGACGATGCCGCCGCCGATCACGCGATGGGTTTCCTCGTCGAAGATCAGCTTGGTGAAGCCTTCGTCGCGGCCGTTGGCGATGGCGCGGCCCGAAGCCGCCCAGGGGAACACGCCCTTGCTGTACTTGATCCCCTTCTCCTTGCACTCGTCTTCGGTCAGGCCGGCCCAGGCCACTTCCGGATCGGTGAAGGCCACCGACGGGATCTGCTTGGCATCGAAGTAAGCCTTCTCGCCATGCGCGGCCTCAGCGGCAACGTGGGCTTCATGCACCGCCTTGTGCGCCAGCATCGGCTGGCCGACGATATCGCCGATCGCAAAGATATGCGGCACATTGGTGCGCATCTGCTTGTCGACGTTGAGAAAGCCGCGCTCGCTCACGGCCACGCCGGCCTTCTCTGCGCTGATGCGCTTGCCGTTGGGCGAGCGGCCCACCGACACCAGCACCAGGTCGTAGCGCTGCGGCTCGGCCGGCGCGGCCTCGCCTTCGAACTTGACGTAGATGCCGTCCGGTTTGGCTTCCACGCCGACGGTCTTGGTCTTCAGCATGACCTTGCCGAAGCGGTCCTTGTTCTTCTTTTCCCAGACCTTGACCAGGTCGCGGTCAGCGCCGTTCATCAGGCCGTCGAGCATTTCCACGACGTCGATGTCGGCACCCAGCGTGCTGTACACCGTGGCCATTTCCAGGCCGATGATGCCGCCGCCGATGACCAGCATCTTGTTAGGCACTTCGGGCAGCTCCAGCGCGCCGGTCGAGTCGACGATGCGCGGATCTTCCGGAATGAACGGCAGTTTCACCGCCTGGCTGCCGGCAGCGATGATGGCCTTCTCGAAGCGGATCACGGTCTTCTTGCCGGTGCTGCGCTTGCCCTCGCCTTCGGTCAGCTCGACCTCCATGTGATGCGGGTCGAGGAAGTTGCCGATGCCGCGCACCACCTGCACCTTGCGCGCCTTGGCCATGCCGGCCAGGCCGCCGGTGAGCTTGCCGACCACCTGGTTCTTGTAGTGGCGCAGGCCGTCCAGGTCGATCTTGGCTTCGCCGAAGAGGATGCCGTGGGCGGCCAGCGCCTTGGCTTCGTCGATCACCGCGGCATTGTGCAGCAGCGCCTTGGACGGGATGCAGCCCACGTTCAGGCAGACGCCGCCAAGCGTGCTGTAGCGCTCCACCAGCACGGTATTCATGCCCAGGTCTGCGGCGCGGAAGGCGGCCGAGTAGCCGCCGGGGCCGGCGCCCAGCACCAGCATCTCGCACTGGATATCGGCGCCACCGCTGTGGCTGGCGGCAGCAGGAGCCGGGGCCGCCGCCGCGGGTGCGGGAGCCTGCGCCGGTGCCGGAGCTTGCGCGGGCGCCGGGGCGGCCGCGGCCTGCTGGGCCTCGATGGTGCAGATCACCGCGCCCTGGCCGACCTTGTCGCCGACCTTGACCTTGACCTCGACCACCTTGCCGGCGGCCGACGACGGCACGTCCATGCTGGCCTTGTCGGATTCCAGCACGATCAGGGACTGTTCCACCTCGACCGTGTCGCCGGCCTTGACCAGCACCTCGATCACTTCCACCGCGTCGAAATCGCCGATATCCGGCACCTTGACTTCGATCACACTCATGTTTGCTCCTCTATGCGCGCCCGCCTCTCGGCTTCAGGGCGCGCCGTCGTTGTTGGTTGCCACGCTGTCGGGTGCCGTACTGCCGGTTGCCGGATTGCCGCCCGAGGCACCGCCAGGCGCCGGCGCCGGTGCGGCGTCACCCTCGTGCAGCCGCACGGTGTGCACCTCGATCGGCCCCGCCGAACTCTTGTCGAACTCCACGCCTGCATCGACGCCGATGCGCGCGATCTCGCCCGCATCCAGGTCCGGCCGGTCATAGACCGCATGCATCGCGCCCAGCGCGTAGTTGCGGCCCGAGCCGATACCCCAGAAGCGGTCGAACGAAAACACCTCGCGGTACGAGTAGACGCCGAAGATGCCCGCCGGATTGGCGATCAGGCATACGATCTGCGACGACTCGTAGGGATCGTCCTCGTCTTCCTTGGTGTTGACGTAATAGTCCGACTTCAGCTTCTCATGCACCTTCAGGAAGGTGCGGAACACGTCATCGCGCGAGCCCAGCCGGCACTCTTCGCCAAGCCCCGCCAGCAGCGTGCGCATGACCGGGAAGTGCGCGGTGGTCCCGGCCAGCGCGATAAAGCCATCGCCCACCGGGAACACCTTCTGGTTGCGCTCATAGGCGCGCGACAGGCGCGTGTCGCCAAAGGTCACCAGCGCGTCTGCCGCGATGGCCACCTCGGCGCCCTTCCTCACGACCACGCAGGTAGTCATGGCTCGCTCCCGGTTGCGCGTGGTGCGCCGGGGCGGGCAGGCCGACGGCCTGGCCTGCCCGGCGCAACCCCGCTTACAGCAGGATCCGGCGGAAATCCGCCAGCAGTTGCCCGAAGTACGTGTTGAAGCGCGCCGCTTCGGCACCGTCGATGACGCGGTGGTCCCACGACAGCGACAGCGGCAGCGTCAGGCGCGGCGCGAACTGCTTGCCGTCCCACACCGGCTTCTGGTACGACTTGCACACGCCCATGATGGCCACTTCCGGCGCGTTGATGATCGGCGTGAAATATGTGCCGCCGAGGCCGCCCAGCGAAGAGATCGAGAAGCAGCCGCCCTGCATCTGGTCCGGCTTGAGCTTGCCGTCGCGGGCCAGCTTGGCGAGCTCGCTCATTTCCTGGCTGATCTCCAGCACGCCCTTCTTGTCGGCGTCCTTGATCACCGGCACGACCAGGCCGTTCGGGGTGTCGGCGGCAAAACCGATGTTGAAGTACTTCTTCAGCACCAGGTTGTCACCATCGAGCGACGCGTTGAAGTTCGGGAACTTCTTCAGCGCCGCCACCGTGGCCTTGATCATGAACGCCAGCATCGTCACCTTGATGCCGGACTTCTCGTTTTCCTTGTTCAGCTGCAGGCGGAAGGCTTCCAGCTCGGTGATGTCCGCTTCGTCATGGTTGGTGACGTGCGGGATCATGACCCAGTTGCGGTGCAGGTTGGCACCCGAGATCTTCTTGATGCGCGACAGGGCCTTGCTTTCGACCTCGCCGAAGCGGGTGAAATCGACCTTCGGCCACGGCAGCAGGCCGAGCTCGCCACCACCGGCGCCAGCCGCGGCGGCCTGTGCGGGCGCGGCGGCCTGGCCGCTCATCACGCCCTTGACGTAGCCCTGCACGTCTTCCTGGGTGATACGGCCCTTGGGGCCGGTGCCCGGCACGCGCGACACGTCCACGCCCAGCTCGCGTGCGAACTTGCGCACCGAGGGGCTGGCGTGGGCGGCCTTGCCGGTTACGCCAGCGGCGGCCGGCGCGGCAGCAGGTGCTGCGGCCGGTGCCGGGGCGGCGGCTGCGGGGGCCGGTGCCGGTG
>NZ_JBYSXC010000014.1:0-205345 GCF_058781795.1 Cupriavidus sp. FW306-1B-F12B
GCAATCACGTTCTTCACGCCCGGCAGCAGCTTGACCCCGCGCTGCACCGCGTGCGCGACGATCTTCATGGTCACGGCCACGCTGACATTGCTCACGCCCGGCACTTGCCGCACCGCAGCCACCACCAGCTTGCGGATCGGATCAAGCTGGCTCTTCGCGGGGTAGCCGAGTTCGACTTCCAGCGAGACATCGCCGCCGTCGACACGGATATTCCTGGCCGAGCGGGTGGAGACCAGGTCCTTGCCCGTATTGGGGTCGATGACGGTGCGCAGGGCTTCGGTGACCTGCTCAGTGCTGACGCTCAAGACATACTCCGCTGCTGATGAATGTAGGGAGGCAGTCGTCGCCTGTCAAAGCAACTCCAGCCAACGACTGTCCGTGCGCACCATGTGCCGGCCACGGTCGAAGCGTGTATAGCCAACGCGATCGAAGAACTCCAGGACCTGGATCGCACGTTTGCGTCCGAGCCCGGTGGTGTTGCGAAACGCCGCGGCGACGACCGTGCCGGCGTTCCTGCTGGCGTCGGCAGCGGCAAGCAAGGCCAGCTCCCGAATGGCCTCCGGATCGTAGAAGAGATCATGCACGACCTGAAACGTCTCGCCATGACGCGCGAGCTTGCGCATCAGTTGCCGCACCCTGTCCTCCGGCACGCCATGCGCGCTCGCCAGCTCGCGCACCCATGGCGGATCGAAGCGCCCCGCTTTCATGTCCTGCTGCAGTGTCGCGGCAAGCGAGCGATCCGCATCGTCGAGCGTCACGGTGTGCCCGGGCAGGTGTAGCCAGGGGCCGTTCCTGACGATCTCGCCGCGCGCGCAGGCGTCATCGACGATCGCACTCCACAACGCGTCTTGCGCGAGCGGTGCGGCGATCCTGCGCAAACGCGCCACCTCCGGGCCCAGCACATCCGGCGAGCGTTGGTGGAATTGCCGGAGCGCAGTGGTCAGTCGCGCCGCCAGCGCCCGCCACGCCGCGCTCGACACCAGCAAGGCATCGTCGTTCGCAAGTTCGATCACGCGCGTGTCCCGCGGCAGCTCGATTGCCGCCGCCGGCATGCCGCTCAGCCGTTCCAGCAGCGCGCGCGACAGCCCGTTTGGCGCCTGCTCGAGCAATGTGCCAACCGAGCCGGTGTCAAGCATGGCCTGCATCGCGTCGAGCCACGCCAGCCGCGCCGGGGAACGGCGCTTGCGCGCGGGCGCGAACGGATCCAGTACATCGCCGCCGCCGATGGTGCGGCTGGCCTGCGCGTTCCGCACGACAAAGGGATCGCCAGGCAGCGCGCACACAGGCCGCTCGAACACAAGCTGCACGCGCGCGCGCTGGCCGGGGGCAAGCGTCGGGCCATCGAGCAGCGCGACATGCGCCACCTGATGCTGCGTGCCCAGGTGAACATGCATGGGCGCCCAGTGCTCCAGCGCAGGGGCGTCCGGCAACAGGGTCAGCATCACATCGATGCGCACCGACGCCTGCGCCAGGCGCACATCGACCACCCAGTCACCGCGCTCGATCGCGCCCTTGTCGATGCCGGCCAGGTTCAGCGCGCAGCGCTGTCCTGCCCGCCCGGTAGCAGCAGAACGATTCTGCGCATGGATGCCGCTCACGCGCACAGACTCGTTCTTCGGCGCGAGCAACACCCTGTCGCCGACATGGATGCGCCCGGACACCACGGTTCCCGTCACGATCGTCCCCTGCCCGGCAAGCGTGAAGACCCGGTCAACCGCAAGGCGGAACAGCCCGTCGTCGCGCTTCGTTCGCGACGCGGCCGCCGCCGCATGCAGGTGCCGCTTCAACGCGTTCACACCCGGATCGTCGGCGCGCATTGCACAGGTTTCAAAAACCGGTGCGTCTTCCAGCATGCTGCCGCGCCGGAAAGACGCGATCTCCTCACGCACCTGCCGCAGCCGCGCGTCATTCACGCGATCGACCTTGGTCAGCGCAATCGCGCCGCGCCGGATGCCGAGCAGCTGCACAATCGCCAGGTGCTCGCGCGTTTGCGGCATCACGCCGTCATCGGCGGCGACCACCAGCAGCGCGAAGTCGATGCCGCTCGCGCCCGCGGCCATGGTGTGAATCAGCTTTTGGTGGCCCGGGACATCGACCAGGCCGAGCACGTCGCCGTTCTCGAGCGGCACGTACGCATAGCCAAGCTCGATCGAGAAACCGCGCGCCTTCCTTTCCTTCAGGCGGTCGGTATTCATGCCCGACAGCGCCCTGACCAGGCTGGTCTTGCCGTGATCGATATGTCCTGCCGTGCCGACGATCATGGCCGCGTCAGATAGCCCGCCAGCCTGACGTGACGGAGACCATCAGGGACTGTCGTCGGGGTTTCCTCGTCGTGATCATGCATGGTCTCCCCTATCCTTGTTTGAATGGCCGATGAGGCTTGCTGATGCGTGCATCCATGCCGCTGTGCTTAGTGTTCCTGCATCGTTGGAGACAAGATAATTGCCTGGCCACCTAAGGTAAATTCAGCGATTCTTTGCGTGCCTATAAGCGATGCCTTAAGTGGCAGCTAGATGGACAGATTGACCCGAGAGACCTGGCTCAACATGGACATTTTGTCCATCGCGCAGGCCCTGCAGCGCTTGCGGCGCGCCGGACCGCCTGACTTTCCAAGGATGCCGCCACGGGCACAGGCCTTGCTCCAGCTGGCTGGATTGGCAACCGCAACTGACACTTCCTGGCCAGGAGAAAATGAAAGGTCAGAGGCACCACTCAATTCGTGTAGGCTTATGCGTTGAATTCTCTTCCGTCAGCCCGCAAACCGATTCGGTATAACCAACATGAAGAGCCCGATGCCTACAAAGGTTCCCGAACCACAGGCCGTTTCCGGCACGGTCACCCGCAGCGCCATATTCATCGTTGCGACACTCACCGACGGTGACGACCACGCCGACACCGTCCGCGCGTGGTGTGCCGACGTTGCCGCCGTCGTGCGCGCGGTTGGCCATCGTTTGCCGTCGGGCAACCTGTCCTGTGTCTGCGGCTTCGGCGCCGACGCCTGGGACAGGCTGTTCGGCAAGCCCCGTCCCGCGGCACTGCACCCGTTCCGGGAGTTCGGCACCGGCGATCGCGTCGCCATCGCCACGCCGGGCGACCTTCTGTTGCACATCCGCGCCGAATCGATGGACCTCTGCTTCGAGCTTGCCACGCAACTGCTCGGCAAGCTTGGCAATGCAATCCAGGTTGTCGACGAGGTGCACGGCTTTCGCAACTTCGACATGCGGGCGTTGATCGGCTTTGTCGATGGCACGGAGAATCCGGCCGGACGCGAGGCGGTCGATTTCACGGTGATCGGCGACGAGGATGCCGAGTTTGCCGGTGGCAGCTACGTCATCGTGCAGAAGTATCTGCACGACATGGCCGGGTGGAATGCCCTTCCCGTGGAAACGCAGGAACTGATCATCGGGCGCAAGAAGCTGTCCGACATCGAACTGGACGAAGAGGTCAAGCCATCGTCATCGCACAGTTCACTGACCACGCTGGTCGAGAACGGGCAGGAGGTGAAGATCCTGCGTGACAACATGCCGTTCGGCCGCCCGGGCGCGGGCGAGTTCGGCACCTACTTCATCGGCTACGCCCGTTCGCCCGCGCCGATCGAGAAGATGCTCGAGAACATGTTCGTCGGATTGCCGCCCGGCAATTACGACCGGCTGCTCGATTTCAGCAAGGCAGTCACCGGTAGCCTGTTCTTTGTCCCGTCGGCCGACCTGCTTGAAGGACTTGCGGACCGCGAAGCCCCTGCTGCCCGATCGCTCAAAGGGAGCCGCCAATTTGAATAACCTGCACCGCGCTCGCAGGCGCGCGCGGCCACGGTCAGTCGATCACGCCCCGGTTCCTGTCGCCTGCTGCTCGATCGCGACCTCCGCCCGAAGACTCGCCAGATCGCGCCCGACCGTGGCAACCGCAAGCCGCTTGTCCTTGTTCCAATAGGTCACCGTGCAGTCATGCGCGGCGGGATCGCCGTCGACATCGAAACGATCCCATTGCTCCGCATGGCCCACGTAGTTGATGGCCACATCATAGTGCTGGGTCCAGAAGAAAGGCACTGCCGCAAAGCGTTGCCGCTGTCCCAGGATATTTCGCGCTGCCACCACGCCCTGGCGCTCGGCGACCACCCAGTGTTCGACGCGGATACGCTGGCCCGTTCCCGGGTCGGGCCAGCGCGCAATATCGCCCGCGGCATAGATGCCAGGTTCGCTGGTCTGGAGAAATTCATCGACCGCCACGCCCTTGTCCAGCGCGAGGCCGGCGTCCTGCGCCAAGCCCACGTCGGGGCGAACGCCGATCCCGGTCACGACCAGGTCGGCGGCCAGCTCCGCGCCGGTCGACAATCTCACCCGATCCGGTTGAATCTCTGCCACCGTGGCCCCGAGATGGAACGTTACCCCGTGCGATTCATGAAGCGCCTTGATCATGTCGCCGAGCGTCGCGCCCAGGACCCGCTCCATCGGATGCGCTTCGGGCGCGACAACATGCACTTCCAGTCCTCGCGTTCGCAGCGCCGCCGCGACTTCCATCCCGATAAAGCTTGCGCCCACCACGACGCATCGGCGTGCCATGCCGAGACGCGCGATCAAGGCGTCGCAGTCGGCCAGCGTACGGAGCACGCTCACGTGCGGCAAGGTTGCGCCAGGAACGTCGAGCCGTATCGGCACGGCACCGACGGCAAGCAGAAGCGCGCCGTAGCTCACGTTGCTGCCATCCGAGAGCGTGACGGATTTTTGCGCGGGGCTGAGCTTGACGACACGGTTGTTAGAGCGCACGTCGATGTCGTGATCCGCGTAGAACGTCGGTGGCCGCATTGGCAGCCAGTCCGCGTTTGCTGTCCCGGCGAGGTAGTCTTTCGACAGATTCGGCCGATCGTACGGCAATGAGCGATCGGCGCTCAGCAGCGTGACTGGGCCGCTATAGCCTTCGCGCCGCAGGGTTTCGACCGCGGCAGTCCCGGCGGCGGCGCCGCCGATGATCACCACGGATTCAGGGAGTCGGGCCGAGGCAAGCCTCGGTGGCCGCATCGCCGGCAGCGCTTCGCGGACGAAGGCCTTCCCGTCTTGCTGTTCCACGCGCCAGCATTTCAGATCGTCCTGGGCGGGCGGCCCGAGGACCTCGCCGGTGCGAAGACTGAAGCAGGCGTGATGCCACGGACATCGGATCGTGTCGCCGACCAGCAGGCCGTCCGCCAGTGGCGCGCCATAGTGGGTACAGGTCGCACCGATGGCAAACAGTTCATCAGCCCAACGCACAAGCAAGACCGGCTTGCCGCCAACCTGGCCTGTCACCATGCCGCCGTCAGCAATGTCAGCCAGCGGCACGCCCTGGGCGAGATCGGGCTTATCCGTGGAGGAAGAGCTTTTGGTCATGGCGTCTCTCCTTGCCGGTCATGGCACAGGGCCATTATCGACCTCGATGCCGCCAAATGAAAGGCGCATGCAGCGTTACAAACTGCGCGACGGCACGGATATTATTCACGGAAGACCAGCCTCCTTTCCTGACGAAGGGTCATCCGGATGAATACCCCCATGAACAGACCCGCCCGCTTCGCTATCGGCAAGCGCATTGCACCCGCACGCTTTCTGCTGTGCGGCGCCATATTGATCGTTGCGACCGTTGCCGCGGGTGCGCTCGGCGCGGAGCCACGCATCGCCCTGCTGATCGGTTTCGATCTCGCGGCCCTTGTCTTCCTTGGCGCCGCGCTGCCACTGTTGCGCGCCGATCCTGCTGCCATGCGGCGCACGGCGGAACACAACGATGCCAACCGCACAGCGCTGCTCACGATCACGGTGCTGCTCTCGATGGTGATCCTGGTCGCAATCGGTACGCTGATCGCGCGCCCCGAGACACCGCACTGGGCCGACATCGCGCTGATCGTCGCCACGCTCATCCTGTCCTGGCTTTTTGCCAACACCGTTTTCACGCTGCACTATGCACATCTCTACTATCTCCAGACCGCTACCGGCGACCAGGGCGGGCTGCAGGTGCCAGGCGTGCAGCACCCCAGCTATTGGGACTTCCTCTATTTCAGCTTCACGCTGGGCATGACTTTCCAGACTTCTGACGTGACCATCGCCGGCGCCCACATGCGCAGGGTGGTCCTGGGCCACTGCGTGGCCGCGTTCCTTTTCAACATGGGGATTCTGGCGTTCACTGTGAATGCCCTGGGTGGCTTGTAGTCGACTTGGCCGTGCGCCCGAAGTGTTCCTGGACAAACTCCTTGCGTCCCGCTGGATACTGTATATATTTACAGTACCTGTATGGATGAACAGTAGGAGTCCCGTCCATGGAACACCTGATCCGTGTGCAAAACGACTATGACCGCCAGGTGCTGGCCTGGCTGCGCGGGCGCATCGGCGATGCCGCGCTGCAGACCGCGGCGCTGCGCCTGGGCGGCCAGCGCAAGCCTTACCTGTCAACGATCTGCCGCAGCCTGGGCATCCGCCCGCCCAGCCGCCGCCAGTTCGCGGCCGAGGCGGCGCGCATGCACCGCGCAGTAGGCGATACCTACCTGGCCCGTATCCGCGAAATCCTTGGCCAGTCACCTGCCGAAGCTGTGCTGCGCCAGTAAGCAGTAGCCGATCACCGGCCATGCCGGCGCCACCGGGCTCGCGCCGGCCGTATCATGAAGCCCCGTTGCCGTCACACGGCACGGGGCTTTTTTCATCCCTAGCCAAGGCCGATATGAGCGAACACCGCATCCCTACCGCCGCCCTGCACCAGTGGGTGGCCGATCTCTGGCTTGCCGCGGGCAGCAGCACGCAAGAGGCGAGCCTGACGGCCGACCACCTGGTCGGCGCCAACCTGAGCGGGCATGACTCGCACGGCGTCGGCATGATCCCGCGCTATGTGCTGGCCTGGCAGGCCGACGAGCTGCAGCTGAACCAGCAGGCCAGGGTGCTGCACGATGCCGGCAGCATGCTGAGCCTGGACGGCAACCGCGGCATGGGCCAGGCGGTGACGGCGCAGGCCATGGCAATGGCCATCGGCCGCGCGCGCGAGCATGGCGTCTGCGTGATGGGCCTGCGGCAGTCGCACCACCTGGGCCGCGTGGGCCACTGGGCCGAGCAGGCCACCGCTGCCGGCATGATCTCGATCCACTTCGTCAACGTGCTGTCCAAGCCCATCGTGGCGCCGCACGGCGGCTACGATGCGCGCTACGGCACCAACCCGTTCACCATCGGCGTGCCGGTGGCGGGCGAGCCGCCGCTGGTGCTGGACTTCGCCACCAGCGCGATCGCGCTGGGCAAGGTGCGCGTGGCCCACAACAAGGGCGTGCCGGTGGCGCCCGGCTGCCTGCTGGACGCGCATGGCGAGCCCAGCGCCGACCCTGCCGTGATGTACCCCGCCGACGGCGCGCCGCCAGGCGCGCTGCGGCCTTTTGGCGAACACAAGGGCCATGTGCTGGCCGTGATGTGCGAGCTGCTGGGCGCCGCGGTCACCGGCGGCCACACCATCCGCCCCGAAACGCTGCGGCATCAGCATGCGGTCTGGAACAACATGCTGGCGATCGTGTTCGATCCCGCACGCCTGGGCACCAGCACGTCATTCGGGCATGAAGTGGCGGCGTTCGCCGACTGGATGAAGGCGTCGCGGCTGCAGCCGGGGCAGGATGGCATCCGCCTGCCGGGCGAGCCCGAACGGGCCTGGCGCGCCGCCCGCGCCGCCCATGTCCCGGTTGACGCCGGTACGCTGGCGCAGCTGGACGATGCCGCCGCGCGGGTGGCGGCCGCGCGCGCCGGCGCGCAGCCTGCGCCGGGGCCGCTGTCTGCGCTGGCGTGCGACTGACTATCATCAGAGATGAACCCGGCGTCGTGCGCGACGCACGGCCGGCCTCGCGCCTGACCACTACCGGACACTGACATGAGCAAGATCGGCTTTATCGGACTTGGCGTGATGGGCAAGCCCATGGTGCAGCACCTTGTCGACGGCGGGCATACCGTGTTCGCCCATACGCGCAGCGGCGTGCCGCAAGACCTGCAGGACGCTGGCGTGAATGCCTGCGCCAGCGCCGAGGAGGTGGCGAAGCAGTCGGAAACCATCATCCTGATGCTGCCTGACACGCCCGACGTGGAGCGGGTGCTGTTTGGCGAGAAGGGGGTCGCTGACGGCCTTGCCGACACGGCAGGCGGCGTTACCGTGATCGACATGAGCTCGATCTCGCCGATCGCCACGCGCGAGTTCGCGCGCTGCATCGAAGCGCTCGGCGCCGACTATATCGATGCGCCGGTCTCCGGCGGCGAGGTCGGGGCCAAGGCGGGCACGCTGTCGATCATGGCCGGCGGCAAGCAGGAAGTATTCGACCGCGTGCTGCCGATCCTGCAGCTGATGGGCAAGAACATCACGCGCGTGGGCGAGGCCGGCGACGGCCAGGTGGCCAAGGTGGCCAACCAGGTGATCGTGGCGCTGACCATCGAGGCGGTCAGCGAAGCGCTGGTGCTGGCCGCCCGCGCCGGCGCCGATCCCGCGCGCGTGCGCGAGGCGCTGATGGGCGGCTTTGCCAGCTCGCGCATCCTGGAAGTGCATGGCGAACGCATGATCAAGCGCACCTTCGACCCGGGCTTCCGCATCGCGCTGCACCAGAAGGACCTGGAACTGGCGCTGTCCACCGCGCGCCAGCTCGGCGTGGGCCTGCCCAACACGGCGTCGTGCCAGCAGCTGTTCAATGTCTGCAGCGGGCTGGGCGGCGCGGGCTGGGATCATTCCGGACTGGTCAGGGCGATCGAGCACCTGTCCTCGTTCGCCATCGGTGACGAACCGCCCGCAGCCTGAACCACGCAGCCGCCGCCGCCCCGCCGCATGCCGCGCGCGAACACCGTGGTGCTGACCGCGCTGGCGATGCTCGCCTTTGCCGGCAATTCACTGCTGTGCCGGCTCGCGCTGAAAGGCACCACCATCGACGCGGCCAGCTTTACGCTGGCCCGCGTCGCCGCGGCGGCGCTGGTGCTGTGGGTCATCGTCGTGGCGCGGCACCAGTTGGTGCGCACGGTCGTGGCGCAGCGGCTGCCGCAGGTGGAAGGCAACTGGATCTCCGCGCTTGCGCTGTTCTGCTATGCCGCGGCCTTTTCCTTTGCCTATGTGCGCCTCACCGCGGGGACCGGCGCGCTGCTGCTGTTCGCGGCGGTGCAGGCCACCATGACCGGCTATGGCCTCTATGCCGGCGAGCCCATGCGCTTGCAGCAATGGATTGGCCTGGCCCTGGCGCTGGCCGGGCTGGTGTGGCTGTTGCTGCCGGGGCTGGCCACGCCGCCGCTGCTGTCCTCGCTGCTGATGATCGCGGCCGGCATCGCGTGGGGCGTTTATTCGCTGCGCGGCAGGCGCGCCGCGGATCCCGCTTCCACCACCGCGGGCAATTTCCTGCGCGCGGTGCCGATGGCGCTGGCACTGGGTGCGGTGATGCAGGCGCAGCGTTCACTGGACGGCGCTGGGCTGGCCTATGCGCTGTTGTCCGGCGCCATCACCTCCGGGCTGGGCTATGTCATCTGGTATGCCGTGGTGCCGCAGCTGAAGGCCGCCACCGCCGCCACCGTGCAACTGAGCGTGCCGGTCATTACGGCGGCAGGCGGCATCGCGCTGCTCGGTGAAGCCCTGAGCCTGCGGCTGGCATTGAGCGCTGCCGCGGTGCTGGGCGGCATTGCGCTGGTGATCGCGGGCAAGCGCGGCTAAGGCGCTGGTACGTCAAACCCGCCTGCGTGGAACACCAGCGGCGCGCCCGGCGTCGATCCATAGGCCACCACCTCCACGACAAAGATCACGTGGTCGCCCACCACGCGCACCGAGTGGTGCCGGCAGATAAAGTACGCCAGCGTGCCGCCGATCAGCACCGTGCCGAACGGCCCGGGGCGGCAATCGACGCCCGCGAAGCGGTCGAAGCGCCGGCACAAGGCCTGCTGCCCGCTCCCCAGCACATTGATCGCGTGGCAAGGCGCCGCACGCAGCGCCGCCAGGCTGCCGGAGCTGCGTGCCAGGCACCACAACAGCAACGGCGGTGCGAGCGACACCGAGGTAAAGGCATTGATCGTGACGCCGACCGGCTGGCCGTCGGCGTCCGCGGCCGTGACGATGGTGACGCCCGTGGCAAACTGCCCCAGCGCATCGCGCAAGGCCCGCCGCGCCGCGCCGTCGTGGCTGATGGCGCGGGCCGGGTCGTCCTGGCCGCTGTCGTTGCAGGCTTGCGTGTCATACGGCAGCGGCGCCAGGGCGGGGATCATTGCGCGGCAGGCCGCACCTCGCCGGGCGGCGCGTCGAGATCCAGCCCCAGTGCCATGCGCCCTGCGTACTCCTGCTGGGCACCGGCCTGCAGCGGATGGAAGCGCGCGCCCTGCGCATCGCGAAAGCGCCGCTCCAGCCCGGCATCGCGATAGAAGCCCGCGCCGCCGGCCAGGTCCATCGCCGCCTCGACCGTTGCCAGCACCGCGCGCGCGGCCAGCGTGCGGGCACACATGATGCGGTTGGTGGTGACCGCGCCCGGCGCCTGCCCCGATGCCGCCGCGAACATCGCATCCAGCGCCAGCTGCGCGGCATCGGCCTCGTTGCACAGGCGCCCGGCGGCTTCCACCGCATGCGCGCTCAGGCGCCGCTGGCGCGCCAGCTGCAGCGCGATATCGCGCGCGGCCTCGGCCACGCCGACGTAGACCGCATAGATCAGCGGCAGCGCGATCATCGCCACCGTATGCATCATCGGATGCCACACGCCTTGCGGGCGGCGGGCGGCAATGGCGGTATCCGGAACCAGCACGCCTTCCAGCAGCACATCGTGCGAGCCGGTGCCGCGCATGCCCAGCGTGTGCCAGTTCGACAGCACGCGTACGCCCGGCGACTTCATCGGCAGCGCGAAATGCAGCACCGTGGGCCCGGTCTCCGGATCGTCATGGACGGCGCAGGTCATGAACAGGTCCGCCGCCGGCGCGCCGCTGGCGAAGATCTTGCGCGCATCCACGCGATAGCCGCCATCCACGCGCGTAGCCTTGCCGCTGCCCTGCAGCCAGTCCGAACCGCCGCTGCCCAGCAGCACCATCTGCTCGCCCGCCACGCGCTTGAGCAGCCCCTCCACCGGCGCTTGCTGATTGCGCCAGCGCCACGCGGCCGTGGCCACCGGGTGGGTGTGCATGGCAAACGCCAGCGCGGTCGATCCGCAGTACTTGCCCAGCTCGCGCAGCACCGCGCCCAGCTCCTGGTGCGACAGCCCGGCGCCGCCAAGTTCCTGCGGCACGGCCGCGGCAAAGAAGCGGTGCGCGCGCAGGTCGTCGTAGTTGGCGCTGACGAACTGCCCGCTGGCATCGATCTCTGGCGCGCGTGCGTCGAAGGTGCGGCCCAGGGTCGCGGCCAGGCCGAGCCAGTCGGCCTGTGCGCCTGCGCTGGCATCCGCTGCGGAAAGGGTTTCCATGGTGTTGTCTCCGGCTAGTCTGATACGTGCGCTGCGGCGTTGTATGGCGCCAGGCACGGTGCTAGTATCGGAGCCCGGTCCCCTTGCCCGTATGATCGGGCGTCCGGCTTTCTTGCGCGAAACACCGGATCTGGAGGAATGTGACCATGGATGCCTTGTCCGACCTCTTGCGCGCCGTGCAGCTCAGCGGCGCCGTGTTCCTGAACGGCGAGTTCAAGTCGCCGTGGTGCCTGATCAGTGAAGCGGATGCTGAATTGCGCGCCGCCTTCCTGCCCCGCGCCGACCGCGTCGTCTCCTACCACCTGATTACCGAAGGCGTCTGCTGGGCGCGCCTGGTCGACGGCACCGGCCCGGGCCTGCGCGTCGACACCGGCGAACTGCTGGTGGTGCCGCAGGGCGAGCCGCACGTGCTGGGCAGCGACCTGCGCCTGCAGCCACTGCCATCCGCTCCGCTGGTGTACGACATGCTGCGCAACAGCCCGGGCGAGGTCATGCGCGTGTCCTACGGCGGCGGCGGCGAGACCACGCGCATGGTGTGCGGCTTCCTGGGGTTCGACGACACCATGGGCAACCCCTTGCTGACGTCGCTGCCGCGGCTGTTCAAGGTGGGGCTGGGCAGCGGGCTGGAATCGGCATGGCTGGCGTCGGCGCTGGCCTTTGCCACGTCTGAAGCGGCGGAACCGCGTGCGGGCACCGCCACGGTGCTGGCCAAGCTGTCAGAGCTGCTGTTCGTGCAGGCAGTGCGGCGCTGCATCGACACCCTGCCTGACAATGAAAGCGGCTGGCTTGCCGCCCTGCGCGACCGCTATGTGGGGCGGGCGCTGTCGCGCATGCACGCGCGGCCGGCCTACCCGTGGACGGTCGATGAGCTGGCGGGCAACGTGGGCCTGTCGCGCTCGGCGCTGGCGCAGCGCTTTACCGACCTGCTGGGGCAGCCACCGATGCAGTACCTGGCGCACTGGCGGCTGCGCTCCGCGGCCGCCGAACTGCGCAGTGGCAACCGTTCCATCAGCGAGGTCGCGGGCGCGGTCGGCTACGATTCCGAGGCCGCGTTCAGCCGCGCGTTCAAGCGCGAGTTCGGCCTGCCGCCCGCCAGCTGGCGCCGCAACCACCTCGATGCGGCGCAGGCCCCGGCGGCGGCCGCACATTGAATTCGCCGTGGCAAAGACAACGGCCCGCGTCACCAGACGCGGGCCGTAGCAATGCCAGGGCGGCAGGCAGCGGGACTTACATCTTCTGCTTGGTGCTTTCCGCCGCGCCTTGTACCTTCTCGCCGCCGCGCTCGATATCCTTGCCTGCGCCGGCCATGGTGTTGCAACCCGTGACCAGCATCACGCCAGCGAGGGCAAACAGTGCAAATAGCTTTCTCATGACGATCTCCTTGCTTCGTGTGGATGCGGCATGCGCCGCCAGGATGGAGTGGATCGGAATGGCTTGGGACCGGGCAGCCGCTTGCCCGACCGGCAATTGGATCGTAGCAACGCACCGCAGCGCAAAAAGTCGGCTTTCGTCCTACCGGGATGTCAGCCGACGGCGCGACCGGCGGTCACCGCGTGCGCTTGTAGGACATCGACGGATACCCGCGGCGGCGCCGTCGCTTAAAAATCAAGAGTCAGCCCACGCCCTCCGGAGAACACCATGACGTCACGCAGCATCCACGTGCTTCCCGCCGCAACCGACAACGCCGAATACGCCGGCGACGGCGGATGGGCACTCACCATCGAAGGCCTGGAGAACGGTGGTGACGACACCGCGCTGCATTTCCCGACCCAGGAAGCTGCGATCGCGGCCGGCTGGATGCGCGCGCGCGAGGATGGCCTGCCGTTGTGCATCCACGGCCGCGATGGCCTGGTGCGCGAACGCAAGATCTATTGCCGGGACGCACGCGGCACCGCCCGCATCGGCTTCTGACCACCCCGGCCACCGTCAACGGCCGGTTCCCCCTGTATCCCCCGGGCCCGCGGCGAACGCGGGCCACAACAATCCATTGCGGGAAACACATTGAGTGAAATCAATGTGTTACGCCTGCGCTCGTGAAAGCTACGGGTCTGTCACCGATACTGGAACCAAGGCAGCACGCCATTATCCAGGACCAACCGAGACCCCCATGCGCCTGTTCCTCAGGTACCGCCCGCTGGACATCTATCCCGACCCGATCGACGCCAGGGTTGCCGAGCTGCACGAACTTGCCGAAGACATCCATGCCAGGCACGCACGCAAGTGGCGCCGGCATGGCACGATGCTGACCCCGCGCGACCGCGCGGATCGCAGATTTCCGACCGGCGACCCGGAAACGCGGCATTAACCTAGGGACGATTCCTCTCTCTGCGCTAGGAAATGTGAACAAGTGTCATATCCGGTTGGCAAGGATATGACCCCTGCGAAAGAATGGGTACCGTACGCGGCGGGCTCGATTGGCGAGCCCACCGCTGTACCCTTTTTCCTGACGCAGCGAAATGAATCGAACCACCCGGGAATGCGTGATGGCGTTGATTTCCAGCCTGCGTGCCAAGGGGCCCATGCCCCGGCACCAGCTTGCCGCCGCCAGCCGCCTTAACGCCGCGGAACTGACGCGCGCGCTGAAGTCCGCCCGCCAGATGGGCGTAGTGGCCTACGCCGGCGAGCCTGAATCGCCGGCAGAGGCCGATACCCCGCTAGTGCTGACCGGCCGGCCCTTGCCGCCGCCGCGCCGCGTGGCACCGGCACCGCGCGAAAGCAAACCGCATTTCGAGCCGCTGCTGGATGTCTGGGGCATTGCGCGCCCCACGGCGCTGCGGCGCGGCCATCCGTCGTAGCGTCTTCGCCGCATGCCGGGGTCTTCCGACCCGCCCGCGCCGGCATGCCGTTCTTACAAAGGCAGGTAAAGCGCACACGCGCCTGAGCCGCCCACGGCTCGCCCTTGTCCCCCGGGGCACCGCCTGCACGCCTGGGCCAGCCCACTTGCCGCACCGGTACGGAACTTGCGCGACGTTTCTGGCTGAACCTCCCCGAAGCGTGCGACATGAGGCAACGCAACCCGCCCGGCACCACCGCGTCTCCCGCCACTGGCCCTCCGCATGATCGCCAGGCCCCGGCCGCCTTTACGCCGGAGCCGGGGCGCAACTGCTGGCGCGTCGAGCCCTGCCAGCGCTTTGCCATGCTGGTCGACGCCGACGCCTACTTCCGCGCGTTGCGCGAAGCGCTGCCGCGCGCCGAGCACACCATCTTCATCCTGGGCTGGGATATCGACAGCCGCATGGAACTGGTGCCACAGGGCGCACAGGACGGCCTGCCAGCGGGCCTGCGCGACTTCCTGTGCGCGCTGGCGGACCAGCGCCCCGAACTGCGCATCTATATCCTCAGCTGGGACTACGCCATGGTGATGGCGATGGAGCGCGAGTGGCTGCCGTCGGCCAGCGCGCACTGGCAGGCGCACCGGCACCTGTCGTTCCGGCTTGACGGCAACCATCCCCCCGGCGCCTCGCACCACCAGAAGGTAGTGGTGATCGACAACAAGCTCGCCTTTGTCGGCGGGCTGGACCTGACGCTGCGCCGCTGGGACGACAACCACCATGCCCCCGGCGCGCCGCTGCGCATGGCCGAAGGCAAGCCCTACCCGCCCTTCCATGACGTGCAGTGCGCGCTCGACGGCCCTGCCGCGGCGGCGCTGGGCACCCTGTGCGCGGCGCGCTGGCTGCGCGCCAGCGGCAGCGAGCCGCGCCCGGTTGCGGCCACCTCGTCAGACCCGTGGCCGCCAGGCCTGGCACCGGAACTGACCGATGTGCGCGTCGCCATCGCCCGCACCATGCCCATGTGCGAGGACGAGCCCGGTGTCAGCGAGATCCGCATGCTGCTGCACGATGCCATCGCCTCGGCCCGGCACAGCATCTACATGGAGAACCAGTACTTCAGCTCGCGCGAGATCGCCAACGCGCTGGAGGCACGGCTGGGGCACGAGGATGGCCCCGATATCGTGCTGGTGTCGAGACGCAACGAGAGCGGCTGGCTGGAAGCGCACAGCATGGGCGTGCTGCGCGCGCGCCTGTACCGCCGCCTGCGCGCGGCCGACACGCACGAACGCTTCTGCCTGTACTGCCCGTCGATTCCCGGCCTGATGCCCGAATGCGTCAATGTGCATAGCAAGGTCACGGTGATCGACGACGATCTCATCACCATCGGCTCGTCCAACCTCAGCAACCGCTCGCTGGGGCTGGATACCGAGTGCAATGTCGTGGTGATGTCGGGCGGCGACGCGCGCGTGCAGGCGGCCATTGCCGGCATGCGCGCACGGCTGCTAGGCGAGCACCTGGATGTGGCACCTGAAACCTTCCAGGCCGAGGTCGCCGCCACCCGCAGCGTGCTTGCGGCCATCCGCAACCTGCAGCGCGCGGACGGGCGCTCGCTGGAAGCCTACGAGCCGCCGTTGCCGGACGATGTCGATGCCGCTTCGCCGGCGGCCAACCTGCTGGACCCGATCGAGCCGATCGACAGCGACCAGGTGCTGGCCGAGTTCGTCAGCCATGAGGCACGCCCGCGCGTGCTCGGGCGCGTCGGGATGATGGTGGTGCTGGCGCTGCTGCTGGCGGGGCTGGCATTTGCGTGGCGCCATACGCCGCTGCGCGAATGGGCGGACTTCCGCGCACTGCTCGGCGTGGTCGAGCAGCTGGACGAGATGCCGCTGGCACCGCTGGCGATGATGGGCGTCTACCTGGCCGGCGCGGTGACAATGCTGCCGGTGACGCTGCTGATCCTGCTGACCGTGGTCATATTCGGCCCGCTCTACGGCGCCGCGCTGGCGCTGTGCGGCACCGTGCTGAGCACCGTCGCAGGCTACCTGGCCGGCCGCTTGCTGGGGCGCAATGCCGTGCGCCGCTTTGGCGGCAGGCGGCTGAACCGGGTCAGCCACCAGCTGGGCAAACACGGGGTGGTGGCAATGGTGGTGCTGCGGCTGGTACCGATTGCACCGTTCGCGCTGGTCAACCTGGTGATCGGCGCATCGCGCATCAGCCTGCGCGACTGCCTGGTCGGCACCGCGCTGGGCATGCTGCCCGGCATCGTGGTCGCTGCCTGCCTGGTGAACCGGGTCGCCGCCGCGGCGCGCGATCCGGGCCTGTTCACGTTCGCCTTGCTGGCGCTGGTGCTGCTGGTGCCGGCGTCGCTGCTGCTGGTGCTGCGCCGCCGGCGCAGGCGCCATGCCGAGGGTGGCGCCGCGCGTCCGCACGACGATCCGCCCGGCCCCCGCGGCCGGCTGGCACGGCTGGCGGCACTGCGCCGCCAGGCCTAGCGCTGGCGGCGATAGCCGGCGTTCATGAACTGGGTCCACTCGCCGTTCTCGCCCAGCATGTAGGACGTCAGCGTGCGGTGGTCGTCGTCGGTGAAGGTGATCACGTCGCGGTACTGGGCCATGCGGCCATTGCCGGAGCAATCCGGCCCCTCGGCACGCAGCGTCAGTTGCTGGCCGCCGGTATCGAGGTCGCCTTCATAGATCCACAGGTGGGTCATCATCGAGCCGATGAAGGTCCCGACGAAATGCTTGCGGGCAGGATCGTAGCCCAGCGTCATGACCGTGGTGGACGGGCCGCAGCCGGGCATGTCCCCCTGCGTCACGCACTGGACCCAGACGTCGCCGACGCTGCTCACGCGCTCGGGGATCTCCCACTTCTGCACTGGCTGGTCCGGCCCCATCGATGCCTCGCCTTCGGCGATCCAGTTGCCCACCAGCCGTTGCAGCCAGCGGTGCTCCTTCTGCGCTTCGGTCTTCATTCGCGGTCTCCTTGGGTTGCATCCACGAACGTTTGTGGATGCCGTACACATAGCCTAGCAAATGAAATGGACGGCGTCCACTTTTGTCTGCGATCTACTGCGCTGCGTTGGCCTGCCACCGCATCGCTTCAAGCCAACAACCGCGCCGCCAGGGCGATGCGCTGATTGACATGCAGGTATTTACCTGCATATACTCCCCTCACGCACAAACACAACGGACCGGATGGACGCTGACAAGGTTTTCAAGGCGCTGGGCGACCCGACACGCAGAAAGCTGCTCGACCTGCTGTACGAGAGGAACGGGCAGACGCTGGGCGAGCTCTGCGAGCACCTGAACATGGCACGGCAATCGGCCACCCAGCACATCGGGATCCTCGAGGCGGCCAATCTGGTGAGCACGGTCCGGCGTGGCCGGGAGAAGCTGCATTTCATCAACCCGGTGCCGCTGCACGAGGTCTACGAGCGCTGGGTGCGGAAATTCGAACGTCAGCGGCTCAGCCTGCTGCACGACCTGAAGAACGAACTCGAAGGAGATCCGCAATGACCCAGGAGAAAACCAGCTTCGTTTATGTGACCTACATCCGCTCGACGCCGGAAAAGGTGTTCGAGGCCATCACGAAGCCGGAGATCGCGCGGCGCTACTGGGGCCACGAGAACGTCTCCGACTGGAAGCCCGGATCGGCCTGGGAGCACGTGCGCGCCAACGAGCAGCGCCTGGTCCAGGTGGTCGGCAAGGTCGTCGAGGCCGCGCCGCCGGCGCGCCTGGTCATCACGTGGGCGAGCCCCTCGCAGGCCGCCGATCCTGCCAGCTACAGCCGCGTGAGCTTCGACATCGAGGCATACGAGGAGATGGTCCGGCTGACCGTCACCCACGACGAACTGGAGGCCGGCAGCGGGATGGCCAAGGGCGTCAAGCAGGGCTGGCCGATCGTCCTTTCCAGCCTGAAGTCCCTGCTGGAAACTGGGAAAGGCATCGATGTCTTCGCCAAGCCGAAGGCGGCCTGAACCGGGAGTTGCTCATGACCCAGCCCTACACCGGCGGATGCGCGTGCGGCGCGATTCGCTACGCAACCAGGCACGCGCCCGTCTTCCAGAACCACTGCCAGTGCCGCGACTGCCAGCGGCGCAGCGGCACCGGGCATGGCTCCTACCTGACTTTTCCCGCGCGCGCCGAGATGACCATCACCGGCGAGGCGACGCACTGGGAGGTCGCGGGCGACAGCGGCAACGTGAAGGTCCACGCCTTCTGCCCGGCGTGCGGCACGCCGGTCTTCCTGCGCTTTGCCGCGATGCCGGAGCTGATCGCGGTCCACGCGGGCAGCCTGGACGACCCGGACCGCTTCATGCCGCAGGTACTCACCTACAGCGTGCGCGGGCCAGCGTGGGACGCCATCGATTCTTCGTTGCAGGCATTCGAGCGGATGCCGGCCGGCTAGTGCCAGGCAGGCCCTAGTGCTGCGGCAGCCTGACCTTGGGCACCACGAACTGGTTGCCCGGGGCGCGCAGCACGTCGCACTGGACCTTGGCCTTGCGCACGGCGCCGTCCTGCGCCAGGTATTCGACGTCGGCCACCACGCTGTAGGCGTCTTCGGCCACCTTGCGGGTCTTGCCGCCGACCCACTTGAAGCTGGCGGGATTGGGCAGCGCTGCCTTGACCGCCTTCATGCAGGCGACCGGGGCCTCCGGGGCCTCGTCCTTGCCGCGCGGCTTTGGCGCTTCATCCTGCCCGGCGGCCAGCGCCGCCGACGCGCACGTGACCGACAACGCCATCACCAGCGCGGTGGACAGGGAACGCGGGAAAAGCGGCGAAAGCATCTTGGACTCCTGGGCTGGGGCAGAACTGGGCGCCACATTCTAACGCCAGCGCCGATGCCGTTCAGGCCACGGCACCGGCACAAAAGTTCCCCCGGCGCCACTGCCAGGCGGCGCTAGCGCCGCACGCAGGCCTTGTAGGTGAACTTGTCGCCACGAAACATGAATTCGGAGTAAGCCAGCGGCTTGTCGTCGATGTCGTGCGGCGTGAACCGGATGCGCAGCAGCGGCTCGCCCGGCGCCACCTTGAGCCGGCGCGCGGTTTCGGCATTGGCAGGGATTGCTGCGCTCTCCGTATGCAGGTACTTGAGGCGATAACCCAGGCGGGCTTCCACGATCATCAGGGCATCGTGGTTTTCCAGATCGTGCTCCAGGATCGCGCGCATCAGGGGTTCGGGCGCCATCGTCATGCCGACCGCCACCGGCGCGCCGGCCACTGACTTGAGCATGGTCACGCACAGCAGCCTGGTTCCCGGCGGCAGGCGCAGCGCATCGGTGGCGATGGCCGGCGCCGCGATCAGCCGCGTCGACAGCAGCTTGCCGTGCGCTTCGTGCCCGCGCGCGCGCATGTAGTCGAAAAAGCCAGTCAACGGCCCCAGGTCCGCCTGCCCCGCCGGACGGCTGACAAAGCTGCCCTTGCCGTGCACCGTCTCGATCAGCCCTTCGGCGAGCAGCGATGCCAGCGACTGGCGCACGGTGATGCGGCTGACGCCGAATTCAGCCATCAGCTCAGACTCGGACGGCAGCTTGATGCCCGGAGTCCATTCGTTGTTGATGATGCGCTGGCGCAGCGCGCCTTCGATCTGCTTGAAGCGAGGCAGGGAGCTTGTTGTCACGAGATTGATGGTGTTCACGGCATGTCCGATGCGGGCTTCTACTTATCATAACAACATTGACTCATCATAACATGTCATGACAACATGCTCGGACACACCAATGACAAGATTCGCTGCGCCGTCTTGGAAGTCATGGCGCAGGCATACGGAGACAAGCGATGCCAGACCTCTGCGCCCTGTTGCAGCCGCGCACCATCGCCGTGATCGGCGCCTCCACCCAGCCCGACAAGGTGGGCGGCATGCCGGTGCGGCTGCTGAGCGAACTGGGCTACGCCGGCCGCATCATTCCCGTGCATGCCACGGCGCGTGAAGTACAGGGGCTGGCTGCGGTGCCCTCGCTGGATGCGCTGGACACACCGGCCGACCTCGCCATCGTGGCGCTGCCGGTCAGTGCCAGCCTGAACGCCATGCGCCAGCTGGCGCGCAACGACACGCGCGCCGCGGTGTTCTTCACTTCGGGCTTTGCTGAAACCGGCGGCGACGGCATCGCCATGCAGGCGGAGCTGGCGGCCCTGGCGCAAGCGCACGGCATCACGCTGCTGGGGCCCAACTGCCTGGGCGCGATGAACCTGCGCGAGCGCGTCTTTGCCACCTTCTCGCCGATGCCGCTGAGCGGGCTGCCGCCGCTGGGCGATGTCGGGCTGGTCAGCCAGAGCGGCGCCTTCGGCGCCTATGCCTTTGGGCTGGCGCGCGAGGCATCGCTGGGGCTGAGCCACTGGGTCACCACCGGCAACGAAGCCGGCCTGCACGTGGCCGACGTGATCGAATGGCTGGCGCACGACGACGCCACCCGCGTGATCCTGGCCTACCTGGAAGGCTGCCGCGACGGCACCCGCCTGCGCCGCGCGCTGGCGGCGGCGCGTGCCGCGGGCAAGCCGGTGGTGGTGACCAAGGTCGGCACCACCGAGGCCGGGGCCCGCTCCGCGCAATCGCACACGGCCAGCCTGGCCGGCGAGGACGCCGTCTACCAGGCGGTCTTCGACGAGTACGGCGTATTCCGCGCCCATACGCTGGATGACTTCTTCCGGCTGGGCTACGTGCTCTCGCGCGGGCGCCGGCCGACGCGCTGGCAGCCCTCGGCGAAAGAGCCGGAAAGCGCCGTCACGCCGGTCGCATTGGTCACGGTTTCGGGCGGCGTCGGCATCATGATGGCCGACCAGGCCGAGGCGCTGGACCTGCCCCTGCCGCCCATGCCGGAAGCCGCGGCCACGGCGCTGCGCAGCGCCATCCCCTTTGCCAGCACGGCCAATCCCATCGATGTCACCGGGCAGATCGTGGCGCAGCCGGAAGTGCTGCTGGACGCGATTGCCGCCGCGGCGCAAAGCCCCGACTACGGCAGTGTCGTCGCCTTCCTGGCGGGCGGCGTTGGTGCGCCGCGCATCTGGCCTGGCCTGCAGGAAGCTGTCGAGACCCTGCACCGCAGCGGCACCGCGGCGCCGCTGCTGTTCAGCGGGCTGGTCGATGACGAAAAGCGCCGCTGGCTCGAAGCGCGCGGCGCGCTGGTCTTCCGCGAACCCGCCCACGCGGTGCAGGCCGTGGCCGTGCTGGCCCGCGCCGCCGCGCAGGCAGCGGCAGCACAAGCGAAGCCCGCCGTAGCTGCCGCGGCCCTGGCTGCGCCGGACCTCCCGCGCGACACCACGTCGCTGTCCGAGTTCGATGCCATGCAGTGGCTCAACGCCTGCGGCATCCCCACCGCACCCCACGGACTGGCGCGCGATGCCGACGAGGCCGTGCGCATCGCCGAAGGCATCGGCTACCCGGTTGCCGTCAAGCTGTGTTCGCCCGACATCCTGCACAAGAGCGACGTAGGCGGCGTGGTGCTGAACGTGGCCGATGCGCAGGCGGTGCGTGCGGCGTTTGCGCAGGTGCAGGCCGCCGCTACCAACCACGGCAGCCCGGCGCGCTTCGACGGCGCGCTGGTCGCCGGCATGGTGCGCGGCTGGGGCGAACTGATGGTGGGCGTGCGGCGTGACCCGGTCTTCGGGCTGGTAGCGCTGGCCGGCATCGGCGGCACGGCAGTTGAGATCTTCCGGCAGACCGCGTTCGGCCTGGCCCCGCTGACCCATGCCCGCGCCTGCACCATGCTGCGCGCAAGCCGTGCCGAAGCGCTGCTGTGCGGCCATCGCGGCCATCCCGCAGTCGACGCCGATGCCGTGGCCGAAGTGCTGGTGCGCGTGTCGCAGGCCGCCGCCGCACTCGGGCCGCGGCTGGACACGCTGGAGATCAATCCGCTGATCGTCACCGCCCAGGGCGTGGTCGCGGCCGATGCCGTGGTCACGCTGCATGCCGGGGACGGCATCAACGAGTAAAGCAAAACCCGACGGAGACAACGCCATGAACCAACCCGCTGCGCCCTTCCTTGCCGGCGCACCCATCGACACGCCCCAGGAAGCCCTCACCGCCGCGGCGGCGTTGCCGCTGGTGCTCGCCACCTATCCGCTGTTTGAAAGCCTGCGCACCTGCCGGCTGCAGACCTCAGTAGCGCAGGCCACGGGCTACGGCCGTGCCCCCGTCAACGTGCTGTCGGCCAGCACCCACCAGTGGACGCACAAGGACCGCGACATCGTCACCCCGGCCAATGACCTGCTCTACTTCTGCGCCTGGGCCAACCTGGCCGACGGCCCGGTCACGCTGCACGTGCCGGCGCTGCCGGATGCCAGCCGCTATTACGTGGTGGAGTTGCTGGACGCCTGGACCAACAACTTCGAGAACCTGGGCCCGCGCAACGTGCCCGCGGCCGGCGCCGACATCGTGCTGGCCGGCCCCGGGCAGCACGCCGAAGGCGACCGCGTGGTGCGCTGCCCCACCTCACTGGTCTGGCTGCTGGGCCGCGTGCTGGTGACCGGTGCCGACGACCTGCCGGCGGCGAGCGCCTTCGAGAACGGTTTCCGCCTGTCCGGCGGCACCAGGATGCAGCCCGCCTGCGTGCGCGACTGGCAGGAGGGCGGCGAGCCCGCGCTGGACTTCTTCGCCAACATCTTCAACGCCCTGCGCGAGTATCCCGCCGAGCCTTCCGCCGCCGGCCTGCTGTCGCTGCTGCGCAAATGCGGCATCCGCGCCGGCGACGCCGTCGATGTGGGTGCGCTGCGGCCTGCGGTGCAACAGGGCCTGGTCCGCGCCTGGCACGAAGGCATGGCCCTGATCGAAGCCAACACCCGCAGCCATGCGCGCAAGAGCTGGACCTACAGCCTGCTGCTGGGCCGCTATGGCGACGACTGGATGCAGCGCGCGGTCACCGCGATGAAGGGCCTGGGCGCACTGCGCGCCGACGAGGCCGTCTATGCCGCTGCCGACTACGACGCCGATGGCGAACCGCTGCACGGCCGCCACACCTACGCCCTGCACTTTCCCGCGGGACACCTGCCGCCGGCGCAGGCGTTCTGGTCGGTCTCGCTCTACGGCGCCGACCGCTTCTTCACCGACAACGCCATCGGGCGCTATGCGCTGGGCGACCGCAGCCCCGGTCTGCAATACGATGCCGACGGTGGCCTCACGCTGACCATCTCGCACCAGCGCCCCACGCGGGCGCAGGACAACTGGCTGCCGGCACCGGACGGCCCGTTCTACCTGATCCTGCGGCTCTACCACCCGACCGATGGCTTCATGGCCGGCGGCTACGTGATCCCGCCCTTGCGGCGCGTTGCCTGATGGAGCGCGCCATGGAACACCACGACAACCTGCTCGGCACGCTGGCGTGCGACGCGGTGCGCTACACGCTGCCGCTGTACGAGATGGCGCGCATGCGCGCCGCCACCTGCCCGCGGCGCGATGGCGCCGGGGTCTTCGCCGGCGACGGGCCCGATTCCACGCAGCGCTGGATCAACACCGTCACGCACGTGCGCGCGCTGCTCGGCCCGCAGCACCGGCAGGTCGTCACGCCGAACAACGACACGCTCTACACCAATGCGTGGCTCGACCTGTCCGGCGGCCCGCTGCTGCTCGACGTGCCCGACTGCCACGGCCGCTACTACGTGCTAGGCCTGCTCGACGCCTATACCAACCCGTTCGGCTATATCGGCACCCGCACCACCGGCACGCAAGGCGGCACCTGGCTGCTGCATGGGCCAGCCTGGCGGGGCGAGGTGCCAGCCGGCGCAACGCCGCTGCCCTGCCCCACCAACGCGGCCTGGATCATCGGCCGCATCCTGGCCGATGGCGAAGCCGATTTGCCGGGTGCACATGCCCTGCAGGACGGCATCCGCCTGCGCCGGCCAGACGGCACCAGCGCAGCAACCGTATTCGATGCGGGCATGCAAGCCGCCGAGCGGCCGGCCGATCCCGACCGCTACGCCGCCGTCGTCACCCGCATGCTGCGCGAGAACCCGCCACCCGCCGCCGAAGCGGAACTGGTCCGCAGCTTTGCCCGGGCCGGCATCGGCAGCAATGCGCCGCTGACCGAAGAGCAGCGCGCGGCACTGGCCACCGCGCTGACGCAGGTCGACGCGGAACTGGCCGCGCCCAGGGCCTCCGCGCTGGGCGGCGGCTGGTTCCTGCCGGTGGAAATCCGCACCTCGTTCGGCACCCACTACGCCCTGCGCGCCGAAGTGGCGCGCAACTACATCGGTGCGCTGGGCGTTGAGGAAGCCATGTACCTGATGGCCGATTGCGATGGCGACGGCTTGCCGCTGGACGGCAGGCGCCAGTATGAACTGGTGTTTCCCCGGCAAGGACTACCCCAGGTGGGCGCATTCTGGTCGCTGACCATGTACCGTAAATCGGACTGCATGCTGGTCGAGAACTCCCTGCAGCGCTACTCGCTGGGCGACCGCTCGCCGGCCCTGCGCCCGGCGCCCGATGGCAGCCTGCGCATCGTGCTGGGCGCGCAGCCACCTACGGAGAACGCCCTCGCCGGCAACTGGCTGCCGGCCCCCGCTGAGCCGTTCTATGTAGCGTTGCGCCTCTACGTGCCCGGCGCCACGCACCTGGAACGCAGCTTCAGCTATCCACCCATCCGCCGCATGAAGGAAGCATCATGAATCGGACCTCAATCTTCGCCCGGGCCGTGCTGACGGCCGGCCTGGCGATGCTGTGCCTGGCCAGCCCGGCGCAGGCGCAAGCCTATCCGTCGCGGCCGGTCAAGCTGGTGTCGCCATATGGCGCCGGCGGCTCCAATGACATCTCTGCCCGCATCCTTGCCGAGGCACTTGGCCACAAGCTGGGCCAGCAGGTGGTGGTGGAGAACAAGCCTGGCGCCGGCACGCGGCTGGCCACCGAGCAGGTGGCCCATGCCGCGCCGGACGGCTACACCCTGCTGTGGGCCGCCGCGCCCTTCGCCATCAATACCGCGGCAGGTATCGCCCAGCGCTACGACGTCCACAAGGACTTCGTGCCGGTGGGGCCGCGCGTGCTGGGCCCGGTCTTCCTGATCGTCAATGCCAGCTCGCCGGCTCGCACCGTTGCCGACTTCGTGCGCATGGCCCGGGACAAGCCGGATGGCGTGACGCTGGCCTCCCCGGGCGCAGGCTCCGGCCCGCACCTGACCGCCGAGCTATTCGGGCAGGTCGGCAAGTTCAAGCTGCTGAATGTCCATTACCGCGGCGACGCCACCGCCTATACCGAACTGCTGGCCGGCCGCGCGGACGCCACCCTGACCGCCATCACCTCGGCGCTGCCCTTTATCAAGGCCGGCAAGCTGCGCGTGCTGGCAGTGGCCTCGGAGCAGCGTTCGCCGGTCTATCCGGATGCGCCCACCTTTGCCGAGCAGGGTTACCCGGGCATGGTCGGCTACGGCTGGTTCGGCCTGGTCGCGCCGGCCGGCACGCCGCCCGCCGTCTCCGAGCGCCTGAACCGCGAGGCATCGGCCGTGCTGGCCGATGCCGAGATCCGCAAGAAGCTGCTGGGGCTGGGGCTCGAGCCGCAGCCGGAGCCGGGCAGCGCGTTTTCCGCCTTCATCGACCAGGAGATCGGAAAATGGGGCAAGCTGATCAAGGCGCGCGGCATCAGGCTGGAGTGAGACCTTCCCTTCGACATAGGGCAATACGTGACCATTCATCCCAAGGAGACAACGCCGTCATGATGACCGCTGCCCCCCTGCTGCGCGGCCCGCTGCTGCAAGCCGCCCTGCCCCTGCTCACCGTGCTGGCCCTGGCCGCCGCGCCCGCCCCGGCCGGCGCACAGGGCGCCTACCCGGCCAAGCCCATCCACCTGATCGTCGCCTACCCGCCGGGCGGGCTGACCGACACGCTGGCGCGCGCCATCGGCGATGGCCTGTCGCGCCAGCTCGGCAAGACGGTGGTGGTGGAGAACAAGGGCGGTGCCGGCGGCATCATCGGCACCGACTACGTCGCCAAGTCGGCGCCTGACGGCTATACGCTGCTGATGACCATTCCCGGCCCGATCACGTCCAACCTGGCGCTGTACAAGAAGCTGCCCTACGATCCGCGCACTGAGCTGCGCCCGATCTCCGACATCGCCACCGCGCGCACCGTGCTGGCGGTCAACAGCAGCGTGCCGGCCAGGACCGTTGCCGAACTGCTGGCCTATGCCAAGGCATCGCCGGGCAAGCTGCGCATGGGGTCGTGGGGCGCGGGCACGCAGCCGCATACGATCCAGACCTACCTCGCCAGGCAGTACCAGGCTGACATGCTGCATGTGCCCTACCGCGGCGAAGGGCCGATGGTGACCGACCTGCTCGCCGGCCAGGTCAACGTGACGGTGGGCTCCGTGACCGCGCTCAAGCAACACTTCGCCACCGGCAAGCTGCGACCCCTCGCGGTCACCGGCACGCGCCGCGCACAGGGCCTGCCAGACGTGCCGACCTTCGCCGAGGCCGGCTACGCCGACGAACCGTTCCGGCTGACCGGCCCGATCACGCTGATGGCGCCCGCGAAGACACCGCAGGACATCATCGACCGCCTGGGCCGCGAGACCGCCAGCCTGGTCGCCAGCGCCGACATGCAGCGGCGCATCGTGGACATGGGCGCGGAACCGCTCGGCAATACGCCGGCACAGGCGGAGGCGGCGTACAAGGCGTACCTGCCGGTGGTGCTCAAGCTGACGGCGGATACGGGGGTGACGCTCGACTGAGCTACGCGGCAGGCGCCTAGTCCACGGTGGCGTATTCCAGCGTCTTCGGCGTCTTGATGATGACTTCCGGCTGGTCGCCAACCACCACGGTATCGTCCAGCCGGAAGCCGCCCAGGCCGTAGACATAGAGGCCCGGCTCCGCCGAATACACCTCTCCCGCAAGCAGCGGGCGGGTATTGAATGCCATGTCCTCCGGGTATTCGTGCAGCATCAGCCCGACCGCGTGGCCGGTGCGATGGAACACGTAGTCCCCGCAGCCGGCCTGCTCGATCACAGCCTGCGCGGCCGCATCCATGTCGCAGACGCGCTTGCCCACCACCGCCGCGGCAACGGCGGCGTCGGTGGCCTTTGCCGCAACCTGGTAGAGCCGCGCCTGCTCGTCGCCGGGCCGGCCGCAAAACCAGGTGCGCTCGTTCTCGACATAAAGCCCGTTCAGGCGCGGCAGCACCAGGTTGACGATGGTGTCGCCGGCGGAAATCCGTGCGCCGCATCCGGCGCCATCGCCATGCGGCGATGCCGAAGCGGGCCCGGTCAGCGTCCAGCATTTGAGGATGTCGAAGTCCTCCCCCGGAAAGCGCCGCGCCGCCTCCTCCGACATCAGCGCCGCCATGGCGTGGTCAAGCTCCTGCACCAGCCGCCCTGGCCGGAAGTTCTCGCGGTAGCGATCCTGCACCCAGTCCGTCAGCGCACCTAGCTCGCGCATGACCTGCAGCTCCTCCGCATGCTTGACCCAGCGCAGGCTGCGCATCTCCGCCATGGCGGGCCGCAGCGTGAGTTCAGGCAGGTAGCGCTGCGCACCGGCCAGGATCGGATGCTGGACGTCGACCGCAATCCGCGACATGCCGAGCCCCCTGGCACCCAGCAGCGCAGCAACCACTTCCGGCAGCTGCGCCGGCAGCGGCAGGCGGTTCGAGACACGGGGATGCTCGGCGTAGTAGGTGACATCGGCAAGCCAGACCGTGCCCTTCTCCGTCGCAAAGCGCATATGGTTGGTCGACAGCTCGTTCATGACCGCGAAGGTGTCGCCATTGCGCGGCACCACCACGAACACCGGGCGCTCCCACGGCCAGACATCGAGCTGGAAATTGGTGGCGTACTGGAAGAAGTCAGGCGTGCCGAACACCAGCGCGTCGACGCGCAGCTTGTCCATCAGCCTGTGCATCGCCGCCAGGCGATAATCGTGCACGGCCTTGGTGAGATGTGCCATGGCAGCGGTCCTCAGAGAGAAATGGCAAGGTTGCGGATGATCGGGCCCCAGGTATCGGCGTCGCGCTTCATGTAGCGCTCCACCTCGGTCGGCGGCCCCTTGATTGCATCCAGGAACTGGAAGGCAAGCTTCCCCTGGAATTGCGGGTCGTCCAGGATCTGGTTGATGTCGGCATTGACCTTGCGGATGACGCCTGCGGGCGTGCCTGCGCGGGCCACGATCGCGTACCACCCGGGTACCTGCACGTCATAGCCAAGCTCCTTGAAGGTGGGCACCGCGGGCAAGGCTGGCTGCCGCTTGTCGCCGGTGACCGCCAGCGGTATCAGCTTCTTGCCGGCGATGTAAGGCTGCACGCCCGCGAGCACATTCATCATCACCGGGGTCTGCCCGTTCATCAGGCTGGTCGAGCCGCCGCTGCCATTGAACGGCACGTGCTGCAGCCGGACTCCGGTGCGTTGCGCGACCAGTTCCATCGCCAGGTGGGTGGAGTTGCCGATGCCGCCCGACGCGAAGCTGATCTCGCCGGGGCGAGCCTTGGCCATCCGCACGAAATCCGGGAACGTATCGGCCTTGAGCGACGGCGCCGCGACAAAGACAAAGGGCGAGTTGGCGAGCATCGCCACGCCAGTCAGGTCCCGACCCGGGTTATAGGGCAGCTTCGGATACAGGAAGGGATTGAAGCTCAGGTTGGAAACGCCGGCGAAGAACAGCGTGTAGCCATCGGCGGGCTGCCCGATCACATAGCTGATCGCCAGCGTCCCGTTGGCCCCGGGCTTGTTCTCCACCACCACCGGCTGGTTCCAGGCACGACTGAGCTTTTCCGCAAGCGCGCGCGCCAGCACATCATTGCCGGTGCCGCCGGCCTGCGGCACCACCAGCCGCACTGGCTTCGAAGGGAAGGTTTGCGCCTGCCCGATCCCTGGCAGCGCCATCGCCACCGCAGTCCCGGCCACCCAGGCCAGTAGTTGTCGCCGATCCATATTGCACCCTGTTGGTTTGCCACGATTCGCCTCGTCCGCAAGGCGTGGGATGCAATGTACCATGTGGTACACGAATGGAAAAAATCGGGGTTTACGCGGATTTCCGGGGAAAAAAGCCGTTACTTGCCGGTTTGGGGAAGCGCCGCCATCCTGGCGGCGAAGTACTTCAGCGCGGCCGTCGTGCCCTTGCGGTCACCCGTGGTGACCAGGTCCAGCAGCAGCCCGCGCATGGTGGCAAGTTCCACCCGCGCGCGCAGCCCGGCCTCGGCAGCGCCAAGACCGAGGTCGCGCTGCAGGCGTGCCGCCAGCGTGGTTGTCCAGCTGCCGACGACGTCCTCCAGAAAGCCGCTGAAGCGCTCGCGGTCGCGGATGGCCTTGCCGTAGATCTCGAACATCAGCTGCATGATCGGCAGGTAGCCTGGGGCGGAATAGCGCTCCCACGCCGCCTCCATCGCGGCTTCGGGAGCCATGCCTTCCACCATCATGCGCTCGCGGGCGGCCTGCTCGGCATGGCGGATGCGATGCAACAGTGCCTGCCAGAAGCCATCCCCGGAGCCGAAGTAGTAGATCAGCATGCGGTGGCTCGTGCCGAGCGCGTCCGCCACGCTGCGCAAAGACAGATCGCCCAAGCCATTGGCGAGAACATGATCGGTGGCGGCATCCAGCAACTGGATGGCCTGCTCGCTGGCGGAGCGGTCAAGGGCGGGGGCTTTGGCTTTCGGCATGAAGGGGTGGCACGTGCGCCGGGCGCGCAGGATGGCTGCCCCGGATTCTACGATAAGTGTCGTCGCCGGCCTGCGTGATACAGTCTTCAACGTACGGCACACAGCCCACACGCAAGCATGAAAACGCTGCTGATCGTCTATCACACCATGACCGGAGGCACCCGGCAGATGGCCGAGGCCGCCGCTGGCGCGGCCCGCCAGCAGCCCGGCGTCAAGGTCGTGCTCAAGACCGCTGCCGAGGCCGGCCCGTACGATGTCCTTGCCGCCGACGGCTATCTCTTCGCCACGCCGGAGAACCTGGCCGCCATGGCAGGGATGATGAAGGACTTCTTCGACCGCTGCTATTACGCCGCGCTGGACCGCATCAACGGCCGCCCCTACGCCACCATGATCTGCGCCGGCAGCGATGGCCAGAATGCGCTGCGCCAGATCGAGCGCATCGCCACTGGCTGGCGGCTCAACGCCGTGGCGCCGGGGCTGATCGTCTGTACGCATGCGCAGACACCGGAGCGCATCCTTGCGCCCAAGCAGATCGAAGCCGGGGACCTGGCGCGTTGCGGGGAGTTGGGTGAGGGGTTGGCAGCGGGATTGGGGCTTGGGGTGTTCTGATGGCACGCTAGGTGCCGTACCGCGCTATCGGGCGGGGCGGGCCCGTTCAGGCAGCCAGTGGTGTGATGCCGCTCGGGGTGTTATTGCCGCCCTCTTCCTCCTGCACGATCAGCGCGACGCCACGCCGCCTGGCCGCAGCCATGCCGATACTGACGGCGATTTCGCGATCCTCGCAGTGCACCAGGCCCTTGCGGGCACTTTCGACCGCCAGTTCCCAGCCTTGCGCCGTCTGCCTGATCAGGAAGTTCGCAGCCATGGATCGCTCCGTCGTTGGTCTTCTTGCAGCGTAGTCCATGGGCCTGCCAATGAAATCGGCGTCAGTCCGATAGCGTGCGGGCACTTCTCCTACACCAGGATAAGGACGGTCAAATCCAGGCGCCGTACCTGACACACAATAATCGCGGAAATATGATTGTTGATGCATGTCATGGTTATAACGCCCCGATCGATCCAAAAATCCTCCTCGACTACGAGAAACCTGAGCCCCGGACCCGAGAGAAACCGTGCCGCGCACGGTGACACGCCGGGTCATGATTATCGGTGACAGGCCCGGGCAAGCCGGATCAGCAACCGGCACTTTGCCCGCGCCCATTTCCGATATATCTCCAGGAGGAGACCAATGGATGTACACGATATCGCCGGCACGGCTGTGGCCGGCTCACCGGCCCCGGTTCCGCGCGCCAGGACCCCGCTTGGCGGCAAGAGCATGCTGCAGGATGTTGAGCAGATCCGCCTGGCGATCGAGATGATCGGCCTGGGCGCCCGCCTGCAGGTGCTGGAGTCCGAAGTGTCGCTGCCACGCGTGCGCCTGATCCGGCTGTACAAGGAACTGTGCGGCGTGTCGCCGCCCAAGGGCATGCTGCCGTTCTCCACGGACTGGTTTGTCTCCTGGCGCCCGAATGCCCATGCCTCGATGCTGCTTGGCGCCTACCGCTTCATGACCAGCCGCGGCATCCTGGACGGAATCCGCGCGGTCTTGTCCAGCTACCGCATGTACCGCGAACAGCTGTGCGCCACCGGCGAGGCCTCGCAGCTGAGCTTTACCCGCGCCTGGACGCTGGTGCGCTTCTATGAGCGCGGCATGCTGCGGCTGGCGCGCTGCAGGGACTGCCGGGGCGATTATGTCGTGCAGGCCGACGATGCGCGCCACCGCTACGTCTGCGGACTGTGCCTGCCGCCGGCGCGCGCAGGCAAGGGCCGCAAACCCGCGCCGGCGGCGTTGGCCGGCTGACGCCGCGCAAGGCGTCCCAGTGTCTGCCGCCGCACAGTCCGGTGCACGGCAGGCTTCCATGATGAGTGCTTCTGCCATCCAGGCCGCCGGCGTTTCAGGCCGGCCCCGCTTGAACCAGGGAGCCTCGCCCATGTTCAGGATCACCATGCTAGGAAAAAAGACCGGCGCGGCCGCGCCCGACAACAATGACCACAACCCCGCCGAAACTCCCGCTCCGGCTGCGCCTGGCGAGCCGGGCAAGACGATGCCGGAACAGCTGGCGCAAAACCTCAAGACACAAGGCGATGCCATGATCCAGTACGGCGCGCGCCTGCTGGTGATGCGCGAGCTGCTGTGCTCGCTGACCACAGGCCTGCCGCCGGCGGCACGCGCCAGCGCCGAGCAGCGCTTCCGCCAGCGCATCAACCAGTTGATGTCGCTGACCGACGACCATGTCCTGCCGGCGGAATTCCACCGCGCCCTGCTGGCCGAGGTCAATCACTACCTGGGCGAATTGAAAAAACCCTGAGCAATTCCTGCCCGATAATCCCGCCGGTCATTATTGGCAGGCGTGGCGATGCCGCCTGCGCGTATTATTCAGCGCCATTTTCCTTTCTCCGGATCGCTCTCGGTACAGTCGGAAATGCCCTGCCCCCGGCCCGAGCATTTCCGCTGAATCACCCAGGCGCTGCAATAATCTCCCCCTGTTTGCTACTGGTAGTAACCGTCATCGCCGGGCAGCGGCCATCGTGCTACAGTGCGCCCTTCAGAGAAAGCTTGCGCAGCGACGCATAGCGCACCCACGCCGCCCCTCGGCCCGCGCGCCGTGCCGGGGGCGCCGCCCTGGCGTCCCGCCTTGCTTTGTCAGCCCCCGACGCGCACACCGTGCCGCGCCAGGCGCCAGGCATATGCCGGGGGCCGGCCCTCGCTCTTCCCGTCGTTCGGGTGCATCCCGTTCGCCACCAGCCAGTGGCGCCGAATTATTGCCGCGCAGCCGCCTGCCCGGGGCCATTGCCCGAGCCGCCGCTGCCGACCCTAGGATCTTCATGAAACACCGGCTCCAGGCTGCGCTCACCATCGCAGTCTTCAAGCTCGTCGCCGCCCTGCCATACGGTGTCACCGCACGCCTGGGCGATGCGATCGGCAAGCTGCTGTATCGCATCCCCAGCCGCCGCCGGCGCATTGTCCATACCAACCTGTCCCTGTGCTTCCCGGACATGGATGCAGACACGCGCGACAAGCTGGCACGCAACCACTTCGGCCACGTCCTGCGCAGCTATCTGGAGCGCGGCGTGCAGTGGTTCGGCAGCGCCGAGCGCCTGGGCAAGCTGGTGGAACTGGACACCCGCATCGACCTGGCCTCGTGCGCGGAGCATCCGACCATCTTCATGGGCTTCCATTTCGTCGGCATCGAGGCCGGCTGCATGTTCTATTCGATGCGCCACCCGGTGGCCTCGCTGTACACCAGGATGTCCAGCCCGATGCTGGAAGAAATCTCGCGCACGCAGCGCGGGCGCTTTGGCGCCGAGATGATCCCGCGCAGCGGCAGCGGCAAGCAGGTGGTGCGCACGCTGCGCGCCGGCTGCCCGGTGATGCTGGCGTCGGACATGGATTTCGGCATCAACGATTCGGTGTTCGTGCCGTTCTTTGGCGTGCCGGCCTGCACGCTGACCTCGGCCTCGCGCCTGGCCAGCATGACCGGCGCGCGTGTGGTGCCCTTTACCACCGAGGTGCTGCCCGACTACCGCGGCTACCGGCTGCGCGTGTTCGATCCGCTGGAGGGCTTCCCCTCGGGCAGCGTCGAGGAAGATTCGCGCCGCATGAACGCCTTTCTCGAAGCCCAGATCGCCACCATGCCGGAGCAGTATTACTGGATCCACCGGCGCTTCAAGAACCGGCCCGCAGGCATGCCGTCGGTGTACTGAACCCGGATTATCCGGCGGCGCGGCGCCAGGCCTCCTGGATGTCCGCCACCAGCCGCGCCAGCTGGGCCGCATAGCGGGCATTGTCGCGGCTGCGCTCGCTCTCGTTGAACGGGAAGCTGATATTGAGCCCGTACAGCTGCTGGTCCGGCCCGGAAAATGCGGCCCCCACGGCCAGCAGGTGCCCGGGCTGGTAGGCCGCGGTGCAATAGCCGTGCCGCTGCGCCTGCGCGATGCCGCGCAGCACCTGGGCCCGCATATTGATCCAGGCCTCGCCCTGGCGCGCGGCAATGCCGGCCAGCAGGTCCTCCCTCACCCCCTCAGGCTGCGCCGCCAGCCATGACAGCCCGATCGCCGTCATCTCCATCGGCACGCGGGTTCCCGGCACCACGCGCCGCGTGCGCGACACGCTGTCGCGGCTGTGCCGGATCGACGCCAGGTACACCATCTCCAGCTGGTCGCCCACGGCCAGCCCCACGTTGACCTTGCCGGCCTCGGCTACCTTGCGCATCAGCGGCAATGCAATGTCCGGCGCGCGGCTTGACTGGTGGAAGGCATCGGCCAGGCTCAGCACCACCGGCGCCAGCCGGTAGGCGCGTTCGTTCACGTCATAGCGCAGGAAGCCGGCATCCACCAGCGAGCGCGTCAGCCGGCTGACGGTGGGGCGCGGCAGGCCGGTGCGCACCGCCAGCTCGGCATTGGTCAGGCTGGTGGTGCCAACACGGAAGGCCCGCAGCAGCACCAGCCCGCGCTCCAGCGACTGGCTGCCCGCGGTGTCGCGGGTAAAGCGGCCGGTCTGGTGCGTGACGCGGCGGGTGGAGGGCTCTGGCAGCACGGCGTCCGGCATCGCCAATAATTTCAGTTAGTGAAATTAGAGTATAGCGGTACGGCCGCGCGGCGCGAATACTGTGTCCATCCCGGCCCCCGAGCCGATCCACCACAGAGGAACGCCCCGCATGTCAGCCGACGCCAATATCCAGGTCACCCATGAAGGCCACGTCGCCCGCATCGTCCTGTCCCGCCCGCCGCACAATTTTGTCGATGCCGACATCATGCGGCGCCTGGCCGACACCCTGCAGGCGCTGGACGACGACGAGAACTGCCGCGCCATCGTGCTGGCGTCCGGCGTCAGCGCTTTCTGCGCCGGGGCTGACTTCAGCGGCGCCGACCAGGGCGCGGTTGCCAACGACCCGGGCGGCTTCTACGCGCATGCGATGAGGCTCTACCGCAACCGCAAGCCGATCGTGGCCGCGGTGGAAGGCGCCGCCATCGGCGCCGGCATGGGGCTGGCGCTGGTGGCGGACTTCCGCGTGACCTGCGCCGAGGCGCGCTTCAGCGCCAACTTCAACCGGCTGGGATTCCACCCCGGTTTCGGCATGAGCCTGACGCTGCCGCGGCTGGTGGGCGAGCAGCAGGCCGCGCTGCTGTTCTATACCGGCCGGCGCATCACCGGCACCGACGCGGTCGAGATTGGCCTGGCCGATGAACTGGTGGAAAAGGCGCAGGTCAATGCCCGCGCCATGGCCCTGGCGCAAGAGATCGCCGCCTCCGCCCCGCTGGCCGTGGAAACCACGCGCGCCACGCTGCGCGAAGGGCTGGCCGACCGCATCGCCGAGATCAACCAGCGCGAACTGGCAATCCAGCACGGACAGTTCCGCAGCGAAGACTTCCGCGAGGGCGTCGCCGCCATGGCCGCGCGCCGCGCCCCTGTTTTCAAGCGCCGTTGAAGGAGTGGCCCCGATGAGCGAACAAGACACCCGCGCCACGCCGGCCGGCCCGCTGGACGGCATCCGCGTGCTGGACCTCACCGCGGTCGTGCTCGGGCCGCTGGCCACGCAGGTGCTGGCCGACTTTGGCGCCGACGTGATCAAGATCGAAGGGCCCGAGGGCGACCTGATGCGCGCCAACGGCGTCTCGCAGCACGCCGGCATGAGCTCGATCTACCTGGCGCTGAACCGCAACAAGCGCTCGGTCGTGCTCGACCTGAAGACCCCCGAGGGCGCCGAGGCGCTGCGCGGGCTGATCGCCAGCGCCGACGTGCTGGTGCACAACATGCGCGTAGCCGCGATCGAGCGGCTGGGCTTCGGCTATGCCGAAGTGGCGCGCATCAACCCGCGCATCGTCTACTGCGTGGCCACCGGCTTCGGCCAGGACGGTCCGCACCGCGACAAGCCGGCCTTCGACGACATCATCCAGGCCGGCTGCGGGCTGGTCGCGCTGGGTTCCACCACCGGCGATCGCCCGGAGTACGTGCCCAGCCTGATCGCCGACAAGACCACCGGGCTGGCACTGGCCAACGCCGTGCTGGCAGCCCTGCTGTACCGCGAGCGCCACGGCGTCGGCCAGTCGGTGGAGGTGCCGATGCTGGAGACCATGACCGCGTTCGTGATGGCCGAGCACCTGGGCGGCCTGACCTTCGAGCCCGCGCCCGCCGGTGCCGGCTACGCCCGTCTGCTGCAGGGCGGGCGCCGCCCCGCGCCGACCCGCGACGGCTGGATCTGCGCCCTGCCCTACACCGAGCGCCACTGGCAAGCCTTCTTCCGCGCGGTGGGCCGCGACGACCTGGCCGAGCGCTACGAGGTGGCCGACCGCGCGCAGCGCAACGCCAATATCCGCGCGCTGTACGGTCACCTGGCCGAGCTGACGCCGGCGCGCACTACCGATGAATGGATGGGGCTGTTCGAGTCGCTCGACATCCCCGCCACGCCGATCTATGGCCTGGACGCGCTGGTCGACCACCCGCATCTGCGCGCCGTCGGCCTGTTCCAGGAAACGCAGCACCCCACCGAAGGCCCGCTGCGCGAAGTGCGCCCCGCCGCGCGCTTCTCGGCCACGCCGCTGTCGCTGCGCCGCCATGCGCCGGGACTGGGCGAACACACCGCCGAAGTCCTGCAGGAGCTGGCCTCGCACAAGGCGTCAGCCAACCATAACGAATCAGCAGGAGACAGGGCATGAACTTTGAACTGGACGAAGAACACCGGATGCTCAAGGACCTGGTCGCGCGCTTTGTGCGCGAGCAGCTGATCCCGCTGGAACCCGCGGTGCTGGCGCGCGAAGCCGCCGGCGGGCAGATGACGCTGCTGCCGGAAGAGCACGCGCGGCTTGACGCGATGTCGCGCGAACTGGGCCTGTGGGGCCTGGATGCGCCCACAGAGATGGGCGGCGCCGACCTGCCCACGGTGGCCATGGTGGGCGTCAACGAAGAACTGGGCAAGACCATCACGCCCTACGAACTGCCGCCGGACTCGCCCAACCTGCGCATGCTGATGCTGAGCGCCAGCGAGGCCCAGCGTGAGCGCTACCTGGCCCCTTACGCGCGCGGCGAGACCGTGTCGGCCATCGCCATTTCCGAACCCGGCGCCGGCGGCGACCCCGCCATGATGACCACGCGCGCCGAACGCGACGGCGACCAATGGGTGCTCAACGGCCGCAAGATCTGGATCAGCCGCGCGGCACGCGCCGATTGGACCATCGTCATGGCCGTGACCGACAAGGCCAGGGGCGCGCGCGGCGGCATCTCGGCCTTTATCGTCGAGCGCGGCACGCCGGGCTTCAAGGTGGAGCGCCGCATCCCGATGATCGGCGGCGCATCGACTTACGAGGTGGTGCTGGAAGACTGCCGCATCCCCGCCTCGCAGCTGCTGGGCACCGAGGGCCAGGGCTTTGCGCCGATGCAGGCGCGGCTGTCCACGCGCCGCGTGCAGATGGCCGCGTGGTGCATCGGCCGGGCGCAGCGGGCGCTGGACATGATCTGCGAGTACGCGCCGCAGCGCCAGACCTTCGGCGCGCCGCTGGCGCAGCGCCAGGCGATCCAGTGGTGGGTGGCCGACGCCGCCACGCGCATCCACGCCTGTCGCCTGATGACCTACGAAGCCGCCAGCCGCATCGACGCCGGCGACGAGGCCCGCACGCAGGTATCGATGATCAAGGTATTCGCCACCGAGATGGCCTGGGACGTGATCGACCATGCCATGCAGACCTTCGGTGCGATGGGCATGACCAAGGAGCTGCCGCTGCAGCAGATGGCCAACGAGACCCGTTTGATGCGCATCTACGAAGGGCCCAGCGAGGTGCACCGCTGGGTGATTGCCCGCGACCTGCTCGGCCTGCGCCGCTAAGCCCTCGCTTATCCCTTGCACCGGCGGGAACACGCCGGGCTTTCCACGCTTAGGAGACACCATGCAACAGGCCTTCCGTTCCCGCCGCCGCTTCCTCGGACTGGCTGCCGCCGCGCTCGCGGCCATCGGCACCGCCACGCCGCTGGCGGCGCCCGCCGCCGAGTCCGCCGACACCTTCCCCGCCCGCCCTATCCGCTTTATCGTGCCCTTCCCTTCCGGCAGCGGCACCGACACCACCGCGCGCATGTTCGCCAAGAAGATCGGCGAGCTGACCGGCCAGGGCGTGGTGGTGGAGAACAAGCCCGGCGGCAACGGCTTTATCGGCGTGCAGACCGCGCTGAACGCGCCGGCCGACGGCTACACCGTCTTTATCGGCAGCAATTCCACGCTGTCGACCAATGCCGCCACCTTCCGCAAGCTGCCATATGACCCGTTGACGGACTTCGCGCCGATCACGCTGCTGTCTCGCGGGCCATGCGTGATCATCGTGCCGGCAAGCTCGCCCTACCGCTCCCTGGCCGAGTTGCTGGAAGATGCCCGCAAGCGCCCTGGTGCGCTCAACTATGGCTCGGGTTCTATCTCCTACACGCTCTACTCCGAGTGGCTCAACGAACTGGCCCGCATCAAGACCACCGCCGTGCCGTACAAGGGCGCGGGCGATGCCATCAACGGCGTGATGGCGGCCAATGTCGACTTCGCCGTGGTGGATGCCACCGGCGCCATCGAACTGGTCCGTGGCGGCAAGGTCCGCGCGCTGGCCTTCACCGCGCCGCAGCGCTCGCCGCTGCTGCCGGAGGTGCCTTCCATCGTCGAAGCCGGCCTGCCGGACTTCCTGGCCTACAACTGGGTGGCCGCGGCGGTCTCGGCAAAGACGCCGCCGGCGGTGGTGAAACGGCTGCAGGACCTGTTTGCGCAGGCCGGCAACGCCCCGGATGTGCGCGAGTACTACACGCGCCAGTCGACCAAGCTGATCCTGTCGTCACCGGGCGAGATGCTGCAGTACCAGAAGGATGAGATCCAGCGCTGGAAGCGGCTGGCGACGGTGGCGAAGATTCCACTGCAGTAGCCGCTTGCCCGGGGGGCCTGACGGCTCAGCGGCTGTGCTCGCTCAGCAGCACCGTCAGGCGCTGCGCCAGCGGCGACAGGTAGGCGCCCTCGCGCGAGATCACGCCGATGCTCCGGCGCAGGTCCAGTTCCTCCACGCCCAGCGGCAGCACACGCAGGCCATGCTGCATGGCATCGCCGCCTTCATTGGCGATGCTCAGCATCTGCGTGCCCTGCATCAGCGCAAACAGCGAACTGCTGCCAAAGTCGATCTCGATGCGCGGCTGCGGCTGCGGCAGGCCGCGCTGGCGGAACGCCGCGTCGACCTGCTGGCGCAGCGTGATATGCCCTTCAGGCAGCAGCCATTCCTGGTCCGCCAGGTCCGCCAGCCGCAGCTTGCGCCGCTGCAGCAAGGCATGGCCTTCGTCCGCCACCACCACCAGCCGGTCGTCGAAGAGCGGCTGCACCGCCAGGCCGGTCGATGAGGCTGCCAACGGCGCCGGCGCCACCGCCACATCCAGTTCCCCGGCCGCCAGCAGGTCCAGCAGGTCGCGCGCCAGCCTGCGGCGTAGCCGCAGCCGTGCCACGGGCCGCTCGCGCACCAGTTGCCGGCAAGCGCCCAGGATCAAGCTGCCCGGGATCGACGGCGAATAGCCCACGCGCAGGATGCCCTGCTCGCCGGTGCGGATCCCCAGCATCTCCTTGATGCCGTCCTCGTATTCCAGCTGGATGCGCCGCGCCCGCTCCAGGAAGCGCGTGCCGGCGTAGGTGGCGGTCATGCCGTTGGCGGTGCGCTCGAACAGCGGCAGCCCGGCCTGGGTCTCCACCCGCTGCACCGCCTTGGTCAGCGCCGGCTGGCTGATCCCCAGCGCGTCCGCGGCACGGCCGATGCCGCCGTGCGCCGCCACGGCAAGGATGTACTCGATATCCCGCGTCTCCATTGCCTCACATTCCTGATGGTTATGACTTTATAGCCAATGCGTCATTGTGGTGATGCCTGTCATCTTACAGACTACGGCGCACGAGCACACGTAAAAGCTCACCGGAATCAACAGGCATCAACGGAGACAGCATGGGTTTCGCGTATTTCCTGCGCCGCGCCGCGCGCTACTGGGGCGACCAGCCCGCCATCCTCTACCAGGACCAGGTGGTGACTTATCGCCAGCTGGACGAACGTTCCACGCGCCTGGCCAATGCGCTGCTGGCACTGGGCCTGCGGCCCGGCGACCGCGTCGCGGTGCAGTCGCGCAACCGGCCCGAGCTGGTCGAACTGGAATGCGCGCTGTACAAGGCCGGCCTGGTCAAGGCGGCGCTCAACCCGCGCTTCACCGCGGCCGAGGCCAGCGACGTGGTCGGGAACTGCACCCCGCGCGCGCTGATCGCCGGCCCCGGCTACACCGGCTATGCGCGCACCACGGCCGGCTTCGGCAGCATCGAGACCTTTATCGCCATCGGCGATACGCCGGCGGGCTATGTCGAATATGAGGCGCTGCTGGCCAACGCCGGCACCACGCCGCCTGACATCACCCCTGCCCCCGACGACCTGGCCGTGCTGCACTTCTCGTCCGGCTCCACCGGCAAGATCAAGGCTGCCATGCAGAGCTACGGCAACCGCATGGCGGCGCTGCGCAAGATGGTGTCCGGCATGGACCGCCCGGCGCGCCCGGGCGACCGGCTGGCGCTGATCGGGCCGGTCACGCACGCCTCCGGCATGCTGATGCAGCCCTACCTGTACCAGGGCGCCACGCTGGTGCTGTTCGAGAAATTCGAGCCCGCGCACTTCCTGGCCGAGGTGGCGCGGCTGCGCATCACCCACGTGTTCATGGTCCCGGCCATGATCAACATGCTGCTGGCCGAGCCCACGCTGGCCCAGGCCGACCTGTCCAGCCTGAAGACCCTGGCCTACGGTGCCGCGCCGATGGCGCCGGCACGCATCCGCGAGGCCTGGGAGCGCATCGGCCCGATCCTGTCGCAGGGCTATGGCGCCAGCGAATCGACCTCAGGCGTGACGCGTCTGTCCACCACCGACCATGCCGACGCCATTGCCAACCATCCTGAGCGCCTGGCCTCCTGCGGCCGCGCCCTGGGCGAGACCGAAGTGCGCGTGGTCGACGAGCACGGCAAGGAGGTCGCCGTGGGCGAGATCGGCGAACTGGTGATCCGCGGCGAGGACGTGTTCCACGGCTACTTCAACGAGCCCGCGCTGACGCGCGAGACCATCATCGATGGCTGGCTGCACACCGGCGACATGGCACGCGTGGACGAGGCCGGCTACCTGTACCTGGTCGACCGCAAGAAGGACATGATCATCTCCGGCGGTTTCAACGTCTATCCGACCGAGGTGGAAGCCGCGCTGTACCAGCACCCCGACGTGCTGGAAGCCTGCGTCATCAGCGTGCCGGACGACACCTGGGGCGAAAGCGTCAAGGCCGTGGTCACGCTGCGCCCCGGGCGCGAGGCCACCGCGCAGCAGCTGATCGCGCACTGCCGCGAGCGCATTGCCGACTACAAGTCGCCGCGCTCGGTGGACTTTGTCGCCGAGCTGCCCAAGAACGCCAGCGGCAAGCTGGCCCGCAAGATCGTGCGCGAACGCTACTGGCAAGGCGTCGGGCGCCGCGTGAACTGAAGGAGTCCGCCATGTTCGACCACCTGACCAATCCCGTACTGCTGGAAACCCGCGCCGGCATCCGCCGCTTTATCGACAAAGAACTGCGCCCGCTGGAACAGGAACTCGGCCTGGGCTCTGAAGACCCGTGGCCGCGCGAGACCCTGCGCAAGGTCTGGCGCCGCTCCAGCGAACTGGGCTTCTACGCCGCCTGCCTGCCGACATCGCTCGGCGGCAAGGGCCTGAACATCCAGGAGCAATGCGCGCTCAAGGCCGACCTGGCCGCCAGCGGCTCCACCCTGGCCGCGCACGTGCTGGGCGACCTGGGCGGCCCGCCGCGCGTGGGCAATATGCTCAAGTACGCCACCCCGGACCAGCTCAAGCGCTACTTCGAGCCCGTGATCCGCGGCGAGAAATCGACCTGCTTCGCACTGACGGAAACGCATTCCGGCTCCGACGCGCAAAGCATCAGGACCTCGGCCGTGGCCGATGGCGACGAGCTGGTCATCAACGGCGGCAAGCACTACATCAGCGGCGCGCCGTTCGCCGACTTTGCCATCGTCATGTGCGTGACCGACACCACCACCACGCCGCCGGCCATCACCGCGGTGCTGGTCGACTTGGACCTGCCCGGCGTGACGGTAAGCAACGAGTACGTGCCGATGTCGGGCCAGCATATCGACGGCGACATCCGCTTCGAGAACGTGCGCGTGCCGCGCGCCAATATCTTTGGCGGCGAAGGCAACGGCTTCAAGCTGGGCATGTCGCGCATCAACGTGAACCGCCTGCTGCACTGCCCCAGCATGCTGGGGCTGGCCACCAGGGCATATGAGTCGTCGGTGGCATATGCCGGCCAGCGCCGCCAGTTCGGCGGGCCGATCGCGCGCTTCCAGGCGATCCAGCACATGCTGGCCGACATGGCCGCCGCGCTGTGGGCCTGCGAGAGCATGATCACGCATACCGCCGCGCTGGCCGATGCCGGCGCCGACCTGCGCATGAAGGCCGCGGCGTGCAAGCTCTTTGTCTCGGAACGCTGCTTCGAGGTGGCGGACAAGGCAGTGCAGATCCACGGCAACGTCGGCGTCACGCGCGGCCACCCGGTGGAGCAGACCTTCCGCAAGCTGCGCATGTTCCGCATCTTCACCGGCACCAGCGAGATCCAGCGCAATACCATTGCGCGCGCTATCCTTGAACCGCTGCAGCAGCAGAAGGCCTGACCGTGCCGGCGGCACGGTCGCCGCCGGCATGAAGACCATAAGACAAGACCACGGAGACCAAGCATGAACCGCCGAAACTGGCTTGCCACCGCCGGCGCCGCCGCGCTGGGCAGCCTGCTGCTGCCGGCCCGCGCCGCCAGCGCTTCATCCAGCTACCCCAGCCGCCCGATCCGGCTGATCGTTCCGTTTATCGCCGGCAGCACGCCCGACAACGTGGCCCGCACGCTGTCGGCGGAGCTGGGCAAGAAGCTCGGCCAGCCGCTGGTGGTCGAGAACATGCCCGGCGCTGGCGGCATCATCGGCGCCAGCGCGCTGCGCCGTGCCGCGCCCGATGGCTATACGCTGGGCATCCTGGCCAATACGCACGTGATCAACGTGCACATGTACCGCAAGATGCCGTATGACCCGGCGCAGGATTTCACGCCGATCACCGCACTGTCTGGCGGGCCGTCCGCGCTGGTGGTGCCGGTCTCGTCGTCCTACAAGACCGCTGCCGAACTGATCGCCGCCATGAAGAAGGCGCCGGGCAAGTTCAACTACGGCTCCGGCGGCAAGGGCAGCATCGCCCATCTCGCGGTGGAAACCATGCTGCACCAGACCGGCTGTGACGCCGTGCATATCCCTTACAAGGGTGCGCCGGAGATCATCACCGCCATGCTGACAGGACAAACCCAGTTCGGCATGCCGGTGCTCGGCACCGCGACACAGTACGTGCGCAATAACCAGGTCAGGGTGCTTGCCGTCACTGCGGCCGCCCGTTCGCCGTTCTTCCCGGACGTGCCGACCATGGCCGAAGCCCTGCCCCCGGGCTTCGTCATCGACAACTGGAGCGGCCTGTTCGCACCGGCCAACTTCCCGGCCGAACTGGCGCAGAAGCTCCACGCCGCCGTTGGTGCCCTGCAGACGGCCGGCGTGTTTGATGCCCAGCTCAAGGCCAATGCCGGCGAACTGCGCCGCAGCGCCTCGCCCGCGCAGTTCGGCACCATTGTCGTCAGCGACAACGCGCGTTACGGCGACCTGATGAAGTCGATCGGCATGGTCGGCGACCTGGGCTGAGCGCCCTGCCCGCCCCGCGCCGCACGCCACCTTCCGCGCGTGCGGCACCCCTTCTTTCCTTCTCCCCCAAGGCCCTGTATGAAGCCAGAATGGTCCTGTCTCAAGGACGTCACCATCATCGACGTCAGCCAGTTGCTGCCCGGTCCGCATGCATGCAGCCTGCTGCGGCAACTGGGCGCGGATGTGATCAAGGTCGAGCAACCCGGCACCGGCGATACTGCGCGGCAGCTCGGTCCGACGGTATTCGCGCAGTTCAACCGCGGCAAGCGCTCGGTTGCGCTGGACTTGAAGACCGATGCAGGCCGTGAAGCCTTCTTTGACCTGGTGCGCAATGCCGATGCCGTAGTGGAAGGCTTCCGCCCCGGCGTGATGGCGCGGCTCGGGCTGGGCTATGAAGCGCTGGCGGCGGTCAATCCCGCCATCGTGCTGTGTTCGGTCTCGGGCTTCGGCCAGACTGGCCCCTATGCCAGCCACGCCGGGCATGACCTGAACTACCTGGCGCTGGCCGGCTATTGGGCGACGCCGGTGCAGGTGCACGACAAGGTCTCGCGCCCGCGCGTGCGGGTGTCGGATTACGCCGCCTCCGGCTACGCGGCGCTGTCGCTTGCGGTGGCAATCATGAGTGCGCGCCAGAACGGACAGGGTCAACATCTGGATGTCTCGATCCATGACGCGATCCTGTCGTGGACCGCCCATGGCGCCTGGGCCGCGCGCGGGCATGAGGCATCGCCGCAGGCATCCCCTACCGTGATGCCGGAGAACGATCTCTTCGAAACGCGTGATGGCCTGCATCTGGCGATGGGCATCCTCGAGAACAAGTTCTGGGTCAATCTGTGCGAGGCGCTGGGCGAAGAATTCCCGGCCCTGCGCGATCCGCGTTTTGCCACGCGGGCTGGACGGTACGGGCACAAGTTGGAGGTCAATGACCTGATGGCGGCGGTGTTCTGCACGCGCGACCTGGCCGAGTGGGAGGCGTTCTTCGGGCCGCTGGATGTTCCGTTCTCGCCGGTGCTGGGGGCGACGGCGCTGTTTGAGGATCCGCATGTGCAGGCGCGGGAGGTGGTTCGGCCGGTGCCTGGGGAAGGCGGGATTGCTGTGAATTTTCCGGTGAGGTTTTCGTTGGGGTTGCCGGAGGGGGAGGATTTTGTGGCTCAGGTGGGGGAGCATGGTGTGGACGGATCTCTGGCCAAGATCATCGGTGGCGGGATCGGGAACTCATGATTTGGCTTGGTTCCATGCGGTCGGTTGTCGTGCTTGGCGGGCGTGGCTGTTTCGCCGGCGTAGCCGGCGAAACAGCCCACGCTAGTCAAGAGCGACAACCAACCGCACAGCGACCACCTCGCATTCCAAGACTCAGCGATTTCCTACTCAATCGCGTTGCGGCAAGCTTCGCCCAACCGCTCCAAAATGCGACATCTCTTAGCGCGTGCACGACTCCGGCAGGAAATACTGGTCACGTCATCGGATCGCCGATGACCGGGCGTGGAAACCCGAAGGTCGGAACAGGGACAGGCGTTGCGCTTTCAAACGGCAACGCCTCTGCTCGCACGAACATGTCTGGTTCTATGGCGGGCCGAGCGAGGCAGCTGAAAGGCTGACCGGGTTCTTCCCTGTTCTAACCGGGTTTCCACCCTCGCTGTCTGGCCCGCCACCCTCACCTTCAAATGAGTGGCGCGCATTAACCCGGTAAGGAGTCAGTAATGGTCGATACAATCGAAACCAACGCGTGCCTGCATGAAGTGCGTGCCGGCATTGAAGGCGTGCTCGTGCTGCTGGAGCAGCAAAGCGTGCGCTCGGAAGCGTGCTTCAGCGCGCTCTGCCTGCTTGAAATGGTGAAGGCAAAGCTGGATGCCTTGATGGCAGCCGGGCCGCTTGCGGCATAGCAGTGCCTCTGGGCTGGCGGTGCTTCGGCACCGTCAGACAGTCCTCGTGAAAGCCGCATCAAGCGTGGCCGTTCGATCGGATCTGCCGGACGGTATCTGCCCAAATCGCCCGTTCATGGAATTTTCCAGACACTGCCTGGCAAATGTGCGCCCAGAACATCACTTGAGCTCACCACCCTTGCCCAGGCGTTCTCCTTGCCTTGGTCCGCCTACGTGCGCCTGCTATCGGCCAAGAACCCACAGGCTCGTACCTGCTGCGAAAGTGAGGCGCTGCGCAGTGGGTAGAGCGTACGTCAGCTAGAGCTACGAAGAGATTAACGTTCGGCGGCCTTGCCGCCACAATCGGTTACACGGTCGTCCCGCCAGTCCCGCGCCAGCCCCCTTTAGGTCAGGTAGAATCCCGCCCTATGTCGCGCGTGATTGCCATCCTCCTGATGCTGATCCTGCCGCTGCAGGCCCTGGCCGCAGCGCAGCGGCAACTCACGCATTCAGCGGGCTTCCCGCCGGACCATATGGCGGCGCACGCCGAGCATGTCCCCCATCACCACGATGACGACGGGGAAATCGCGTTCGACGATTCCACAGCATCCGCGTCGCATCAACTCGACTTCGACTACGGCACCCACTTCCAGGCACCGCTGCCCGCGGGCCTGCTGTTGCCGCTGGCGCAGCAGACGCAGCCCGAGCCGTTATTCCTCGGCGGCCGCATGCCTGACCCCGGCGGCAGTCCACCCTTACGCCCCCCTCACGCGCCCGCCTGACGGCGGGGCATTTGACCTCCTGATTGCCTGACGTGGCGCAATGGCTTGCGCCGCGCCCCGCCGCATTGCCTGTGTTATCGCGATTTGCGTTGGGGATTCCATGCAGAAGTTCTTCATTTCCATTGTTGCGTCCGCGCTGCTGGCACCGTCGGCCCATGGCCAGCCTGCGCCGGCGGATCTGCACGCGCTTTTCAATACCGCGTGGGACCGGTCCGTTGCCCTCCAGGCGACCGAGGGGCGGCGCCTGGAGGCGGCGGCCAGCCGGGTCCAGGCGGATTCGCTGATCGCCGGGCCGCCCACGCTTGGCCTGCTGCACCGCGATGACCGCTGGACTGAAAAGCGCGGCCTGCGTGAGAGCGAGGTCCAGCTTGGCGTCCCGGTGTGGATGCCAGGCCAGCGTGCGGCACGCGGGGACCTGGCCGACGCACAAGCGGCCGAGGCCGAAGCCGGCGCCGCCCTGGCGCGGCTGAACGTTGCCGCGGAGGTGCGCGAGCGCGTCTGGCAGCTCGTGGCCGTGGAAGGGGAACGCGATGTGCTGCGGCGCCGCACAGAGATCGCCGCGTCGCTGCGCGACGATGTTCGGCGGCGGGTCACCGCCGGCGACCTGGCGCGCACCGACCTGCTGCTGGCGCAGCAGGACTACCTGGCGGCGCAGGGCCTGCTCGCGGACAGCGAGGCCCGGCTGGTGGATGCCAGGGCGCGGCTGCTGCAAGCGACTGGCGTATCGGCGTTGCCGCTGCGATATGACGAAGCGGCAGCGCCAGTGACCGATCCCGCCGCCGGTGCCGTGAACCATCCAAGGCTGGAAGCTGCGCAGCAGGCCGTGCTGCGCAGCGAGCGCCAGGTGGGCTACTTGCGCAAATCGCGCCGCGACCCGCCGGAAGTCGGCGTGATGTACCGCAACGACCGTGCGGGCGGCGGCATGCCCAGCGACCAGACCGTCGGCCTGTTCATCAGGATCCCGTTCGCTACCGACGCGCGCAACCTGCCACGCGAGACTGCCGCGCAGACTGAACTGATGACAGCCCGGGCCGAGCTCGATCGCACCGAACGTATCGTCCGCTCCGCGATCGACGCGGCACAGGCGACGCTGTCGCTCTCAGAGCAGCAGCTCAGACTTGCCGAAGAGCGCAACGCCACGCTGTCCGAACGGGCGGCACTACTGCGCAGAACTTTCAATGCCGGCGAAATCGGCTTGCCTGAAGTGCTGCGCGCACAGAACCAGGCCCTCGAAGCCGAAGCCGACCTGGCGCGCCAGCGTGCCCGGCGCGGCATCGCCACTGCCAACCTGAACCAGGCTCTCGGAGTCCTGCCATGATCCGCCAGTTCTTCCTTACCCTGCTCTTGTCCCTCGCCTGCGCCGCGCATGCGGCGCCGGGCGCCCATGGCCCCAATGGCGAGCATCTGGATGCGCCGGCGAGCACCGGCGCCGCGGCGAATGCCCAGCCCGTCATCGAAGCCAATACGGAAGCGTTCGAGCTGGTTGGCACGCTGGCCCCCGATGAGCTGTCGGTGATGGTCGACCGCTACGTCACCAACGAACCGGTGCTGAACGGCACGCTGGAGGTCGAGTTCAACGGCATCAAGGCACAAGGCAAGCTGCATGCCGACTTCGGCGATTACTCCTTTACCGACGAGAAACTCCTCAAGGCGCTGCGCCAACCGGGCCACCATGCGCTCGTGTTCACGCTTGTTGCCGGCGATGAGTCGGACCTGATCGAGGGCAGCCTGAACGTTGCCGCGGATGGGCACGCCCATGGCCTCGGGGCTTTGTGGCAAGCGCGCTGGCCGTGGATCGTCCTGCTTGTGGCGGTTGTCCTGGCGGCCGCGGCCTGGCGCGTGAGGCGCCGCAATGTCCATAAGAAAAGCTGAGGCCCGACATGCTGAAGACAACCAGGTTTGCAACGATCGCCATTGCGCTGGCTGCCTGCGCAACCATGCCGGCACTGGCCGGCCCCGGTGCGCACGGGCCCGGTGGCGAACACCTTGATGCACCGGGAGCGGTGTCCGGCAGCGGCGGCCTGGCCCGGCTGCCCGACGGCAGTGTCCAGGTGCCCAAGCTCGCGCAACGCCGTATGGGCATACGAACCACGATGCCGCAGGCAGCCTTGCACCCCGTAACCGTAGAGCTGAATGCCGTGGTGGCGATCGACCCCAATGCGGGTGGGCGCCTGCAGGCAGGGCACCCAGGCTGGATCGAGCCGCCGCCGGGAGGCTTCCCGCTGCTGGGGCAGCGTGTCAGCAAGGGCCAGGTGCTGGCCGTGCTGCGGCACAAGAGCGAGCCCTTCGATATCGGCAACCAGCAGGCGCAGTTCGCCAACCTGAGCGCCAACCTGAAGCTGGCCCGGCAACGGCTGCAGCGGTTGGAATCGCTGCAGGACAGCATCCCGCGCAAGGAGATCGAAGCCGCGCGCGCCGAGGTCCAGAGTCTTTCCGGCCAGCGCGAGGCGGTGGGCAAGAGCCTGCACCAGACCGACACGCTGACCGCGCCAGCCAGCGGCGTTATCGCCACTGCCAATGTGCTGGCGGGCCAGGTCGTTTCTGCTGGCGACGTGCTGTATGAAGTGGTTGACCCGGTCCGGATGCTGATCGAGGCCAGCACCGCGGATGCCTCGCTTGCCAACCGTATCCAGGGTGGGACCCTGGGCCGGTCGGACGGAGGTAAGCTGGAATTCATCGGCGCCGGCCGCAGCCTGAAGAACGGCGCCGTGCCGCTGATGTTCCGGCTGACGGGCAATGCGGCACCACTTGCCATCGGGCAGCCAGTGACGGTGGTTGCGACGCTGACCGAGACGGTCAAGGGCATCGCATTGCCAAGCGAGGCCCTGGTGCGCAATGGCAGCAACCTGCCGGTGGTGTGGATCAAGTCCGGCACGCAGCGCTTTATCGCTCAGCCGGTTGAAGCCCGCGTGCTGGATGCGGGAACGGTTGTCGTGGTCAAGGGACTGTCACCGGAGAACCGGGTGGTGGTGTCCGGGGCGGCACTGATCAACCAGATCCGCTGAGGGGCGCGCATGTTCAACTGGATCGTTCGCGCGAGCCTCGGCAACCGGCTGATGGTACTGGCCATCGCTCTAATCCTGATGGTGTACGGCGGCGTGACCGCATGGCGCACACCGGTGGATGTTTTCCCGGACCTGAACAAACCGCTGGTGACCGTGATCACCGAAGCCGGCGGCATGGCGCCGCAGGAAGTGGAGCTGCTGGTGTCGTTCCCGCTCGAGACCGCGCTCAATGGCATGCCAGGCGTCACGCGGGTCCGCTCGGTGTCGGGCGTCGGCTTGTCCATCGTGTATGCCGAGTTCGACTGGGGCAGCGATATCTATCGCAACCGCCAGCTCGTGTCGGAACGGCTGGCGCTGGTGAAGGAACAGTTGCCCGGCGGGCTGACGCCCATCCTCGGGCCGGTCTCGTCGATCATGGGCGAGATCATGCTGATTGCGTTACCGATCGACCCGGCCCGGGCCAGTCCGATGCAGGCGCGCGAGTATGCCGACTTCGTGCTGCGGCCGCGCCTGCTGTCGGTGGCTGGCGTGTCGCAGGTCATCCCGATCGGCGGCGAGGTGCGCCAGCTCCGGGTCGAACCGGACACCGCCAGGATGGCGCAGTTCGGCGTGGCGCTGCCACAGGTGGAAAGCGCGTTGCGCGACTTCGCCGCCAATACCAGCGGCGGCTTCATCGACCTGAACGGCCGCGAATACCTGATCCGCAACCTCGGCCGCACCAACCGGCTCGACGACCTGAAGGGACTGGCGGTTGCCTACAAGGAAGGCGCGCCGGTGCTGCTCGAGCAGGTGGCCGGTGTGCGCTATGCCGCCGCGCTCAAGCGCGGCGATGCCGGATTCAACGGCAAGCCGGCAGTGATAGTCAGCGTGCAGAAGCAGCCCGCGGCCGACACGGTGCGCCTGACGCGGAACCTGGAAGCAGCGCTCGGCGAACTGAAGCAGGGACTGCCGCCGGGCCTGTCCGCGCCGCAGGTGCTGTTCCGGCAGGCGGACTTTATCGAGGCCTCGATCGGCAACGTGGTCGAGGCGCTGCGTGACGGCGCCATCATGGTGGCCGTGATCCTGTTCGCCTTCCTGCTGAGCGCGCGCACCACCGCGATCTCGCTGGTGGCGATTCCGCTGTCGCTGGCCGTCACCGCGCTGGCCTTCCACCTGCTGGGCCAGTCGATCAACGTGATGACGCTTGGGGGGCTAGCCATTGCCATCGGCGAGCTCGTCGACGACGCGGTAGTCGACGTGGAGAACATCCAGCGCCGGCTCAGGCAGCGCGCAAGCCTGGAGGACCCGCCGTCCGTGCTGGAGACCATCTGGCGCGCCTCGGTCGAAGTCCGCTCCGGCATCGTCTATGCCACCCTGGTGGTGGTGCTGGTGTTCGTGCCGCTGTTCGCGCTGCCGGGCATCGAAGGGCGCCTGTTCGCGCCGCTGGGCATCGCCTATATCGTGTCGGTCCTGGCATCGATGCTGGTGTCGATGACGGTGACGCCGGTGCTGTCGTACTACCTGTTGCCGCGGATGAAGCGGCTGGAGCATCCGGACAGCCCGCTGGTGGCATGGCTCAAGCGGGTCGATACCAGGATCCTGGACTGGTCGTTCCCCCGCGCCAAGACCGTGCTTGCCGTCGCCGCCGTCACCGTCGCGCTCGCGGCCGCCACCGTGCCTTTCATGCCGCGGGCCTTCCTGCCAGCCTTCAACGAAGGCTCGCTGGTGATGTCGCTGATGTTCAATCCTGGCACATCGCTGGCCGAAGCCAACCGCATGGGTGCCCTGGCGGAGACCCTGATCCGGCAGGTACCGGAGGTGACGCAGGTCGGGCGGCGCACCGGCCGTGCCGAACTGGACGAACATGCCGAAGGCGTGCATTCGTCCGAAATCGATATCGACCTGAAACGCTCCGACCGCAGCCGGGAGCAAGTGATGGCCGCCATCCGCGTCCAGCTTGCTGGTCTCCCTGCGTCGGTGGCGATCGGCCAGCCGATTTCCCACCGGCTGGATCACTTGCTTTCCGGCGTGCGGGCACAGATCGCGCTGAAGATCTATGGTGACGATCTCGATACGCTGCGCGGCCTGGCGGAGAGCGTGCGCGGGCGGCTTGCTGCCATACCAGGACTCGTCGATATCACGGTCGAGCGCCAGGTATTGATACCGCAAGTCAATGTGCGGCTCGATTACCGCAAGGCCGCGCAATACGGCATCCCGGCAGGCGAGGCGCTGAAGGCCTTGCAGACCTTGTCGGATGGCACGCGCGTCACGCAGGTGATCGAGGGCGTGCGCCGCTACGACCTGGTGGTGCGGTTGCCCGATGCCGGCCGTACGCCGCAGGACCTGTCCCGCGTCATGCTGGATTCGCCGCGTGGCGCAGTGCCGTTGTCGGCAATCGCCAACGTCGAGGATGGCGACGGCCCGAACCAGATCGGGCGCGAGAACGGCCGCCGGCGCATTGTGGTCTATGCCAATACCGACGGCTCGGATATGTCAAAGATCATCGGCGATGTGCGCAGCGCGGCCGCGCGCGCCGGGTTGCCCGGTGGCTATTTCGTCAGCATCGAGGGTCAGTTCCAGGCGCAGGAGCAGGCGACGCAGTTGATCGTGTTGCTGGCGCTAGTGTCGCTGGCGCTGATCTACCTGGTGCTTTACTCGCGCTACCGCTCCGCGACACTCACGCTGATCATCATGGCGAACATCCCGCTGGCGTTGATCGGCAGCGTGATCGCCATGTGGCTCGGCGGCCTGACGCTGTCGGTGGCGTCGATGGTCGGCTTCATCACGCTGACGGGCATCGCCACGCGCAATGGCATTCTGAAGGTCAGCCACTACATCAACCTGTGCCGCTTTGAAGGGGAAACCTTTGGTATCCCGATGATCGTGCGTGGGTCGCTGGAGCGACTGACGCCGGTACTGATGACCGCGCTGGTTGCGGCGTTCGCGCTGGTGCCATTGCTGGTGTCGGCCGACGCGCCCGGCAAGGAAATCCTGCATCCGGTGGCGGTGGTGATCTTCGGCGGGCTGGTCAGCTCGACCATCCTGGATTCCGTGCTGACTCCCTTGGCGTTCTGGTTGTTCGGGCGCCGCCCGCTGGAGCGGATCCTGTCGCAACAGCCGGGCGACGCGTACTGATTACGGGCTTTGGCAGCGACGCCCGCAAGTCGCTGCACCAACGGAGGATTCGATGAAGAAACAGATCTCAGCCATGTTGTTTGCCGGCAGCCTCGCACTGTCCGGCCTTTCCGGTCTGGCCATGGCCCACGGCGCCAGGCCCGCGCAATACGGCGGCATCGTGCAGACCGCCAGCGACCTGCAGTTCGAGTTGGTCAACAAGGATGGCGCCGTCACCATTTATGTCGACGACCATGACAAGAAGCTGCCGGTGGCTGGTGCCAGCGGCAAGCTGACGATGCTGACCGGCGCCCAGATGACGGAAACGGCGCTGAACCCCGGGACGGACAATGCGCTGGTAGCGTCCGACAAGCTGCAGCTCAAAGCCGGCTCCAAGCTGGTCGCGACGATCAAGTTTGCCAACGGCAAGACCGTGACGGCACGCTTTGTGGCGAAGTAATACTAGGACGTGCCGGCTCACGAAGGGCTGCGATGGGTCAGTGGAGTGGCTTGACCCGACGGAACGCCCGCAGCATCGCGAGGTCGTAGGCGATCTTCAGCAGCCCGCAGGCCACCAGCGGCGTGCTGGCATAGCCGTAGGCCATCAACGCGGCGGCGAGCGCAGGACTGAGTGCCGCGGCGAGGCTGCGTGGCACCGCGGTCAGGCTTGCCGCCGCGGCCCGTTCCGGCGGGGTGACAACGGCCATGACATAAGCCGTCCGGGTCGGCACATCCATTTGCGACAGCGCGCTGCGAGCCAGCAGCAAGGCCAGGCTCAGGGCCAGCGTGGGCGCGAAGGCGGCCGCAATCAGGCACAGGCTGGACGGGATATGCGTAAACACCATCGTGTTGAGCAGGCCGATCTTTCGCGCCAGTGGCACCGCCGCGAGCTGCGAGAGCGTCGTCAGCATTCCTGCCAGGAAGAAGAACTGGCCGGTCGCGGCAGGACTCAGACCGAAACGCTGCATCAACCACAGTGACAGTAGCGAATTGACGACGAGCCCGCCCGCGAACGCGTCCACGCTGAACAGCATGGCCAGGCGCAATACGATCGGACGGGACGGGCCCAATGGGGTTGTCGGCGTGGGTGCCGCTCCATGTGGCTGCGTGGCAGGTACGCGCGCATAGAGACGCCACAGCAGCAGCCCTATGATCCCGTAGAAACCGAACATCAGGCGCATCGCATCGAGCGAGGACAGCCGGGATTGCTCGACCAGCCATGCCGGTAGCGCCGCTGCCAGCGCCCCCAAAGCGGATGAGAATGCGCCGATCAGGCCGTAGCGTGCGAACAGCGCCGTCCGGGCGTCAGGCGATGCCGATTCCGCCAGCCGCGCGTGTTCCAGCGGCAGGAAGACACTGACATCGCCAGAGCCAGGGTTAAGCGTGCCGATGAAGGCGATCACCAGAAGCGGCCACAGCGTGGAGAAACCTGCAAAGCCGAGGCCGGTCGCAAACATCAGGGCGGCCGCCAGCATCAGCAAGCGGCGTTGCGGGTAGCGGTGCCCGACGATCCCGACCAGGATGGTGGCGAGGGCCGAGCCGATCAGTGTCGCGCTGCTGATGAGCCCGACTGCCATCGAATCGAAACCAAGCGCCAGCAGGTAGGACGGCAGCAGCACGGCAATATAGCCATCACAGATGCCACGCAGCGCGCGGCCGGCAAGCAGCGGCAAGGCGTCGGGGTGAACACCGGATGGCAGCGCGATGCGTTCGAGCCAGCTACTGCTGGCGGCCGAGGGGTGGTCGTTATGCACAGCCATGGCGAGCCTGACATGCCCCCGGTTCGTTTGGCTCAGTGGTGCAGCACCGGATAAACGGCAAGGCCGATCAGCGCGGCGCCGGTGATGATGACCGGCTCAGGCAGCTTCTTGAATTTCAGCAGCAACGCGATCGTGCCCAGCGCCAGCAGTATGGTCGGCACGTCGACAATCGAGCGCTTGGCGAGCACGAACACTGCACCGGTGATGGCGCCAATCGCTGCCGCCGTGACGCCATCGACAAAGGCGAGGATGCCCGGCAGCTTTCCGTACTTCTTGAAGTAAGGGGCAGGCAGCACGGTAAACAAATAGCAAGGCAGGAACGTTGCCAGTGCCGCCACGCAGGCGCCGGGCAGCCCGGCCACCAGGTAACCGATGAAGCCGACCGTGATGACCACCGGGCCCGGCGTGATCATGGCCACGGCTACCGCATCGACGAACTGCTTTTCGTTGAGCCAGTGGTGTTCCGTCACCACACCGCCGTAGAGGAAGGGCACGATGGCGAGACCCGAGCCGAAGACGAAGGCGCCTGCCTTGGCAAAGAACACACCGATCTGGGTCAGCAGGGGCCAGTCCAGCATGCTCAGCAGGCCGCTTGCGGCCGGCACCTGCGTGGCCACGAGCGCATTGGCGCCGCTCTGGCGCAGCCACCTGGGCGGAGCGCGCCAGAACCAGGCAAGCACGCCGGCTGCCAGGAACAGCCAGGCGATTTCGGACTCCGTGACGATGGTCACCGTAGCCAGCACCAGGTAGATTGCCCAGAGCAGTCTGTCCTTGCCCACACTCTTTATGGTCAGCTTATAGGCGCTGATGGCGATGATGCCGATGACGGCGGCGCCCACGCCATAGAACACCGATTGCATCCACGTCAGCCCGCCAAAGCGGACATAGGCCCAGCCTAGCGCCAGCACCATCAGGAACGACGGCAGCACGAAGGCCAGTCCGATCAGCGTGGCACCGAGGACCCGATAGTGGACGTAGCCGAGGTAGATCGCCAGTTGCGCTGCCAACGGCCCGGGCGCCAGTTGTGCCAGCGCGATGCCTTCCTTGTAGTCCCCGTCGCTGATCCAGTTCCGCCGCTCCACGAGGTCGCGGTGCATGTAGCCGGCCAACGCGACCGGCCCGCCAAAGCCAAAGGTGCCAAGGCGGAGGAAATAGCGCACGAGCTGCCAGAGGGTGTAGACAGGCCGTTCAGAGATTCCTGGCGGCGCGATGCCGGCTTGTTGCATGCGACTCATAATGGGATCCTGGCAGAGTCAGGGTTTCTTGTTGGTGGAGAAGTGTGCGTAAAGCGAATCCAGCACCCGGCCGATTTCCGCCAGCAGGGCGTCATCATCCTTCAGGCGTGCTCGTGCGCCGGCCAGCATGGCTTCAAAGCCGCTGGCTTCCGGCACCGAAATGCCGCCAATGTCCAGCGCATGGACCATGGCGCCGAGCCGGCTGAGTCCGCGGTCGGATTCGAGGCCGAAGCTCGACAGCAGCACTTCAAATGAAACGCGCTCGCCCACATGCGTGAAGGTCGCGCCGTCGAAGTCGAAGCCCAGCGCATCGTCCGGGCAAGCGGAGGCGCTTTCCAGCCACAGGAACCGGGCATGGGGATCGATGAAGCGCTGGATCAGCCAGGCGCTTGCCACGCGGTCCACCCACAGGTGGCGGCGGGTGGCCCAAATCCGCCCTTGATACTGGGCAGGATCCCGACGAGCGATTGCTCGCGAGAGCGCCTGTGGTTCGCCCGGAGACTGGATGGTCTCGATGGCGCGGCTGAAGTCATTCCATTGGGCTTCGGCGCGGGTCGACGCCTCATTGGGGAAGAAGTCGATCGTGCGGATCGCTTCGTAGGCACGCCCGTGACGACGCAGCAGACGATTGAGTTCGGCGCTGCTTTGATCGGTCAGCGACTTGCGTGCATCTGACAGGGCAGCCTGCAGTTCCGCATAGTCAGCGCTGCGGTCGAACAACGTCTGGAATGCGGTCTCTTCCCCTGGATTGTCGGCGCGGACACTCAAGAGCCAGGCCTGGCCGCCTTCATGCCGGGCGTCGTCGGCCAACTCGCGCAACTGGGCGATTTGCTCATCGCCTGCAGGCAAGAGATAGGCGCCGTCACGCAGTGCGGCGCAACCAATAGTCTTGATCGCGCGCCAGATCCGCATCCGGGCGGTGGCGCCGGAGGTTGGTAGCGTGACGATCAGCAAAGCCCAGGGGTCGATTAACGCGGTCATGAGCGCATGTTAGGGGCCCATAACGCGTCTTTCAATGCTGTAGATATCCCTACAATAATGCCCTTTGAATCACATTTCTGAGGGCATCACCGTTGGGGCTCCTGCTGCTTGTCGCCACACGCGTTGCGCAAGTGCACATCCCCGTCGTGACGATGTATGTGCAATTCGGCGTTCTCTCGCCTGGCCACCTCCCAACCCGCAGCGATTGCCGCTTCCATGGTCGGAAATCTCTGGGCCCTTATATTGAGGCCGCCGAACTCCAATGCCCAACCATTTTCTGCAGGCAGAACGCGAATGATCCGCGATTGCATAATGACCCCTCTCTAGATTTCCCGCGACATACAGCGGGCGTCGCGTACTGTCGAGCAAGAACACGTTCCCGCGGACAAGCATGGCTGGGTAAGAGCCGGGATCATCCGGGAGGAACCGCATCGAGGGTGCGTCGTGCATCGCTGTACCTGCGTCAACGAACACACGAGCAAGACTGCTGCTGCATGGGCGGGCACCTTTCGGTCCCATACGAGCAGAAAACGCAGCAATCACCGGCCTTGGGCCTTAGCACCGCGCGGCAGTGCTCGCACTCATAGCACCACTGGCAGGCATCAATGGGCATGGTTTCTTCTTTTGCATGCGCGCACCTGGGGCAGGTGATGATTGACTGCAGCTTGACGGCGCTCATCATTTCGCTTTGCCTCACGGCCGATGGGCAGTAGACGGTCCCCATGCCTGGCGGCCTGGTTCCTGGCGTTGCCCATCGAAATGCAATCCGCCCTTCCCCTATGTGCGGTCTAGGCTTAGCCTAGGCCCGTACCAAGGTACGGAGTCAAGCGATGGACCACACACTGACAATCGGGAAGCTGGCCAAGGCGGCTGGTGTTGGCGTGGAAACGGTACGCTACTACCATCGGTGCGGCCTGCTGCCGGTGCCAGAGCGTGCCTATGGCGCCATTCGACAGTATTCGCAGCAGAGCTTGCAACGGCTTCATTTCATTCGCCGGGCCCAGTCGCTCGGGTTCACCCTGGATGAAGTCCGGGTACTGCTGCGACAGAACGATGGCAGCACGTGCAGCACCGCCCGCACTCTGGCCGAGCAAAAGCTCAGTCTTGTGGAGGAAAGATTGAAGGACTTGCGCCGATTGCGAGCGGAACTGAAGAATCTCATCGGGCAATGCCACGCCAATGGGAATGAGGCTTCTTGCCCCTTGATTGACACATTACTTGTCGCGGCCGTGGATCCGGTGCCGACACCCTCAAGCAAGAATGGGGGCAGGATGGCCAGGGCAGAGTGAACCCGAGCGTAGCAACGGGCCAGGATTCGCACCGCGGCGACGAGCAAGGGGACACACTTGTGAACACTCCTGACGCGATGCCTCCGCCGCAGTTGAATTAGCTACTTCTTCTCCATTGGCTCGGGACCGGGGCAACTCATCAAGGACTTGGGTGGCACGTGCCAGTGCGGCTTCGCCCAACTTGCGTTCCTGCTCCCGCAGCCTGGCGACGGAGTGGTAGGCACTGCCCCTTCCCTGCCCATATGGCGCCGTCGCGTAACGATCAGATAAAGAAGCGCCGCGCGGCGCCGCACCTGCGCCAACAGCAGCGGCCTTGCCACCACGCATCGCACCACGCATCGCGATCGCCAGCGGCCCAAAAAATGCACCTTGGCTCGCGCGCGCATGCTGATCGCCCCGGATCTTTATGCGTTCTTTATACACACCGGCCACCTTTCTACCCTGTTTTTACGACCCCGTCGCTAATCTGCAAGCCGAAACCATTCAAGGGTGCTTTGTTATGGACGGGATCTATTTGATCGTATTGATTGGCTTCGCCGTGCTGAGCGCGGCCCTGCTGGGGCTTTGCGCCGTGCTTGCGCCGAAATCTCCGGCAGGCAGCGGGCACGGCGGCGCGCATGACCAGATGCCGGCAAAGAACAGCGCGTCGGACAGGAGGCTGTGATGAGCTGGACGGATCTGTTGAGCGGCGTGCTGGCCGTTGCCATTTTTGTTTACCTCCTCATTGCGTTGTTCCGGCCGGAGAAATTCTGATGTCCTCCCAATTCGTGGGCCTGCTGGTCCTCTATCTCGCCATCCTGCTGGCGTGCGCCCCTTTCCTCGGACGCTATATCCGGCGTGCCGTGGAAGATGGCAACTATTCGCTGACCGTCTGGGGCCGGCCGCTGGAACGGCTGCTGTATCGCCTGGGTGGCGTGCGTGCCGATGCCGGGATGGGGTGGAAGCAATACGCCGTCGCGGTGCTGGCGTTCAACCTGCTTGGCGTGGTGGCAGTCTATGCGCTGCAGCGCCTGCAGGGCATGCTGCCGCTCAATCCGCAGGGCTTTGGCGCGGTTTCGCCGGACTCGGCCTTCAACACGGCGATCAGCTTTGTCGCCAACACCAACTGGCAAGGCTATGGCGGCGAGTCGACCATGGGCTATCTGACGCAGATGCTCGCGCTCACCGTGCAGAACTTCCTGTCCGCGGCGACCGGCATCGCCGTGGTGTTCGCGCTGATGCGCGGATTCGCGCGCCAGAGCGCCGCCACCATCGGCAATTTCTGGGTCGACATGACGCGGGTCACGTTGTACGTGCTGGCGCCGATCGCGACCGTGATTGCACTTGCGCTGGTCAGCCAGGGCGTGATCCAGAACTTCGATGCCTACAAGGAAGCCAGCCTGGTCACGCCGGTGGAGTACAGCCAGCCAAAGCTCGATGCGGCCGGGCAACCGGTGCTCGATGCACAAGGCAAGCCGGTGACGGAAGACCTGAAGACCGACAGGCAGACGCTGGCGATGGGCCCGGTTGCCTCGCAAGAGGCCATCAAGATGCTGGGCACCAACGGCGGCGGCTTCTTCAATGCCAACTCGGCGCATCCGTTCGAGAACCCGAATGGCCTGGCCAACCTTCTCGAGATGCTGGCGATCTTCCTGATCCCGGCGGCGCTGTGCTTCACCTTTGGCGAAATGGTGGGAGACAGGCGACAGGGTGTGGCGGTGCTGGCTTCCATGACGGTCATCTTTGTCGCGATGGCCTGCGTGGCGGCGATGTCCGAGCAGATGGCCAACCCGGCGCTGGCCGGATTGCCGGTGGATCACGCCGCATCGCTGCTGCAGGCCGGCGGCAATATGGAAGGCAAGGAAACGCGCTTCGGCATCGCCGCTTCGGCGCTGTTCGCCACCATCACGACCGCGGCGTCGTGCGGCGCGGTCAATGCCATGCATGACTCCTTCACCGCCATCGGTGGCCTGGTGCCGATGCTGCTGATGCAGCTGGGCGAAGTCGTGTTCGGCGGCGTCGGCTCGGGGCTGTACGGCATGCTGGTCTACGCCGTGCTCGCGGTATTCATCGCCGGACTGATGATCGGGCGCACGCCGGAGTACCTCGGCAAGAAGATCGAAGTCTACGAGATGAAGATGACGGCCGTGGCGATCCTGGTCACGCCCCTGCTGGTGCTGCTCGGCACGTCGGTGGCGGTGATGACCGAGGCCGGACGCGCCGGTGTGTTCAATCCCGGCACGCACGGCTTCTCGGAGATCCTGTACGCGCTCTCGTCGGCGGCCAACAACAATGGCAGCGCCTTTGCGGGCTTGTCCGCCAACACGCCGTTCTACAACACGCTGCTGGCGGCGGCCATGTGGTTCGGCCGGTTCTGGATCATCATCCCGGTGCTTGCGCTGGCGGGCTCGCTGGCAGCCAAGAAGCGCGTGCCGGTAAGCGGCGGCACGATGCCAACGCACGGCCCGCTGTTCGTCGTCCTGCTGGTGGGCACCGTGCTGCTGGTCGGTGCGCTGACCTATGTCCCGGCGCTGGCGCTGGGGCCGGTCGCCGAGCAGCTCCAGGGCACGGTGACGGCAAGCGCGGCGAAGTAAAGCGACGACTGACGACGAAATATCGAGCATTCCTACACGTCCGGACCCTGCACTGCCTCACCGATGCAGGTGCCGGATGGCTCTAGCGGATTGCGGAGAAACCATGCAACAAGATTCGATGGCCCCGGTGGCCAAGCGCGGCGCCAACACGGCTGAAGCGTCTTCCTCCAACACGATTCAGGCAAAGAGCGCGCCGGTGTCCGACCGGCAACACGGCTCCCACCATCATCGCCCGCCGGCGCGCAGCATGTTCGCGCCGGAGCTGGTGAAGCCCGCGCTGGTCGCGGCCTTCAGGAAGTTGTCGCCGCGCGACCAGCTGCGCAACCCGGTGATGTTCGTGGTCTACGTGGGCAGCATCCTGACGACGATCCTTTTCCTGAAGGCCATGGCCGCGCCGGCGGCAGCCCCCGGTGGGGAATCCGCGGGCTTCATCCTGGCGGTGTCGGTGTGGCTGTGGTTCACGGTGCTGTTCGCGAACTTTGCCGAGGCACTTGCCGAAGGCCGGAGCAAGCAGCAGGCGGAGGCGCTGCGCGGCCTGAAGACCACGGTCACCGCACGTGTGCTGAAAGACGGCAAGCGTGGCGGTGCCACCGAAGCGCGCCCCGCGACGGCACTGCGCCGCGGTGACGTGGTGCTGGTGCAGGCCGGCGAGATGATCCCCGGCGACGGCGAAGTGATCGACGGCGTGGCCTCGGTCGACGAAAGCGCCATCACCGGCGAATCGGCGCCCGTGATCCGCGAGTCGGGCGGTGACTTCTCGTCGGTGACCGGCGGTACGCGCGTGCTGTCCGACTGGATCGTGGCGCGTATCACGACCAACCCGGGCGAGAGCTTCATCGACCGCATGATCACGATGGTTGAAGGCGCCAACCGGCAAAAGACACCGAACGAACTGGCCCTGACGATCCTGCTGGTCGGGCTGACCATCGTGCTGCTGCTGGCCACTGCCACGCTGCAGCCGTTCTCGCTCTACAGCGTGCTGGTGGCAAAGGCAGGCGTGCCGGTGACGATCACGGTACTGGTGGCCCTGCTGGTCTGCCTGATTCCCACCACCATCGGCGGGCTGCTGTCAGCCATTGGCGTGGCGGGCATGAGCCGGATGATGGAAGCCAACGTGATTGCCACCTCGGGCCGTGCGGTCGAAGCCGCTGGTGACGTGGACGTGCTGCTGCTCGACAAGACCGGCACCATTACCCATGGCAACCGCCAGGCATCGCGCTTCATCCCGGCCCCGGGCGTGTCGCCGCTGCAGCTCGCGGAAGCGGCGTGGCTGTCGTCGCTGGCCGACGAGACCCCGGAAGGCCGCAGCATCATCACGCTGGCACGCCAGCTGCCGGGGCTGGCGGCACCGGTGATGGCAAGCCTGAAGCCGGAATTCGTGCCGTTCAGCGCCCAGACCCGCATGAGCGGGGTTGACCTGAGCGATGGCGGCGGCGAGCGTCACGTGCGCAAGGGTGCGGCCGATGCCGTGCGCCGCTACGTCACGGAACGCGCCGGCAAGTTCCCCGATGCGGTCCTGCAAGCCGTCGATGAGGTCGCCCGCGCCGGCAGCACGCCGCTGGTGGTAGCCGACGCCAACGGTGATTCGGTGCGCGTGCTTGGCGTGATCGAGCTGAAAGACATCGTCAAGACCGGCATTCGCGAGCGCTTCGGCGAACTGCGCAAGATGGGCATCAAGACCGTGATGATCACCGGCGACAACCGGCTGACGGCGGCGTCGATTGCGGCGGAAGCCGGCGTTGACGACTTCCTGGCCGAAGCCACGCCGGAAGCCAAGCTCAAGCTGATCCGCCAGTACCAGGCCGACGGGCGGCTGGTCGCGATGACCGGAGACGGCACCAACGACGCCCCGGCACTGGCCCAGGCCGACGTGGCCGTGGCGATGAACAGCGGCACGCAGGCGGCCAAGGAAGCCGGCAACATGGTGGACCTGGACAGCAACCCGACCAAGCTGATCGAGATCGTCGAGATCGGCAAGCAGATGCTGATGACGCGCGGCTCGCTGACGACCTTCAGCGTGGCCAACGACATCGCCAAGTACTTCGCGATCATCCCGGCGGCGTTTGCCACCACCTATCCGCAGCTCAACCTGCTCAATGTGATGGGGCTCGCCACGCCGGCGTCGGCCATCATGTCGGCGGTGATCTTCAACGCGCTCATCATCGTCGTGCTGATCCCGCTTGCGCTCAAGGGCGTGGTCTACCGGCCGCTGGGCGCCGCGGTGCTGCTGCGCCGCAACCTGCTGGTCTACGGCCTGGGCGGCATCCTGGTGCCGTTTGCCGGCATCAAGCTGATCGACATGATCCTGGCCCTGTTTGGCTGGGCCTGATTTTCTGCCACGATTCGGAGTTTCCATGAATACGCAAGTGCAGTCCCCGCAGCCGTCGCCGGCACCCGTGCAAGGTGGCTTGCTGCGGCCGATGTTGGTGGTGTTCGTTGGCCTTTCGCTGGTGACCGGCCTGCTCTATCCCGGCGCGATCACGGCAATCTCCAAGGCCGTGTTCCCGCATCAGGCAGCCGGCTCGCTGATCGAGAAGGATGGCAGGACAGTTGGCTCGGAACTGATCGGCCAGCCGTTCTCCGACCCGAAGTACTTCTGGGGCCGGCTGTCGGCCACGGCGCCGATGCCGTATAACGCTGCGGCTTCGGCGGGATCCAACCTGGGCCCCACCAATCCGGCGCTGACCGATGCCGCGCGCGCGCGCGTCGACGCCCTGCACGCCGCGGATCCCGACAACCAGGCCCCCGTGCCGGTGGACCTGGTCACCGCCTCCGGCAGCGGGCTCGACCCGCACATCAGCCCTGCGGCCGCTGAGTACCAGGCGGCGCGCATCGCCCGCGCCAGGGGGATTCCGATCGAACAGGTGAAGCAACTGATTGCGGCAAATACCGAAACGCCGCGACTGTCGGTCCTGGGCGGTCCGGGAGTCAATGTCCTGAAGCTGAACCTTGGCCTGGATGCCATTGCACGGAAATAGCCCAGTGCCGGGACGCGGATGCGAAGCAGAACCGGTTTGCCAATGCCAGCATAGAGGGTGAGCCGACCGATGCCTGATGTCGAATTGCGCGAAGCCGGCGCGCGCCCCGACCCCGATGCCCTGCTCCAGATGGTGCAGGAAGAAGGCGCTCGCGCTTCGCGCGGCAAGCTCAGGGTCTACTTTGGCGCATCCGCCGGGGTCGGCAAGACCTTCGCCATGCTCACCGCCGCGCGGGCGGCGTCCGCGCAGGGCACCGATGTCGTCATCGGCATCGTGGAGACCCACGGCCGCGCCGAGACCGAAGCGCTGATCGCCGGTATCGAGCGCTTGCCGATGAAGGACGTGCCATACCGCGAGCGGGTCCTGCAGGAGTTCGACCTGGACGCGGCGCTGGCCCGGCAACCGGCCCTGGTCCTGGTTGACGAACTGGCCCATTCCAACGCACCGGGCAGTCGCCATCCCAAGCGGTGGCAGGACATCCAGGAACTGCAGTCCGCCGGGATCGACGTCTGGACCACGGTCAATGTGCAGCATCTGGACAGCCTGAACGAGGCCGTGGGCGGCATCACCGGCATCCGCGTCTGGGAAACCGTGCCGGACGTTGTCTTCGACAGCGCCGACGAGGTCGTGCTGGTGGACCTGCCGGCCGACGAACTGCTGCGCCGGCTCAAGGAAGGCAAGGTCTATCTGCCGGAGCAGGCGCGGCACGCGGCGCGCAATTTTTTCCGAAAGGGCAATCTGATCGCCCTGCGCGAACTGGCGCTGCGCCGGACCGCCGACCGGGTGGACTCCGATGTGCGGGCATGGCGTCAGTCCGAAGCCGTGCAAGGCGTGTGGCGGACCCGGGAGGCCGTGCTGGCTTGCATCGGCAGTGGCGACGATGCCGAACAGGTCGTCAGGAGCGCGCGCCGGCTAGCCGGCCAGCTCGATTGCGACTGGCATGTGGTGACCATCGCCACACCCAGGCTGGCACCCCCGTCCGATTTCGCCAAGACGCGCCTGCAGACTGCCATGCGTCTCGCTGAGGAGTTGGGCGCACGCACCGAGACCCTGGCGGGCAACGACATGGTCCAGGCCGTCGTGGGGTACGTGCGCCGCCACAACCTGACCAAAGTGGTCATCGGCCGTGCGCCGGCGGACTGGCGCCGGGGCGGCGCCTCCCTCGCGGAGCGGGCCCGCGCCCTTCTCGGCCTGGCCTTGACGCCATTCGTGAACGCGCCGGCGTGGCTGTTCGGCCGCCGCAGCTTTGCCGATGCGCTGGCGATCGGGTGTCCGGAGATCGACATCATCCGCGTTGCGGCGGACACGACGCGGGTGGATCTTCGCCCGCGCCATGGCACTGAAGAGCCAGACGCCCCTGCGCCAGGCGACGGCGCCACGCGCCGAGACTATCTGTGGGCAGTGGTATGGTGCACCGGTGCCACGGCGCTGTCGGCCCTCGCGTTTCCATGGTTCGACGTCGTCAACATTGCCATGCTGTTTCTGGCGGCAGTGGTCGGCGTCGCGCTTCGCCATGGCCGCGGACCTGCGGCGCTGGCTTCGGTATTGGCCGTTGCCGCTTTCGATTTCTTCTTCGTACCGCCGCGGCTGTCGTTCGCCGTCAGCGACGTGCAGTATCTGCTGACGTTCCTGGTGCTGCTATCCGTCGGGCTGGTCATCGGGCAACTGACGGCCGGTTTGCGCGAACAGGCGCAGGTGGCGGTGCAGCGCGAGAACGATGCCCGCACGCTGTATGAACTGGCCCGCGAACTCTCCGCGGCGCTGATGCCGGACCAGATTGTTTCGATCGCCAGCCGTTTCCTGCGCGCTGCCTTCGATGCCAATTCAGCCTTCTTCCTGGTTTCCCCGGAAGGCCGCCTGCTGCCGCCCGTGTCTGATGTCGAGCAGCATGACACCGGGACGAGAACCGACTCGATCGACCGTGTCCTGGCGGAGTGGGTATTCGATCACGGCCAGCCCGCAGGCACCGGCACGCACACATTGCCAGGCAGCACCGTGCTGTATCTGCCATTGAAGGCGCCGATGCAGACCCGTGGCGTGCTGGCGGTCGAGCCCGCGGTATCACACGCCTTGGCGCAGCCCGCGCTGCGGCGCCAGGTCGATGTGTTCTGCACGCTGATCGCGATCGCCATCGAGCGCCTGCATTACGTCGAAGTGGCGCAGCAGGCCCTGCTGTCGATGGAATCAGAGCGCCTGCGCAGCTCATTGCTGGCCGCTGTCTCCCATGACCTGCGCACCCCGCTGACCAGCCTGATCGGCATGGCGGAAACCATGCAGCGCAGCGATCCCGGGCTGACTCCGTCGCTGGCCGAGACCGCCGCCGCCATGCTGGAGCAGGCCAGGCGCATGCGCACGATGGTGGTGAACCTGCTGGACATGGCCAGGCTGCAGGGCCGGGAAGTCCGGACCAGCAAGGAGTGGCAATCGGTGGAGGAGCTCGTTGGCGCCAGCCTGGCGGCCATGCGCGATGCGCTCGAGCACCACCGCGTGGTTGTCGCCGACTTGTCCCGGGTACCCCTGGTCGAATGCGACGCCGTGCTGATCGAGCGCGTGCTGTGCAACCTGCTGGAGAATGCCGCCAAATACACGCCCGCCGGCACGGAGATCCGGCTCTCGGCCGCGCCGGTCGACGACGAGATCAGGATTGCGGTAGAGGATGATGGCCCCGGCGTGCCCAAGGGCAAGGAACGGCAGATCTTCGAGAAATTCACGCGCGGTGAGCGCGAATCCGCGACCGCGGGTGTCGGCCTGGGTCTCGCCGTATGCGAGGCAATCGTGCAAGCCCATGGCGGGCGCATCTGGGTGGAACCCGCGCAACGCCCGGACCGGCCCGGCGGCCAGGCGGGCGCGCGCTTCGTGGTAGCGTTGCCGCGTGGAAATCCGCCGGCGGTGGAGCCGGAGCAGACTGATGCTGCCTAGGGTCTCGCGCAAAAAGAGAGGGAGTTGATGCCATTTGATTTTTCCCCGACAGTCCTGCTGGTTGAGGATGAGCCGCATATCCGGCGCTTTGTCCGCTCGACCCTGGAGTCCGAAGGTTGCACGGTGCACGAGGCGGAATCGCTCAAGCGCGGACTGATCGAGGCAGGCACCCGGCAACCTGACCTCGTCATTCTCGACCTGGGCTTGCCGGACGGAGACGGGGTGAGATTGATCAGCGAGATCCGTACGTGGACTGACGTACCGGTGCTGGTCCTGTCGGCACGTAGCGGAGAAGCCGACAAGATCGGTGCGCTGGATGCCGGCGCGGATGACTACCTGACCAAGCCCTTTGGCGTCGGTGAACTGGTCGCGCGCCTGCGCGTGCTGCTGCGCCGGCATGCCAGGGCCAACGCTCACGGTTCCCGCCAGATCCTGTTCGGCGACGTGCAGGTTGACCTGGCCAGCCGCGTCGTCACCCGTTCGGGACAGGCCGTGCACCTGACGCCGATCGAGTATCGGCTGCTTGCGGTTCTGATCGCCCACCGCGGCAAGGTGATGACGCACCGGGAATTGCTGCGGGAGGTGTGGGGACCCTCCCAGGCCGAAAGCAGCCAGTACCTGCGCGTCTATATGGGGCATCTGCGGCACAAGCTCGAAGCGGATCCGGCGCGGCCCGCCCACTTGCTGACCGAAATCGGGCTGGGCTACCGGTTTGCCGGGTAGCGCTGAAATCCAGGCGCATTGATTGGATTTGTACGCGGGCACCGCGGCTTTTGATACCGTTTTTACGCGTCAGGCCATATCGTGGCGAGGCTCCCTGCAACGGGGATTTTTTCAACTCTCGCCACAACAACAATGACTGACCTGCGCCAAACCGCGGCCACGCTGCTCGCATGTTCCGCATCTTCCATCCTTTTCGCTGCCATGCCGGCCATGGCGCAATCCCAGCCTGACGCCGCGCCGTCCCCGCATACGTTCACGGCCAACGTGTCGCTGGTCTCGGACTACCGCTATCGCGGCATCAGCCAGACCAACCTGCGCCCGGCCATCCAGGGTGGCTTTGACTACGCCCACGAAAGCGGCTTCTATGTGGGCAACTGGAACTCCAGCATCAGCTGGCTCGAGGATGCCAACCCGGCGGTCTCGGCCCCGGTCGAAATGGATTTCTACGGCGGCTTCAAGAACACCTTCAAGGTCGCCGGCACCGAGTTCAACTATGACCTGGGCGTGCTCGAGTACTACTACCCGGGCGGCTACAACAACCCGCGCCCCTACACCACGGAACTGTACGCCGGCATCGGCTGGGGCCCGGTCATGCTCAAGTACTCGCACTCGGTCACCAACCTGTTTGGCTGGGCCGACAGCAAGAACAGCTACTACGTCGATCTGAGCGCCAATGTCCCGCTGAATTTCTGGGACCTGACGCTGAACGCGCACGTCGGCTACCAGGGCGTCAAGCATAACAGCGACGCCTCGTACACCGACTGGAAGATCGGCCTGACCAAGGACCTGGGCAAGGGCTTCGCGCTGGCGGTTGCCTATGTCGATACCAACGCCAAGGAAGTGGCCTACACCAGCGCCAACCGCGGCCGCTACCTGGGCAAGGCCACGGCCTGGGCGTCGCTGACGAAGACGTTCTGAGCGCGAGCGCCTTGCCAGCGGCGCTGATCTTGATGCGGATTTAACGCCAAGGCCCAACATCCTTGCATCAAATTTAGACGGCGCTGGCTAGCATAAAGCCATGTCCAACACGCGACCCGCTACCGCGCCGGTCCATCCAATCATGCGACAGTCAAGCCTGGCCGTTGATACTGTTCCCCGACGTACCGCCCTGCGCAGCAGCAAGGCCACCATGCCCGCGCTGCGCGCGGTCTCCCAGCCCGCACCGGCCTGGATCCGCATGCGTCTTGCGGTGGCATCCACCGAAGTGTTCGGCCTGCGGCAGACCATGCACCGGGTGCTCGGTGAACTGGCCCGCGTCTATGTGGTGAACGTGGACTACCGGCACGGCGAAACCACGCTGCACGTGGAGATCGCACGCGCGGACCGCGACGCGGCCATGCACGCCATCATGACGGCCTTTCCGGCGGCGGAGTTCGGCGTCACGACAGCCCTGGGAGACAACCATGTGGCGCACTGAGGAAGAGAGCGTTTCCGGTGCCGCCGTGCACGCCTGCACCGGTATCGCAGCGGTTTCCCGCCAGTCGCCATGGGGCATCTGGGTGCCCATGGTCACGCCAATGCGTGCCGGCTCGCTGGACCTGCCGGGCGCCGCCAGGCTGGCCGAGAGTTACCTCGAGGCAGGCGTGAACGGCCTGATCATCTTGGGCACGACCGGCGAGGGAAGCCTGCTTTCCACGCACGAGCGGCAAGTCTTCACGGCGGCAGTGCTCGAGGCCGTCCACGGCGAGCTGCCGGTGATGGCTGGCGTCGGCGCGGTCGATACCCGCGCGGTGTGCGCGCAAGTTGCCGAACTGGACGGCTTTGACCTTGCCGGCTACCTGGTGCCGCCGCCCTGCTACCTGCGGCCCTCCGATGCGGGAATCGTGTGGCATTTCAATGAAGTGGCGTGCGCAACCGAACGCCCCCTGATGCTGTACAACGTGCCGAAGCGAACTGGCTGTGCGATGTCGCCTGCGCTGATCCGATCTCTGCTCGCGCAGCCGCAGATCTCGGCGGTCAAGGAGTGCGACGCCGGCAATCTCGGGGCCCTTGTCAACGATCCGCATGTCACCGTGCTGTGCGGCGAGGATGCGGCCCTGCTGGATCACCTGCTTGCGGGAGGCGCCGGCGTGATCGCCGCGTCCTCGCATATTCGTCCGGATTTGTTCGTGCGCCTGCTGCATCTGGCACAGACAGGACGCTTCCGCGCGGCCCGCGCCTTGTTCGCGAAGCTCGCGCCGTTGATCTCGCTGATGTTCGCGGAGCCGAATCCGGCACCGGTGAAAGCTGCCCTGGCGCTCTCCGGCGTGATCTCCCCGGAAACCCGCCTGCCGTTGCAGCCGGCAAGTCCCGCGCTGGTCCAGAGGCTGGAAGAGGCCATGGCCCTGCTTCCTCCGCCTTCCGTGGCACGGGATGAGCATCTGGCGGCCTAGAGGCTGGCCCTCCCTGCGAGGCGACGATGAAACCTCCTGTCCCACTCTTCTTCACCTGCACGGCGTGCGGGCACATCCACTCCGAAATCCTGCAGGATATGGTCTCGGGAAAGCTGCCTCAGCCACTGACTTGCCCCGCTTGCCACCGGGGACTGAGCATCGACTGGAACTGGATCACTGACCAGGCCGAGCAGCTGGGACTCAGCAAGCCCGCATCGCTGGCCTCGGGCAATGCTCTACGCCGTCTCTCAGACTGACACCGCGGCAGCATCGCGGGCGCGATCATCGCCTGCAAGCGGGCGCGGCTTACGCCGTCTCGGGCCTGCACGGAGATGCCGTGCGGCAGCGCGCCATACAGGTCGCCAAGTGCGGCGGCGTGGTGGTGCCGGACTGCGGCCACTTCATCATGGAAGAGGCACCGGAGGCCTTCATGGCGGAACTGCTGCCGTTCCTGGAAGCGCAGGCGCGATGATGAAGGCCGCGCTGCGGGCGTAACGCCGGAAAACGGCAAGGACTGGCCGTCAGCCAGTCCTTGCCCAACACCCAGGTCGCAGCTTGACTACATCCTCACCTCACATCCGTCCCTTCCAGGGCACCAGGACCTTCGCCAGCTTGCGCATCAGCAGGTCGAACACGTAGGCGATCAGCCCGATCAGCACGATGCCCATGATCACCACGTCGGTGCGCAGGAAGTTGGAGGCATTGAGCACCATCTGGCCAAGGCCGGCGGTGGCGGCCACCATTTCAGCGGCGACCAGGGTGGTCCAGCCGAAGCCTATGGCGATGCGCATCCCGGTCAGGATATCGGGCAGCGCGGCGGGGATCACCACATGGCGGACCACCTGCCACGGCGTGGCGCCCATCGAGTAAGCCGCGTTGATCTGCTCGATGGTGACCGAGCGCACGCCGGCCTGGGCCGACATGGCCAGCGGCGCGAAGCAGGCCAGGAAGATCAGCAGCACTTTCGAGGTCTCGTCGATGCCGAACCAGATCACGATCAGCGGCAGGTATGCCAGCGGCGGCAAGGGGCGGTAGAACTCGATCGGCGGATCGAACACGCCGCGTGCGATGCGCGACACCCCCATCATCACGCCGACCGGCACCGCCGTGACCACCGCCAGCCCGAAGGCGCCGAACACGCGCATCATGCTGGCCGCGAAATGCTCGGTCAGCGGCTGGCCGCCTTGCAGGTTGCCCTGCCAGGCATCGATAAAGGCGGTGACGATGGACTCAGGCGTGGGCAGGAACAGCGGCGGCAGCCAGCGCAGGTGGCTGGCGAGCCACCACAGCGCGAGCAGCAGCACCACGGTGATGGTGGAGATGCGTGAGCTTGACCCCTCGCCGGGCAGGCGGTAGCCCGAGACGGTCTTCATTTGCTGGCTGGCCCCGGCCGCGGCGGCTTTGGTGACGCGCGGCGTGGGTTCGATGCGTTGGACGGAAGCGGGCATCTCGTGTTCCTCAGGCGGTTGCATGGATCAGATCAATGATCTCTTCGCGATAGCGGATGAACTCCGGGTCGGCCTTGACTGCACGGGCGTCACCGCATTCGATGAAGCGCCGCGCGAACGGCAGTTCATAGGTGTGCGCGATGCGGCCAGGCGACGGCGTCATGACAATCAGCCGCGTGGCCAGGAACAGCGCCTCTTCCACGCTGTGCGTGATAAAGAAGACGATCTTCTGTTCCTTGGCCCAGAGCTTGAGAATCAGCGCCTGGATCGATTCGCGCGTCAGCGCGTCGAGCGCGCCCAGCGGCTCGTCCATCAGCATCACCGCCGGATCACAGGCGAGCGCGCGGGCAATCCCGACGCGCTGCTGCATGCCGCCCGAGAGCTGATAGACCGGCTTGCCGGCGACGTCTTCCAGACCGACCGCGGCCAGCTTCTCATGCGCGACCCGCATCCGTTCGGCACGCGACACCCCACGCAGGCGCAACCCCAGCGCGACGTTGTCCGCCACGCTGAGCCACGGCATCAGGGCGTGCTTCTGGAACACCACGCCGCGTTCGGCACCCGGCCCGCGCACCACCTTGCCGGACAGCCGGATCTCGCCTTCCGAAGGCTCCATGAAACCTGCGATGCACGACAGCAAGGTGGTCTTGCCGCAGCCCGAGGCACCGAGCGCCACGACGAAATCGCCGCGCTCCATGGTGAGGTTGACTTGCGACAGGGCCAGCGTTTTGGCGCCGCCCGCGACGCCGTAGTTGACACTGAGATTATCGATTTCAAGCTTGTACATGATGGGCTTCCGCAACAGGACTTTCGGGGCGGCCGCGCCGGACTGGCTTGCGCGCGGCGGCCATCTTCAGCGCGATGGGCGCGGCGTCAGCGCAACGCCCGCTTTGCCCATTCCGCGTTGACGCCCGGGCCATAGTCCGGCAGGACGGTCTGGATGGTGCCCTGCTCCTTGAGGAACTGCGCCGCGGACTGCAGCGCGCGCGCCGCGCCGCCGCCCAGCCAGCGCTCCGACACCTGCTCCTGCAGCGTGGGGAAGGCGTACAGCGCCATGCTCGCGGGTACCGTCTCGGGCTTGGCGCCAGACACCTTGGCCACCGCCTTCACCATGGGCGAATCGGGGGTCCAGGACGCCTTGTTCTTGCGGTAGTTTTCATCGGCGGCGGCCAGCACGCGCACCAGCTTGACCATGAACTCCGGGTTCTCGCGGGCAAACTTCTTGTTGGCGATCATGCCGTCGAAGGTGGCCTTGCCGGTGTCGGCGGCAATCTGGCCGGAGGTCATCAGCACGGTGCCTGACTGCTTGAGCTTGGCCAGCACCGGGTCCCAGATAAAGGTGGCGTCGATGTCGCCACGCTCCCAGGCGGCGGCTACCTCGGGCGGGCGCATGTTGACGATGCGGACGTCCTTCGGATTGATCTTGGCGCGCTCCAGCGCGACCAGCGTGTGGTAGTGCGTGGTCGACACGAAGGGCACGCCGACGCGCTTGCCCTTCAGGTCGGCGACGCTGGCGATCTTGCTGCCATTGCGCGCCACCATCGCCTCGGCTGCGTTGATGTCGTCCAGGATCCAGAACAGTTCGACATCCAGCCCTTGCGACAGCGCCGACGCAATCGGCGAGGTGCCGGCCTCGCCAATGGCGATCTGGCCCGAAGCCATGGCGCGGATCACGTCCCCGCCGCCGCCGAACTGCCGGAACGAGACCGTGTAGCCAGTCTGCTTTTCCAGCTCCTTCATGTCCTGTGCGTAGCGCCAGGGCACCACCATGTCCTGGTAAGCAATTACTACATTCTTGTTCTGGGCGTGTGCGGCTGGCGCCAGCGCGGCCACCAGGGCGAAATACGTCGCTATCTGCTTGATCCACCGCATGGTTTTGCTCCTCGGAAGGGGAAATATGTTTGGGGGTCACGGCTTTATAGGTGAGGGCCATTCCGGGCCTATAGGACCAGTTGCCCGGATTCGCTGGGACCAGAACGGTCCACGCCAGCGCAGGCCGCGCCAGGCCGTGAAATGGGCTGGCGCGAGGCGGCGTCAATCATGGAAATCCTTAGCGGCCTCCGGCGAGGCCATGGTTGTGCCGGAGGCGCTTGCCGAGGCCGTCGATGGACTCAGTGCACGGCCTGGCGCCGCCCGCGGCGGTCAGCCGGTAAGGGAGAACCCGGAGTCGAAGGTCTGCCGCACATCGAGCCGCTGCTTGAGCAACCCAGCTTTCTGGTAGAAGTCCGCCGTGCGCTGCTGCTCGGCGATCAGCTCGGCATCGATCTGCCGCCATTGCGTGTGCCGCCGCTCGAACTGCAGCCGTGCCGCCTGCGGCGGGATCCCGATGATGCGGGCGAGGGCCGCCGAGAACTCCGGCACATGCTGGTAGGACCATTGCTGCGCACGCACCACCCGGCGCAGGAAGTCTTGCAGCACCGCGCGCTTGGACGCCAGCGCGGCATCGGTGGCTGCCAGGTAGCTAAGGCCGGACCACAGCCCGCGTCCGCTGACCAGCACGCGCGCGTGGCCGCTGGTTTCCGCCATCGCGGTATAGGGTTCCCACGTCGCCCACGCATCCACCGAGCCGCTGCTCAACGCGAGCTTGGCATCCGCCGGCGGCAGGAAGCGCAGGTTGGCGTCCTCCGGCTTCAGCCCCGCGGATTCCAGCGCCTTGAGCGTCACCAGGTGGCCGATCGAGCCGCGGTTGGTGCCGATGCTCTTGCCTTTCAGGTCGGCCGCCTGCCGCAGCGGCGAGTCGGGCCGCACCAGGATTGCCGTGCCGTAGGGATCAGAGCGGTTGGCGCCGATCAGCTTGATCCGCGTGCCGGCCGCGAGCGCGAAGATCGCCGGGGCATCGCCGATCGGGCCGCTGTCGACCGCGCCCGCGTTCAGCGCCTCGGCAAGCGGTGCCGCGGCAGGGAACTCGGTCCATTGAATGTCGTAGTTCAGGCCGTCGAGCGCGTTGGCGGACTCGAGCAGCGCGCGCAGGCCGCCCTTCTGGTCGCCGGCTTTCAGGACCGGGCGCCCCTGCGCTTGCGCATTGCCGGTGGCGAACGTGGTGAAGGAAAGGATGGGGCCGGAGGCGAGCGCGGCCGTGGCGGCGGCGCCCTGGCGCAGGAACTGTCGTCGGGAAGCGGTCATGGCATTCGCGGGGAGATGGAAACCCACGAACGTACGCGCGCAGCACGCGAAAACCAACGAAGAAAACCGGCATTCCATATGCGTGGAGCATGCCGCCCGGGACGTTCTTTGCGATGCTCAGGCGCGCGCCCGCACGCCCGGACGCTTCGTGTCCCTTTACTCTTTGCTCTCTTGTGCTTTCGCCCGGGTAGCCGCGGACGGTGCCTTCTTCTTCGACTTGCCCTGATTGAACGCAATCGCGGCACGGATGAGATTCTTCATGGCACGCGCATCAATCTTGTCGCCCTCGAAGAGATCGATCGCACGCCACTTGTTGCCGCCGAGGCCGGCGTTGAAGAGCTTGTCGGGATCCGGCAGGCTCGCCCCGTTGGTGAAGGTGATCTTCACCTTCTCCTTGTGCGCGTTGGCGACCGCGATCATGCCGTCGCGTGACCACACCGGGCTTCCCATCCATTTCCATTCCTCGATGATCTCGCCGTCGGCCTCGAGGATGGTCTTGCGGAGCTTGGCCAGCGTCTTGCCACGCCAGTCAGTGAGTCCTGCGATCAGCTCGTCGATATGTTCCGATGGATTCATGGATGCCTATTCCTCGAATTTGTCCCGCGCATGAGGCAGCTCGCGTCCGGCCATGACAGAGAGCATTCCGGTCGATCCCTCGTTCGTTGCCCGATCCGTTTCAGCAGGTTAGCATAGCCCGATTGTCGTGCTTCAAGCACTGTCGTCAGCGGCTATGTCTGCCCTGGGCGACTTGGCCTGTCTGTCAGGTGGTTAGCGTGTATTCGATGGAGTGAAGGCAATGGCGAACCAACCATCCAGGAAGCCGGCGCACGCCGCAACGAAGACTCCGGCCACGCGGGCCGCTGCCAGCCCGCCCCTGCTCGCAGGCGGCAACCCCCAGATCGCGAAGGCCGACGGAGATGCCCCCGTGCAGGCCTATATCGCCGCCATGCCGGGCTGGAAACACGACGCCGGGCGCCGTCTCGACGCGCTCATCGAGCGCAACGTTCCCAACGTCCGCAAGGCAGTGAGGTGGAACTCGCCGTTCTATGGCATCGAGGGCCAGGGCTGGTTCCTCAGCTTCCATTGCATGACGAAGTACATCAAGGTGGCCTTCTTCCGTGGCATGTCGCTGCGCCCTGTTCCCCCCGTCGAATCCAAGGACAAGAACACGCGCTACTTCCACATCCACGAAGACGACGAGCTTGACGAGGCGCTGGTGGCAAGCTGGGTCCGGCAGGCATCGGAGCTGCCTGGCTGGGTTCCGTAAGCCCCCGCCCTCAGAACCACGCCGCAAGCGTCCCCAGCCCTTCGATCCCGGCGCTGACGCGGGTTCCGGCAGAGGCAAAGAGCAGACCGGTGCAGGTGCCGGTGGTCACCACTTGCCCGGCTTTCAGCCCCGCCCCGCGCGCGGCGCAGTGGTTGGCCAGCCAGACCAGCAGCGCGCCGACATCAGGGCTCTGGTGCCCGCCGACGGTATGCGCCACGGTGCGCCGGCCAAAGCGCAGCGTGGCCTCCAGCGCGCCCAGGTGCAGCCACTCGCGCGCGAACGGCGTGGGGCGCCCCATCACCAGTGCGCCATGGCTGAGCAGGTCGGCCAGCTGCGCATCGCTGCCGGCCCCGAGCCAGTCCTCCAGGCGGCTTTCCACGACTTCAATGACAGGCACCACCAGCGCGAGCGCGGCCTCGATGTCCCGGCGCGCATAAGGCCGGCCGCGCGGCGGCAGGCTGGCGCCGAGCACAAAGGCAACCTCTACCTCGATGCCGCGCAGGCGCCAGGCCGGCCCCCGCAGGGCCACGCCATCCGGCAGCAGGCCGGCCGCCGGCAACGGCGCACAGGCGGGTTCCTGGCCCGGCCCCCTCGCACCAACCTTCCAGCCGCCAATGGGACCGATCATGGCAAGCGTGGCATCCTGCACGGCGTAGCTGCCGCCGTGCGCAAGCGGGTGCAACAGTGCCGGATCGACGCGCTCGCCGCGCGCACGCGCGACGCACAGCATCTGCGCGAGCGCCGCCGGCGTACCTGGCGCGACCAGGGTCTTCATTGGCCCTGCCCGTCGAGCGGGAACCCAGGCGGCCTCGGGAAAGCCTGCTCGAACTGGCGCGCGATTGCCAGCAGCAGCGCATCCTCGGCCGGCGCCGCCACCAGCTGGATGCCAACCGGCAAGCCCTCTGCCTCACCGCACGGCAGCGAGATCGCGGGCAGCCCGGCAGCATTGGCAAACGCGGTGAATATCGCATGGCCACGCGGCCCGACCTCGCGGCCTTCGATCACAGGCGGGTGCGACTGTGCGGCCGGCCATGGCAATGCCGCTGCGGCGGGCGTCAGCAGCAGGTCGTAGCGTGCGAACAGCAAGGAAAGCTCGCTGCGCAGACGCTCCACGGCCATCAGCAGATCAAACAGCTGCACGGCACGCAGGCCCGCGCCTGCCGATGCATTGGCCTGCGTGGCCGCACCGAACGTGCCCGCATCGAGCGGCGGGCAGAACGGCAGTTGCGCGCCGCCCTGCTCCACCAGCCAGGCCAGTCCTGCCTGCGACAACAGCGACCACTTGGCATTGGTCGCTTCCGCCAGCTCGAACGCCTGCGCGGTATCCACCGTGTGGCCAAGTTCACGCAGTCCTTGCGCTGCCTGCCCGGTCAAGGCAGCGATGCGCGCATCCACCGGATGATCGCCGAAGCGGGGCACGTGCAAGACCCGGCATGGCCGCGGCGGCATCTGCAGCGGCACGCCGGCAAAGCGCCGGGAATCGGGATCGCGCGGGTCGGGCTGGCCCAGCGCCTCGGCCATGGCCATCGCATCGGCCATGCAGCGGGCCAGCGGGCCGACCACTTCATAGCGCATGAAGATCTCGGGCAACCCGCTGCCGCGCGGCAGCCGTCCGGGCGACGGCTTGAAGCCCACCAGCCCGGTATGCGAGGCCGGGCGCCGGATCGAGCCGCCGCCGTCGGTGCCCAGCGCCAGCGGGCAGCAGCCCGATGCCACCGCCGCCACCGCGCCGCCGGAAGACCCGCCCGGCGTCAGGGCCGGCTGCCAGGGATTGCCGGTTGTGCCGAAGACGAGGTTGTCGGTATAGCCCTGCATGGCGAACTCCGGCACATTGGTCTTGCCGAAGATCAGCGCCCCGGCCGCGCGCAGGCGCGCCACCGGCAGTTCGTCGCGGTCCGGGACAAAGCCCGCCAGCGCGCGGCTGCCCCAATGCGTGGGCAGGCCGCGCACGTGCAGGTTGTCCTTGACGGTGACCGGCACGCCATCGAGCGCACCCAGCGGCTCGCCACGGCGCCAGCGCGAGGTGCTCTCCTGTGCCGCCGCGATGGCGCCTTCAGTATCGAATGCGATCACGGCGTTCAGCGCCGGATTGCAGTGCGCCGTGCGCGCCAGGCAGGACGCCAGCGCCTGTTGCGGCGTGAAGCGGCCGGTGGCGTAGCCGTCGGTGAGCGCATGTGCCGGCAGTTTCCAAAGATCATCCATCGTCGTCTCCGCCGTCCTCAGTGTTCACTTGAGCCCGACCAGCGGCCCGATGGTCTGCTTCCAGATGGCCGAGCATTGCGGGTAGGACTTGTCGCAGACCTCGGTCCAGGTCGGCAGCGAGACCGTGGTCAGCGCGTCGCGCACCAGCTGCAGGTCGGCCGGACGCACGGGCACCTCCTTCATGGCGAACTTCTTGCCGGTCTTGCACGGCTCTTTGCCGACGTTGCAGCGCGAGGCATCCTCGAACAATTCGCGCGAATAGGACCAGGTATCGCGCTCGAAACGCTGGAAGGCCTCGGCCAGGCGCGTTTGCTGCTCGGGCGGCAGCGCGTTCCAGCGGCTGAGCTTGATGGCGTAGGCATTGAGCGCGATCTGGAAGCCGACTGGCATGAAGTATGAGGTGACCTCGGGCCATCCCGCCGTGTTCGCCGAGCTCGGGCCGGTGATCGCGCAATCGGTGACGCCGCGCTCGAGCGCCTGCTGGGTCTCGCCGAAGGGGATCGTCACCGGAATGCCGCCGAGCTTCTCGATGAACTTGGCCAGGGACTGGTCGTAGACGCGCACCTTCTTGCCCTTCAGGTCGGCCAGGCCGCCGATCGGCGACTTGCAGAACACCACCTGCGGCCCGAACGGCCAGATCCCGAGCAGCTTGGCGCCGTAGCGTTCCTGCAGGCGCTTGTCGAAGGCATTGCGGTAGGCATCCACGGCCTTGCTGGCCGAGCCGTAGTCGGTGCTCAGGCCAACGATGTCCGGCCCGAGGAAGAATGGCTCGTCGCGCGAGACCTGGGCCAGGCGCAGGCTGACGATGTCGAACAGCCCGGAGCGGAGCACGCGCAGGCCGTCTGAATCCTTGATGCCGAGCACATCCATCGGCTTGTAGTCGGCATCGATCGGCAGGCCGGTGTTCCTGGCGAAGTTCTCGAAAAAGGGCTGCTCCTTGTTCTGCTGGATCAGGCCGGTCGCGACGAGGTTGCCGGCTACCCGCAGCTTCGTTTGCTGGGCAGGCTGGGCCGGCTGTGCCTGGGCAGTGCCCGGCGGCAGCACGGCGGCAGCGCAGGCGACATGGGCGGCCGCGATCAGCGCGCCGGCGATTCGTTTGGCGTTCATGGGAGCTTCCTTGGAGGTCAATGCCCGAACATCAGGTTGGGCAGGTAGGTGGCAATCGCCGGGAAATGGATCAGCACGGCGGTCATCACCACCATGGCGGCAAAGAACGGCAGCGTGCCCTGGAAGACTTCATTGATCGATCCTTCGCCGCGCACGCCCTGGATCACGTAGAGCGTCATGCCGATCGGCGGGCTGATCAGCGAGATCTCGCACATCAGCACCATGAACACGCCGAAGAACACGGGATCGATGCCGGCCGCCTGCACGATCGGGAAGACCACCGGGACCGTGCCGACCAGCATCGGCATGGTCTCCAGCGCGATGCCCAGCACCAGGTAGAGGGCTGCCAGCAGCCACAGCAACACCGCCGGCGACACGTCCACCTGCTTCATCAGGCCGGCCAGCGCCTGCGGCACCCCCAGCATGGAGAGCACGAAGTTCAGGTAGAGCGCGGCCACCAGGATCAGCGCGGTCATCGCCGTCAGGCGCAGCGTGGAGCGGAAGCAGTCGTGCAGCATGGCGACGCTGAGCTTGCCGTAGGCGGCCGCCACCGGCAGGCACACCAGCACGCCGAGCGCGGCGCTCTCGGTGACCGTGGCCCAGCCGGTGTAGATGCTGCCCATCACCACCGTGAACACCAGCAGCGGACCCGCCAGGTGGCGCGAGTTGCTCAGCCTGGCGAGCAGCGGCACACGGGCCTCGCGCGGGCCGCCCGCCGCGGGCTTCCACAGGCAGATCAGCAGGATCGTGGCCAGGAACAGCACGGTCATGATGGCCCCGGGCAGCACGCCCGCCACATACAGCCGCGCCGCCGAAGTATTGGTCATCGAGCCGTAGATGATGAAGGCCACGCCGGGCGGGATCAGGTTGCCCAGGCTGGCGCCGGCCGCGATCGAGCCCAGCACCATGCGCTGGTCATAGCCGCGATTGCGGAAGGAAGGCAGCGCGACCGTGGAAATCGTCGCCGCGGTGGCCACCGATGACCCGGACACCGCCGAGAACAATGCCGAGGCACCGATATTGGTATGCAGCAGGCCGCCCGGCAGGCGGTTCAGCCAGTCGCCGAGCGACTGGTACATCTTGTCCGTCGCGCCGCCGCGCATCAGGATCTCGCCCAGCAGGATGTAGAGCGGGATCGACAGCAGCAGGTAGTCCTCGCCGGCCGCCCACAACTGTTCGCCCAATGCGTCGATCGCGGGCATGCCGAAATAGGCCAGCGCCCCGGCCACGCCCACCACCAGCATGCTGGTGGCCACATGGAAGCCAAGGAACATCAGCCCCAGCATCAGGCACAGCCCGAGCAGGATTTCAATGGGACCGATCATGCTGCCGCTCCTTCGCTCTTGCCTTCAGCGCTGCCCTGGCCCGCGCCATTGCCCTCAGCGGGCGCGGCGGCAACGCGGATGTCCGCCTCCGCCTCGATCTCCTCGGCCAGGGTCTGCGGCCCGAACTGGCTGTTCAGGCGGGCCCAGTCGCGCCGCACCAGCAGCTGCAGGGCGTGCCAGGCGGCGCAGGCCGCCACCAGTGCGAACAGGGAATAGCCGGCCAGCCACAGGGTCTGGGGCATCCACAGGGGCGTGGCAAGCGGCGTGGACGCGGTGCTGTGCAGGTCGATGGTGTCCACCAGCACATGGCCGGCGCGCCAGACGCAGAGTCCGGCCACGGCAGCCAGGCTCAGCATCGCCAGCAGGTTGAGCACGGCCCGCACCTTGACCGGAAAGCGCGTCAGCAGGAAGTCCACCCGGGTATGGCCGCGCCCGACCAGGGTGTAGGCAAAGCCGCACGTGCCAAGGATGGCGTAGGTATAGCCGCCGATTTCATCGATGCCCTGCAAGCTGAAGCCGCCCAGCTTGCGCCCGAGCATTTCGACGCAGGTCGCCACCGACAGCACGATCAGCCACCATCCGCACAGGATGGCTATACGGTCAATGCCGGCGGCAAGCCGTCGGCTCCAGGGGGTATCGGCAAGCAGGGTCTTCATGGTGCGGGGGCCGGTCGTGACATTGCTTCCATTGAAGCGCATGGCCAGACCCGCGCGGCGGCTTTCCCGCACGCCGGAACTTCTTGAATAAACCCTTAGGAATCAACAGCTTTCCGGCGCGCCCGCGTGGAAAGGCAAGGACGCTGCGGGCACTGGCATCGGGCAGGGCACGCGGGTGCAGCGCCCGCCGTAGGCAGCGCTGATCTCTGTGGCAGCCCAACGCACCCAGGCGCCAAGCTCATCGAAACGGGCACGCACGATGCGCTGGCTGGAACCGGCCAGCGAGACCGCGGCGAAGGGCCGGCCGTGCTCGTCACAAATCGCGGCGGCAATGCAGCACAGGCCGACCGCATTCTGCTCGTCGTCCACCGCATATCCGCGCCGGCGCACTTCGGCCAGGGTCTCATGCAGGCGCGAGGGGCGCGCAATGGTGTTGTTGGTCAGGCGCGGGAGGCCAAAGGTGCGCAGGTATTGCAGCACGTCGGGCTCGCTCTTGGCGGCCAGCACCGCCTGGCCCATGGCCGTGCCATGCAGCGGCGCGCGCTGGCCCGGCCTGGCCAGCGCGCGGCTGCCGTGGGGGCCTTCTGCCTGGCAGGCGAAAACAATCTGCCCGTCGCTGGCCACGCCCAGGTTGACGGTCTCCCCGGACAGCGCGCTCAACCGTTGCATCACCGGCAGGGCGAGTTCGCTGATGCGGCGCCGGCGGGCGAAAGCGGCACCCACCGAGAAGCAACGCACGCCCACGTACCACAGGCTGCGCTCGCGATCGAACTGGACAAACTGGCGTTGCTCGAGCGTGGTCAGCAGGCGATGGACGGTCGATGTAGACAGGCCGCTGCGTGCCGCCAGATCCACCAGCCGGTAGCCCTCGTCGTCATCGGACAACAGCTCGATCAGCTGGAGCGCCCGCGTCAGGGACTGCACGGTGCTGTCGCCGTCCCGGCACTCCCGCCCTTCCCGTGACGGCGGGTCGGTGCTGGCGGCAGGCGCCACCGCCCGTGTTGCGGCTTCTTTCCTGGCCTCCCTTGTCCTGGTCGTGGTGCCTGCCATGTGAATCCCCTTGCTTGCGTTGCCGCACGCGGACGCAAGTTCCGGGCCACTGCCCGGTCACAGGCCTGGCCCACGCTGGACATGGGGCATGCGGTCAGCCCGCACCGCCGCCGTGCCACATGCACTCGCTCCGCACCGCCCCCCGCCCGGCTTTAATGCACAACATTGTCTACCACCATGATGGAAGCCATTAAGAATATCTCGACCGATGGCCGAAACACGAAGAGGGAAATCCCTTGTTTTCTTGCGCTGGCTGTTGTGGGCTGGCTGCACCCAGATCAAGCCGATGGGGAGCCTTGCCCGCTCAGCACCGCACCGCCAAACTGCTTGCGGTAAGCCGACGGAGAAACGGCTAAGGCCTGGGTGAAGTGCTGCCGGAACGAAACGGCGGATCCAAACCCCACCAGCTCGGCAATCAGGTCAACCCCCTTGTCCGTCGTCTCCAGCAGGCGCTGCGCCGCCGTCAGCCTGTGGTTCAGCACCCACTGCGTCACCGTTGCGCCAGTCTTCGCCTTGAAGCGCCTGGTGAAGTTGCGCCGGCTCATCCCGGCCTGCTGCGCCAGCGTGTCCAGTGTCAGCGCCTGGTCCAGGTTTTCGATGGCCCAGTCCAGGGTCGTGCTGAGCTTGTCCGCGCCGTCCACCCGGGGCAGCGGCTGTTCGATGTACTGGGCCTGGCCGCCATGCCGGTGCGGGGCAACGACCATGCGGCGGGCCACCCGGTTGGCGACGTCCGCGCCATGGTCGCGGCGCAGCAGGTGCAGGCAGCAATCCAGGGCGGCCGCCGTCCCGGCCGAGGTCAGGATGTCGCCATCGTCGATATACAGGGAGTTGCGATCGAGCCGGACCTGCGGATACCGGTTCGCAAAGTCATCGGCCCAGGCCCAGTGCGTGGCCGCCGTGCGCCCGTCCAGCAAACCCGCCTCGGCGACCACGAACGTACCCAGGCAGAGGCCGGCAATCCGCGCGCCCCGCGCGCTGGCGCTTTGCAGCGCTTCCACCAGGGCGTGGGGCGGGCGCTCCGCCGGGTCGCGCCAGGCCGGCATGATGACCGTATCGGCCTCTGCCAGCACCGAAAGGTCGTGCCCGACGTCGATCCTGAACCCGGACATGGTGGGAATCAGCCCGGTCTTCTCGCCGCAGATGACCAGCCGGTAGCGCGGCACGCCCAGCCGGGCAAGATCGTCGCCAAACACGATACAGGGTACGGACAGGTGGAAGGGGCTGATGCCTTCGAAGGCGATCACCGCGACGGTGTGCATTGCGTTCTCGCTGGCACGGACACGAATTGAGGATGGCCCAATTCTATCGGATGTTGTCCATCGGGCCACTTTCGGGGTTGCAGCCGGCGTTGGAAACTACCTCCCATGCCGCGGTTGCGGTGATTGGGGCGGCCTCCTCGCCAGCGGCGCCGCCCTCTTCTTTTCCATGACGAGGACCACAATGAACCACCCGACGATTCGCACCATGGCCGGCGCACCGGCCCCCACCGCCATCGAAGCCGCCAGCAGCGCCTTGCTGGTGATCGATTTCCAGAATGAGTACTTCAGCGGCAAGATGCCGATCCCGGACGGCGCGCGCGCCCTGGGCAATGCGCAACGCCTGATCGCTCACGCGGATGCGGCCAGGATTCCTGTTTTCCACATCCAGCACGTGACGCCCGCGGGCAGCCCCGTCTTTGCGGAACAGAGCGCCAGCGTGGAATTCCACAGCGACCTGCAGCCGGCCGCGCATCACACGGTGTTGCAGAAGACCTCGGTCAGCGTGTTCCCGACGACCGACCTGGACCAGCGCCTGAAGGCCGCCGGCATCAAGACCCTGATCATCACGGGCCTGATGACCCATGCCTGCGTGTCAGGCGCGGCGCGCGATGCGGCGCCGCTCGGATACAGCGTAATCGTGGCGGAGGATGCCTGCGCCACGCGCGACCTGGATACGGCCGGCGGCGTGGTGCCGCACCGGGACCTGCACCGGGCCGCGCTTGCCACCATCGACGACACCTTCGGCGATATCCTGACCACCGAGCAGGTGCTGAAACTGCCGATCGCCTGATCGATCGCGGACAGCCATGATGCCGAGGGGGAGACCGTCAGGCCGCCTCCCTCTCAGTCACTCCCGCCGCCCGCCTTCAGACTGCCAGGCGCTCCACCGCACTCTCGCGCCTGACCATCCCCAGCGAGAACATCGACAACCCTGCGATCAGCGCCGGCACGCCGATCAACGCAAACAACGCCGGCATGCCCAGGCCCATCGACAGCATGGTGGCCCCGCCGACCGACCCCACCACCGAGCCCATCCGGCCAACGCCGTTGGCCCAGCTCACGCCTGTGGCACGGCAGTCCGTCGGATAGAAGCTGGCGGACAGCGCATTCGCACCCACCTGCGACCCTGAGACGCAGAAGCCCGCAAGAAACACCGCCATGCCCGCAGCCACCGGCTCGGAAGCAACGCTGCCCACCGCCGCGATGCCAAGCGCCGCCAGCCCATAGCTGGACGCCAGCACATAGTGCGGATTGATCCGGTCCATCAGCCAACCCAGCGCAATCGCCCCCACCGTCCCGCCGACCTGGAACATGGTTGTCACCAGCGCTGCCGTGCGCAGCGAATGGCCGGCGGTGCGCAGCAGCGTCGGCAGCCAGCTGGACAGCAGGTAGATCACCAGCAGGCTCATGAAGAACGTCAGCCAGAACAGCAGCGTGCCCCGCAGCAGCTCGGGCCGGAACAGGTGCCGCACGGGCGAGCTGGTGCTGCGCTGTTCGCCGACCACGAAGGTGGCGTCACGCAGGTCGGCTTGCGGCGCGATCTTCTGCAGCGTGGCGACGATGCGTTCGCGCTGCTTGCCGGCCAGCACGAGGTAGCGCACCGATTCCGGCAGCAGCCACAGCAGCAGCGCCGCCAGCACCAGCGGCATGACCCCGCCGGCGACCAGCACCGAGCGCCAGCCAAAGGCGTCGATCAGCCCGGCGGAAGCCAGGCCGCCGAAAGCCGAGCCCAGCGTGAAGCCGCAGAACATGGTCGTGACCAGGAACGAGCGCCGCTTTTCCGGACAGAACTCCGAGGTCAGCGTGATGGCGTTGGGCATGGCCCCGCCCAGGCCCAGGCCGGTCAGGAAGCGCAGCAGCACCAGCGTCCACAGGTCCTGCGACCAGGCCGAGGCCAGGCTGGCGGCACCGAAGAACAGCACCGACAGCACCAGCACGCCCTTGCGCCCGAAGCGGTCGGCCAGCGGGCCGAAGACGAAGGCGCCGACCATCAGGCCGCCGAGCCCGGCGCCGAACAGCGGCGCCAGCTGGGCCGGCGTCAGCTGCCATTCCGCGCGGATGGCTGGTGCGATGAAGCCGATCGCCGCCGTATCGAAGCCATCGACCGCAACGATCAGGAAGCACAGCACGACGATGCTCACCTGGAACGCCGACAGCGGCTGGCGGTCGATGAACGCGGTGACGTTCAGGGGTTGGCTGGCAGGCATGGTGGTCTCCTCCTTGATGCCAGGATTAGGGGCGAGTCACGTCCGGCAGCCTTATGCGCGGCCGCCAGATCGTTTCGGATTGACTGCGAAGAAAAGTTGCGCCAGCGGCTTACAGCCACGGCGTGGGGCTCAGGCACTGGTCGGCACGCCAGCCATGCAGCCACTGCAGCGCGTCGTAGAACTGCGCCTGCGTGCGGCCGGTCCACAGGCTGTTGCGCACCAGCCGGTCCACGCCCTTGGCGTGGTAGACCCGGCCCATGTCGCGCGCAGCGTAGAGCACGCGGGCGGTACGCGGGATGCGGGCCTGCTCGTACAGCTTGAACGCTGCCTCGCAATTGCCGCCGGCGGCCTGCACCGCGGCGCCCAGCGTGACCGCGTCTTCCAGCGCCTGGCAGGCGCCCTGGGCCACGTATTGGGTCATCGGGTGCGCGGCATCGCCCAGGATGGTGGCGCGGCCGAAGCTCCAGCGCTCGACCGGGTCGCGGTCGGCGGTGGCCCAGCGCTTCCAGGAAGTGGGCCGGTCCAGCATCTGGTGCGGCAGCGGATGGATGCCCTCGAAGTACGACAGCACTTCCGCCTTGCTGCCGTCGCGCACGCCCCAGGTTTCCTGCTCGCGGCTGTGGAAGGTCACCACCAGGTTGTACTGCTGGCCGCCGCGCAGCGGGTAGTGGACCAGGTGGCAATGCGGGCCGGCCCACACCACCGGTGCATTGACCTGCAGGTCCTGCGGCATGTCGGCGACGCCGACCACGGCGCGATAGACCACGTGCCCGGTGACGCGCGGCTCATCGCCGATCAGCGCCTGGCGGATCGCGGACTTGACGCCGTCGCAGCCGATCACGGCATCGCCACGATGGTGTTCGCCGTGCTGGTCGATCACGGTCACGCCCTGGTCATCCTGCAGCAGCTGTTCCACGCGCGTGCTGGTGCGGAACGTAATCAGCGGGTGGTCCTGCACCGCCTCCAGGATCGACAGGTGGATATCGGCGCGATGGATCACCGCATACGGGTTGCCGAAGCGCTCGCGGTACGCCTGCCCGACGTCAACCTCGGCGATCACGCTGGTATCGATCGCATCGCGCAGGCTGAGGTAGTCGGTAAAGACCGCCCGGCTGCGCGCAGCTTCGCCTACGCCCAGCGCATCCAGTGCGGCAAAGGCGTTGGCGGCGAGCTGGATGCCCGCGCCGATCTCGCCGATCTGCTCGGCCTGCTCCAGCAGTTCGATGCGGATGCCCTGGCGTGCGAGCGCCAGCGCCGCGGCCAGGCCGCCGATGCCGCCGCCGATGATGAGGACCTTGCCGGTCGCGTTGTTGGTACTGCTCATGTCTTGTCTCCTCGCCTGCGCGATGCGTCAGGCGGTGTAATCGGGCTGGCGCCCGGGCGCCGCCTGGGCAAAGGCGGGATGGGCGCTGGCGTGTGCGTAGACCGCCATCGCGCGCTGGTACCGGCTCAGGTCGCAGCCCATGCGCAGGGCGTTGGCGACTTGCGGCACCAGCGTGACGTCAGCGAGTGTCGGCGCATCGCCGAAGCACCACCTGCCATGCCCGTGCTGCGCCAGCAGGCGCTCCACGCCGGCCATGCCTTCATCGATCCAGTGGCGGTACCAGGCATCCTTCTGCTCGGGCGTGACCTTCAGCACGTCCTGCAGGTAGCGCAGCACGCGCAGGTTGTTGACCGGATGGATGTCGCAGCCGATCAGCGTGGCCAGTTCCAGCACCCGCGCACGCTGCACCGGGTCTTGCGGCACAAGGCGCGGCTCCGGATGGAGCGCGTCCAGGTAGTCGAGGATCGCGAACGACTGCCCGAGCGTAAAACCGCCATCCACCAGCGCGGGCACGGTCGCGGACGGGTTGATTTTCCCGACGTACTCCGGCTCGCGGTGCTGGCCGGTGCGGATATTGACCGGCAGGTAGTCGTACGGCAGGCCCTTGAGGGCCAGCGCGATGCGCACCCGGTAGGACGTGGAGCTGTTGAAGAAACTATAGAGCTGCATGATCGGTAATGCCCGTGTGCTGCGATTCAGAGGTTCAGACCACGCGCACGGCCAGCTCGCCGAGGCCGTCCACGCCCGTGACCATGGTCTCGCCGGCCTTGACCGCGCCCACGCCTTCCGGCGTACCGGTGAAGATCACATCACCCGGTTCCAGGCGGAAGAACTGCGACAGGTAGGCCACCGTCTCGGCCACCGACCAGATCAGGTGCGACACATCGCTGCGCTGCTTCGTTTCACCGTTGACCGTCAGCCAGATGCCGGCCTGTTGCGGGTGGCCGATCTCGCTGGCGCGGTGGATCGGCGCGACCGGCGCCGAGGCATCGAAGGCCTTGCCGATCTCCCAGGGGCGGCCCATTTCGCGCATCTTCATCTGCAGGTCGCGGCGGGTCATGTCGAGGCCGACGGCATAGCCCCACACGTGTTCGAGTGCCTGTTCGACCGGGATATCCGAACCAGCCTTGCCGATCACTGCCACCAGCTCGGCCTCGTAGTGGTAGTTCTGCGTCTGCGCCGGATACGGCAAGTCCAGCGTGGTGCCGGCCTGCACCGGGAGGATCGCATCCGCCGGCTTGCAGAAGAAGAACGGCGGCTCGCGGTCGGGATCGAAGCCCATCTCGCGCGCATGGGCGGCGTAGTTGCGGCCCACGCAGTAGACGCGGCGCACGGCGAACTGGTCGTCGCTGCCGGCAACGGGGATGGAAACGGTGGCGGGGGGCGTGAAGACGTAGGACATGGTTCGAGGTTTCCGGAAGTCGTCAGGTAAGCGGGAGCCTCAGGCGGTGCGCGCAGGCACCGCCCGGGGCAGGTCGGATCAGGGTCGCGGGACGCTCAGGTGCGCGCTTCGCGCAGCAGGTTCATCGCGGACAGCACGGGCCGGTCGGAATAGCTGAACAGCACCGCGTCTTCCAGCGCGCCCAGCTGCACTGGCGCCCACGACGGGGCCACGAAGATGTCGCGCGGCTCGAACTGGAACTGGTCGTCACCGATGCGCACCGTGCCGCGCCCTTCCACCACGCTGTAGACGGTGGCGTCGGTGCTGCGGTAGGTCTTGCCCTGGAAGCCCGCCGGCAGGTACTGCATGAAGGTGGCGATGGTCGGCATCGGCCAGCCGCCGGTGGCCGGGTTGATATAGCGCAGCTTGACGCCGTCCCAGGCATCGAGCTCGCCGTTGCGGTAGAGCTGGTCCAGCGCCTCGCGCGAGCGCTCGTACGGGTAGCTGAAAATCGGTGAAGTGGGATCGGTCACACGGTGTCGCACCGGCACCATGTTGTGCCCGAAGCGGGCAAAGCTGTCGCCCTCGACGCGGGTCACGGGCTGCTGGGCTTCCGGGTAGTTCTCGGCAAACCCGGCATCGAACTGCTGCACCAGCGGAATATCCAGCCCGTCCAGCCACACCACCGGCTCGCCGCCGTCCTCGACGGCAGGGTTGCCATGGTCGTGCCAGGTCCACGACGGCGTGATGATGAAGTCGCCGGGATGCATGGTGGTGCGCTCGCCGTTGACCGCGGTCCAGGCGCCCTTGCCTTCGACGATAAAGCGCAGCGCGGACTGGGTATGGCGGTGGCTGGGCGCGATCTCGCCCGGCAGGATCAGCTGCAGGCCAGCGTACAGCGTGGAGGTGATGCTCGACTTGCCCGGAATGCCCGGGTTCTCCAGCACCAGCACGCGGCGCACCGCTTCCTCGGCGCTGATGACGCCGCCGGCCTGCATCACCAGCGGGCGGATCTGGGCGTACTTCCAGATGGCGGGAACGATCTGCGGCCGCGGTTGCGGCGGCACCAGCGCGTGCAGCGACTCCCACAGCGGGGTCATGTGGCTGCGGCCGATTTCTTCGTAATAGGCCACGCGGGCCGGGTCTGGGGTGTGTTCGGACATGCTGTCTCCGTAACTTTATGCAGGGCTTTGGGAGCGCTTTTGTGGGTGCGTGTCATCGCTCGCACCGTCTTGTTGTCGTTATACGCGGCGGCCTATAAGATTTGAAATGAACTTTTCATCTTATCGATACCATTTTTCATATAGGTAGCCTCATGGACTGGACCCAGAGATTGCGGCTGCGCAACCTGCAGATGCTGCTGAGCCTGGCCGAGACCGGCAATATGAGCCAGTCGGCGGCCATGCTGAACACGACCCAGCCGGGCCTTTCCAAATGGCTGAAGGACCTGGAGGACGATATCGGGCTGCCCCTGTTCGAGCGCCAGGCGCGCGGGCTGCGGCCCACGCCCTACGGCGAGTCGCTGATCGAGCACGCCCGCCGGATCGAGGCCCAGCTGGATACCGCGCGCGACGACCTGCAGGCCATGCGCGACGGCGGCAGCGGGATCGTGGTGGTGGGTACCTCGGGCGCGTCGTCGGCGGATACCGTGCCGCTGGCAGCGCTGCAATTGCTGCAGCAGATGCCCCGCGCCAGCGTGCGGCTGGTGGAAACGACCATGGACCGGCTCATGAGCCAGCTGGCGCACAGCGAGCTGGATATCGTGGTGGGCCGCTCGGCGCCCGAGCTGCAGGATGCGCACATGCGCACCGAATCGCTCTACATGGAGCCGATCCACTTCGTCGCCCGGCCGCGCCACCCGCTGCTGCAAGGCGCGCGCATCGGCTGGGACGACCTGTATCGCTACCGCTGGGTGGTGTGGCCGCGCGGCACGCCCATCCGCAACGCGCTGGAAGGCGCGCTGGCCAGCGCCGAGCGTGCGCTGCCGGCAGATTGCGTGGAGAGCAATTCCACCGTGCTGAATCTCACGCTACTCAACAACAGCGACATGATCGGCCTGGCCTCGCACCGCACCGCGCGCCGGCTGGAAGCGCTGGGCGCGCTGCGCATCGTGCCGCTGCGGCTGGCGGGGTTCGGCTCGGTGTCGATGTACTGGCGTGACGACGCGCAGTCGCGCGCGGCGGTCATGGCCATGCTGGATTGCCTGCGGCGGGCGGCGGGGGCGCCGCAGGACTAGGTGCTGCTCAAAAGCGATGCCGCATCCATTCTCTTTCGTTGTGGTTGGTCATCGCCACGGCGAAGATGCCGATGGCTGGATTGCGGACTGCGCGGCCCGCAGGCGCGCAGCAGTCCTGCGCACGCCCTGGCGGCGTGCGTGAGAGGCAGATCGGGAGAGTCCGCCGGCCCCTGCCGGCGTGGGTCAGCGGCTGACCGCGCGCTGGATCGCGAGCGCCGCGGCCACCATGGCCTCGGCGGATTCCAGCGCCCGGGCCGGATCGTCGCGCTTGCGCACCGCGGCTGCGCTGGTCGCACGCGCGGCGCCGTCCGGGCTGGCGGAGAACTTCACCACCGTCAGCCCCCTGGCCGGGTTGATATAGATCTTCTGTCCGAAGCGCCCGCTGGCCTCGATGCTGCCGTCGCCGTCGTTGCGCTGGAACCAGTAGTTGCGGTAGCCATAGCCGTCGCGGCCCGGCATGGTGTTGCCGCGCGCAAAGCGGGCCTGGTTGCCGGCGGGCTGCAGCGCAATGCGCGCCGCCGCCGGCGAGATCCCGCCCGAGGCGTCGCCGGCGGCCGCCCGGCGCACGGCCTCGGCAAAGCGGGCGGCATCGCGCAGCGTGGAATTCATGCCGCCGCTGGCCATTTCCGTGCCCTGGCGGTCCACCTGGGTGTAGGCATCATCGTCGGCAAAGCGGGACCACAGCCGCTCGCTCACCAGTTGCGCCCAGCTCTTGCCGGTGATGCGCCGCAGCGCCCATGCCACCGCTTCCGGCGAGCCGTTCTGGTAGTACCAGACGCCGCCATCGTCGCGCCCGCCGGTGGCGTGGACGACCTTGAGGAAGTCATAGATGGTATCCGGCGCCTCCGCCTTGCGCGGCACGATCCCCACCGCCCCGAACAGCCCCAGGTCCGGCGGCAGCCCCTCCGGGTAGCCCACCGGCACCTCCATGTCCAGGTTCTGCTGTACCGTGGCCTCGCCGAACGGGTTGCCGGCCAGTTCCGGCACATACTGCGCCAGCCGGGCCTGCGGATCGAGCTTGCCCTCTTCGACCAGCATGGCGGCCAGCAGCCCGGTGACGGACTTGGTCATCGAGGCCCAGATATGCGGCTGGTAAGGACCAAAGCCCGCGAGGTAGCGCTCATAGACGACCTTGCCCTGGTGCAGCACGATAAGGCCGTCGGTATGGGTGTCGCGCAGGTAGTCGGCCAGTCGGACCGTCTTGCCCGCCACGGCAAACGTGGTGCCGTCCAGTTCCGTGCCGGGCTGACCGGCCAGGGCCAGCGGCTGGCTGGCATGCCGGATCCCCGCCGTCGGCGACATCTCGCGCGCATGCCGGAACGCCCAGCGCATATACGGCGGACGCAGCCCGCTGCCGCGGCTGACTTGCTTGTCGGGCGGCGGCGGAAAGCCCTGCATGACCTCGTCCTCGGCAACGGCCACGGGCTGGCCGGTGCCCTGCGCCAGCGCAACGCTCATCGGCGCCACCAGCAGCGCCACGGCCAACCACACCCGACTGCGTCCGAATCCCGTCCTGCGCGACACTGTTTGCGCTTGCATGCTGTCTCCATTCCTGTCCAGGCGGCTGCACGCACGGTGCGCCGCCTTGTATGCATGAGGTGCAAGCCCGCATGGCGCAGGCCGCGGCCGCCATCTTGGCGGACGCGGTTCCCGACCACAATGATGCATTCGGAATAGAGCCATAACCCGGTGGAATGTCAGGCACCGAAGCCGCATAATGGCGAAACCCTTCCTCTCCGGTGTCTGCCATGCAGCTTCCCGACGCCCGCGTCCGCGACCTGCTCCGCCATCCGGGGCGCTTTGCCTGGCACACGCTCAGGCAGTTCCGCGCCAACCAGGGGCTGCTGCTGGCCGGCGCGGTGGCCTACTACGCGCTGCTGTCGATCGTGCCGCTGCTGATCCTGATGATCATCGCCCTGTCGCACGTGATCGAACCAGACCTGCTGTTGTCCACGCTCGCGCGCTACCTGGAGTGGGTGGTGCCGGGGCAGTCCAGGGCCCTGGTCACCGAGCTTGCCGCCTTCCTGCGCAACCGTGGCACGATCGGCTGGGTGCTGCTGGTCACCATGCTGTTCTTCAGTTCGCTCGCCTTTACCGTGCTGGAGAATGCCATGTCGGTGATCTTCGAGCACCGCGTGGCGATCCGGCGCCGGCATTTCCTGGTCTCGGCGCTGCTGCCCTACTGCTATATCGCGGTACTGAGCGTGGGCCTGCTGCTGGTCACGTTGGTATCGGGCGGCCTGCTGGCCATCGGCGAACGGCATGTGGAAGTGCTGGGCCGAGACTGGTCGCTGGACCGGCTCTCGACCGGCCTGCTCTACCTGCTCGGCTTCATCGGCGAGGTGCTGATGCTGACCTCGATCTACATGGTGATGCCGGTTGGCAGGCTGTCGCTGCGGCATGCGCTGAGCGGCGCGTTGATTGCGGCCGTGCTGTGGGAAATCTCCCGCCATGTGCTGGCGTGGTACTTCACCACCTTGTCGCAAGTGAGCCGGGTCTATGGCTCGCTGACCACGGCGATCGTGGTGCTGCTGAGCCTGGAGATCGCGGCGACCTTGCTGCTGTTTGGGGCGCAGGTGATTGCGGAGTTCGAGCGTGGCGGCTGGGAAGGAAGGCCGGCGCATGCGGAACCGGAAGAATTCCACACCTGAGCGGCGCCGCAGCGACGCCGTTCGCGCGCCCGCTCAGGCGAGCGCCAGATCGAGGCAGGCGCGGATACGCCTCTCCTCCTCCGCACCGAAGGCACCGATCAGGACCAGCGCAGACCCTGCCGCATCGCCTTGCGCCATCGGACTCAGCCGCATGCGGCCCGCGACCACATGCATTTCGTGCAGGCGCGGATCGGCTGCCAGCCTGACCATGCCCTTCGCGCGCAGCAGCCGCACCGGCAGCGTCTTCAGCGCCTGCCGCAGCAGCGCCTTGTCGAAGTCGCGGCCGGTCTGGTATGAAATGCTGCGGATGCCGGCGTGCACGGTGCCGACGGCTCGCCGCCAGTGCCCGCCCGCCTGCAGCACGGCATCGGCATGTGGTGCCGGCGGGGCGGCGTCGACAAAGACCGACAAGGGTACCTCGCCCTCGCATGCGGTCAGCACCGTGGCACGCGGCGCGATGGCGTCGACCTTGGCGGCAGCCATTGCCAGCGCATCCGCATCGGCAAGGTCTGCCTTGGTCAGCACCACTACCGAGGCTCCCGCGATCTGTTGCCGCACCATGTCGCCCACCAGCGGATCGTGCAGGCTGTGGCCGACCTCGGTCACATCCACGGCCACCACCACGGCATTGAGCACAAGGGCCCGATCCAGCAAGCCGACCTGTGCAATGCGCTGCGGGTCCGAGACGCCGCTGGCCTCGATCACCAGCAAGTCCGGCCGCTGCTCCCGCGCTGCGATGGCCACCAGCGCCTCGGCCAGCCGGCCGCCGATCGAGCAGCAGATGCAGCCGTTCTCCAACTGGATCACGTCGTCGCTGCGCGTGCGGATCAGCGCGGCATCGATATTGATCTCGCCGAAGTCATTGACCAGCACCGCGATGCGGCGCCCGTGCGCGTTGGCCAGCAAGCGGTTGAGCAAGGTGGTCTTGCCGGCGCCAAGGTAGCCGCCGACCACCGCCAGCGGGACCGGAGGCCGCGTGTTCATCGGGCCGGCGCCGCGAACACGCGCCCGCCCAGTACCGTGCCCCAGACGCACACGTCCTTCAGGCACTCGGGACCCACCGCGGTCGGGTCATCTTCCAGCACGGCAAAGTCTGCCAGCTTGCCGGACGCGATGCTGCCGATGCAATGGTCGAGCTTCAGTGTATAGGCCGCACCCATGGTGATGGCATACAGCGCGTCGGCGACCGGCAGGCGCTCCGCTTCGCCCAGCACGCTGCCGGAAGCGGTCTGGCGTTGCACCGCGCACCACGCCGTAAAGAGCGGGTTCAGCGGCGTGATCGGCGCATCGGAATGGATCGCGAACGGAATCCCCAGCCGCCGCGCCGTGCCCGCCGGGTTCATGCGCGCAGCCCGCGCCGGTCCCACGGTATGGCCGGCATGCGCATCGCCCCAGTAGTACAGGTGGTTGGAGAAGAAGTTGATGCACAGCCCCAGCCGCGCCGCGCGCGCCAGCTGTGCCTCGTCCGCCAGCTGGCAGTGCTGCAGCGTATGGCGATGGTCCGCGCGCGGATGGCGCGACAGCATAGCTTCCAATACGTCCAGCACCACTTGCGTCGCCTCGTCGCCGTTGGTGTGGATATGCAGCGGCAGGCCGGCCAGGTGGAATGGCGTGAAGGCGTCGAGCAGTTGCTCGGGCGGGATCAGCCACAAGCCATTGGCCTGGCCGCCGGCATACCCCGGTGCACGCAGGCGAGCGGTAAAGCCCTGGATCGAACCGTCGACAATGAACTTGACCGGACCGAAGCGCAGCTTGTCGGTGCCGGCCGCCGCCGCGGCCTGCACGCGGGCGGGGCCGCCCTGCGCATTGCGCTGCGGCGAGAACGCCGGGACGATGCGCAGCGGGAAGCCGGGGTCGGCAGTGACCGCCTGCAGCGTCTCCAGCCCCTTGGGCGACAGGTCGTTGACCAGATCCGTCGCCGTGGTCACGCCCGCCAGTTGCGCCACGCGGCCGAAGCGGCGCACCGCGTCGGCATTCTCGGCGGCGGCCAGCGACAGGCCGCTGCCAAGCACGCGCTGCACCGGGAACATCGCCGCGAATTCCTGCAGCTCGCCGGTGGGCAAGCCCCGCGCGTCCTTGTGCACGCCGTCGATATCGGTGTCCTCGTCGATGCCGGCGCGCGCCAGCATCGCGGAATTGACGTTCATCAGATGCACGCTGGCATGCATCACCACGATAGGCCGCGTGGCCGAGACGCGATCCAGCTCGCGCACCGACAGCCGGCTGGCGCCGAAATAGATCGGGTCGAAGCCCCAGGCCAGCAGCGGCGTTTCCGGGTCATGCATCTGGCTTGCCGCGCCCGCCAGGCGATCGATCACCTGCTCCAGCGTACGCAGGCCGTGCCAGAGCTTGCCGTCCGGATCGCGGCGGTCGAAGTAGCCGACGTAGACCGCATCCCACATCGCGCCTTCCATCAGGTGGCAATGGCCTTCGACCAGCCCGGGCATCAGCACCTTGTCGCGGAAGGTGTCGACCTGCACCGCATCCGGCCAGCCGGCCATCTCGGCGGCGCCGCCCACGGCAAGGATCTTGCCGTCGCGCACCGCGACATGGGTGGCCTCGGGCTGGCCGGCTTCCATCGTGAGGATCTTGCGCGCCACGAATACCTGGGTGCGCGCGGTGTCGTCTTGTGTCATGGATTGCATGAGTCCAGTCATTCACGCCGCCTGCACGCGGGCCAGGCGGGGTGCGTAGTTCACCAGCGCGGTCACCAGCAGGTTGACGCCCAGGCTGACCAGCCCGAGGTTGATGCCGCCGAAATCTACCTGCTGCACATACAGCGCGATCGCCAGTACCTGGCCGGTGACGATGCCGAGCGCAATCGCCAGCGCCCGCACCTTCAGCGAGAACAGGATCACCAGCACGCCAGGGAAGAACTGCGTCACGCCGTAGTAGGTGGTGTTGATCAGCGTCAGCATCAGGTTGGGCGTGGCCAGCGTCATGGCGATCGACAGCACCAGGTAGATCACGATCACCACCTTGGCGCCCTGCTTCTGGCGCGCCTCGGGCATGCCCGGCAGCAGGTTGCGCGTGACGATGGGACCGATCGCCAGGCAGATGCCGGCCAGCACCAGCAGCCCCGACAGCGCGGCGCCGGCGGTCACCAGTCCGAGCAGCCAGTCCGGCAACAAGCGCACCGCCGCCGCGAAGAAGGCCTCATTTGGCGATGCGAGCTGCAGGTTCTGGCTGATCGCGTAGTAGGACGCCAGCACCAGGAACGGATACATCAGCATGTACAGTGGCATCGCCACCTGCGTGCGCCGGATGGTGTTGGCGCTCCTGGCCGTGAAGAAATTCTGCACCGCGAACGGCATCACATAGAAGCCCAGCGCCTGGAACAGCATGGTGCTCATCGAGAAGCGCAGCTGGGTGTCATTCATCTGGTTGCTGACCTGCATGCTGGCGGCATGGAACACGTCGCCCACGCCCGCCTTCCAGCCCACCGCGACGCCGGTGGCGACGATCGCCACCACCATCAGGATGTCCTTGAGGATGGCGATATAGGCCGATGCGCGCACGCCGGAGATGGCAATGTAGGTAAAGGCCAGCGCGGCCGAGATCATCACCAGGTACACCGGCTCGAACTCCCAGCCCAGCCCCTTGAGCGCCGCCACCAGCCCGGTGAACTGCAGCTGGCCCCAGGGCAGCAGGAACAGGATCGCCGAGCCCGCCACGATCAGCTCCAGCGCACGGCTGCCGTAGTGGCCCTTGAACAGGTCCGGCAGCGTGATCGCGTTATAGCGCGCGCCGGCCTGCCAGATCTTGGGCCCGAGGAAATAGCCGAGCGGGTACGCCAGCAGGATGTAGCCGAGGAACCAGACCCCGTAGGTCGGCCCCTTGGCATAGATGCCACCGGGAAAGCCCACCATCGTGCCGATGCTGTAGATCTCTCCCGCTGCCAGGAAGAACACCAGGTAGGCGCCGAACTGCCGCGACGCCACGAAGAAATCATGCACGCTCTGCGCGCCGTGGCCCTTCTTCGAGCGGATGGCGAGATAGAGCGAGAACACGATAAAGCCGAGGAATACCGCTGTGGTCATGGTGGTCTCCCCTTCAGGCTTCATGCGCCGCGTCGGCGGCGTGGCGGTCGAACAGCAGCCAGCACGCCAGCATGCAGCCGGAGGTCAGCACGAACCAGGCAAAGATCCAGGCGTAGATAAAGGGCACGCCGAGCACGAAGCGCTCGACCGTCGCCACCCAGGGCAGCATTCCGATGACGCCGATAAACGGCAGGCCTAGGCCGATAAACAGCTTGAGCATGATGTCTCTCCGATTTCCGATGGACGGTGGATGGCGGGGCGCCGTGTGTGCTGTCACCGGCCCGCTCTTGTGTTCCGCTCATCATAGGAAGGGGCGAGGTATGATTCAAATGCAAATGTTGAACCGATCCCATAACCAATGCGCATGGTTTTCCGCATGGACACACAGAAACTTCTGCACCTGCTCGCCGTGGTCGAGCACGGCACGTTCTCCGAAGCGGCCCGTGCCATGCACCTGACCCAGCCGGCGCTGAGCCGCAGCATCCGCGCGCTGGAAGACGAACTCAAGGCGCCACTGTTCGACCGCGGCGCGCGGCGCGCGCGCCTGACCGTGTTCGGCGAACTGGTGGCCGACCGCGCGCGCCGCATGCGGCTGGAAGAGCGCCAGCTGCGGCGCGACCTGGACCTGCTGCGCGGCGGCGAGGAAGGCTCGCTGACCATTGGCGTGGCGCCCGCGCCGGCGGCGCTGCTGCTGACGCCGTTCCTGATCCACATGGCGCAGGCCCACCCGCGCATCAAGGTGCGCACCGAGACCGGCGCCACCAGTGCCCTGCTGGAGGCACTGCGCAACGAGACCATCGACGCCATCGTCGGCGATGCCTATGTGCTGCGCGCGGCCGACGACATCGACGTGGAGCCATTGGGTGAGCTACCCGCAGGCCTGGTATGCCGCGCCGGGCATCCGATCCTGCGCAAGCGCCGCATCGATATCGAGACCATCCGCGCCTACCCGGTAGCAACCACCACGCTCAGCACCGTCATCAGCCGGCAACTGGCAGAGCTATGGGGGCCGGGCGCCGCGCCGGACAAGCTCTTCACCCTGCATTGCGACAACCTCGACATGCTGCGCAGCGTGACGCTGGCCAGCGATACGCTGCTGTTCGGCGTGCTGTCGATCACGCGCCAGGAGCGCGCCGCGGGGCTGATGGCCGAAGTGCCGATGCCGCCCGATCCGCGCCGCTGCGGCCGCTATGGCATTGCGCGCATGGCGGCGCGCTCGCTGTCGCCGGCGCTGGAGGTGCTCTATCGGTTCACGCGCGAACACTGGAAAGCGCTGTCGTCCGAAGCTGGCGCTGCCAACGCGCGCCGCTGAACCTGCCCCTTGCCGCGCGCTGTTGTATGCTCCGCCCTGAACCATCGCCCGTGTCCCGCATGACCGAATCCACGCCAGACCGCCCTCGCCGCATCACCATCCATGACGTCGCCCGCGCCGCCGGCGTGTCGCTGACCACGGTGTCGCACGCGCTGAACGACCGCGGCGTGCTGGACCCGGCCACGCGTGCGCGCGTCAAGCGCGTTGCCGCCGAGCTGGGCTACCGGCCCAGCGTGCGCGCGCAGCGGCTGCAATCGGGCCGCGCCAACTGCATCGCCCTGTTGTCGTCGATGCCGTTCGCGGTGGCGGGCGGCACGTCGCGGCTCGGCTTCATGATGGAGGTGGCGGCGATTGCCGCCGAGGCGGCAATGGGGCGCGGCCTGGGCGTGGTGCTGGTGCCGCCGCTGGAAGGCGCCGGGGGCCTGCTCGATACATTGGATATCGACGGCGCGATCGTGATCGAGCCGATCGCGGGCGACCCGCATATCGCGCGGCTGCGCGAGCGCGGCGTCAGCATCGTGTCGATCGGGCGCGAGCCGCTGACCGACACGCCGGTGCCTTGCGTCGACCTGCAATCGGCCGACACCGCCCGCCTGCTGCTGGCGCACTTGCACGGGCACGGGCGCCGGCATATCGGCCTGATGATCGGCGCGGCGCCGCGCCAGTCGTATGTGGAAACCGAACGCGCTTACCGCGAGTTCACGCAGTCAATGGGCTTGCCCTGCCATATCGTCAAGGCAGCCGAGGAACACGGCGAAGCCGCGGGCGCCGAGGCCTGCGCGCAATTGCTGGCGCAGATGCCGGCGCTCGATGCGCTGTGCGCGCCGGTGGATGCGTTCGCGGTGGGCGCCATGGCCCACCTGCAAGGGCTGGGCAAGCGCGTGCCCGACGATGTGCTGGTGGTGACGCGCTATGACGGCATCCGCGCCCGCAGCGCGCAGCCGCCGATCACCGCGGTCAACCTGCACCTGGAGCGCGTGGCATCGCTGGCAGTGGAGCTGCTGTTCGCACATCTTTCCGGCGACCGCAGCCGCGACGTGATCACCGGGCCCGCGCCGGAACTGGTGGTGCGGGCATCGTCCACGCCGGGCAGCTAGCCGCGCAGCAGCACCACGGCACCGGAGACCAGCGCAAATACCAGCACGCCGATGCGCAGCATGCGCTGGTTGATGCGCTTGTGCACCAGGTGGCTGGCCACCATTCCGACCATCAGCACCGGCAGCAGCCCGATGGCATAGAGCACCTGCTCCATGCCGAGCCGGTCGCTCAACGCCAGCACCACCAGCGAGATCGCTTCACCGACCAGGAAGCACAGCGCCACGGTGGCGCGCAGCGTCGCGACCGGCGCGTGCTGGTAGGCCAGCGCCAGCGGCGGGCCGCCGACACCGGTTGCGGTCTCGGTCACGCCGGTGATCAGGCCGGTCGAGGCAAAGGTCAGCCGCCCCGGCGTAAAGGCCGGCGCCAGCAATGACACCACCGCTGCGGCAATGGTGCTGCCGCCGACCAGCGCGTTGAGCCAGGCCATCGGCATCGCCACCAGCACCCACAGCCCGCCGAAGGTGCCGGCCAGCCGCCCGGCGCTGATCCAGCCTGCGCCGCGCAGGTCGATGGCATGGCGTTCGCGCCAGGCCACGTAGGCATTGAGCGGCAGCATTGCCAGCAGCAGCGCGCCCGGCAGCATCGCCGGCGCGGCCAGCGCCAGCACCGGCACCACGATCAGCGCGAAGCCCATGCCGGTCGCACCCTGGACCAGCGCGCCGGTAAAGACCGCCACGCCGACGCTGAACAACGTCATGTCCATGGTCAGGATGCCTCCGTGCCAGCCTGGCGCGCGCGGTGCACGTCCGCGGCATCGTGCAGCTTGCGGATCGGGGCATGGGCGACGGTGTCCTCGGCCATGGCGTGGATCGCCCGCATCAGCGCGCGTGCATCCCAGTCCGTGGGCCAGCCCTGCCACAGGCGCAGGCTGCCATCGACAAAGACCGCGCGGATCTGGTCGCGGTTGGCCAGGCGCACCAGTTCCCAGGTCAGGTCCCAGGACGGCGTCAGCTCAGGCACGTCCAGGTCGACCAGCAGGAAGTCGGCGCGCTTGCCCGCGGCGATCTCGCCGGTGAGCGCACCGAGACCCGCCACATCGGCCGCGTCGTGCGTGGCCATGTCGACCCAGCGCCAGCCCGCGCCGCAGGAGGAATCGCCCACGCCGATGCCGAAGGCGAAGCGCTGGGCGGCCTCGGCATAGTCCAGCAGGCGGAAGCCGTCGCTGCGGGTGCCATCGGTGCCCAGGCCCAGGCGCACGCCGAAGGTGGCCATGGTTTCAGCCGGCGCCACGGCGTTGCCCTTCCAGGCGCTGGCCACGGGGTTGTAGGCCACCGCGGTGCCGGTGTCGGCCAGCAAGCGGATCTCATGCGGCGTCACCAGCGTGGCATGCGCCAGCAGCGCCGCCGGGCCCAGTGCGCCGACCGCCGCGAGATGTTCGATCGGACGGCGCCCGCAGGCGTTGAGCGAGCGCTCCACCGCCACCAGGTGCTCGTTGGCATGGGTCTGGAAGATGCGGCCGGACTCGGCGCACAACTGGTAGACGTGGTGCAGCATCGCGTCGGAGGCCACCTCGGGAATCGAGATCGCCAGCGACGGGGCCACCAGCGGATCGCTGGCGTACTTGTCCAGGTGGGCGGCGGCGCGGCGCAGGATCGGCGCGGCGTCGAGCGTTTCGGCGCCGGGCTTGTCGTTGCAGATCAGGCCCAGCACGCAGCGCACGCCGGCATCGGTGACCGCGCGCGCGACCGCATCCAGCCCGGCGTCGCTGCGCGTGCCGGCATCGACCACGGTGGTGAAGCCGCCGCGCAGCGCTTCCAGCGCCGCCAGCTTGGACGACAGGTACAGGTGCTCCGCCTTCAGGCTGCCTTCCAGCGGCACCCACACGCGCCGGAAGATCTCCGACGGCTCGCCGAACACCAGCGACTTGCCGAACGACTGCGTCAGGTGGTGGTGCGTGTCGATCATGCCGGGCATCAGCAGCATGCGCGGCAGCGGCAGGGTCTCCAGCTCGGGGAAGCGCGCGGCGACTTCCGCGGCCGTGCCCACTGCCGTGAAGCGGCCGCCCTCAACCACCACTGCGTGGCCGCGTACCGCGCCCTGGCGCAGCAGGGTCCATTCCGGCAGCAGGATGCGCGGCTGCCTGAAGCTGTCCGGCACCAGGGCCGGGTTGGTATCGCCGGGCCAGGCCGGCGTCGAGTCAGAACGATCAGTCATTGCAATTCAGGAAGCCGGGTCAATGCGTGGCGGCGGCATCGTCGCGGGCAACCGCGCCCGCTGCCGCGGCCCGCAGGCCCGTATGGAAAAACAGGAAGTTGAGCAGCGCCGCGGTAATGGCACCCATCGCCACGCCATTGCCCACCAGGATGCGCACGTTGCCCGGCAGGCCGCCATAGATGCCGGGCACCAGGATCGGCAGCAGGCCCACGGCCAGCGCCACGGCCACCACGTACATATTGGCGTGGTCGCGCAGGTCCACCTTGCGCAGCATGTCGATGCCCATGGTGCCGACGATGCAGAACACCACCAGCCCGGTGCCGCCGACCACGGCCTCGGGGATGGCGCTGATCAGCGACGACACCGGCACCAGCAGCCCGAACGCCACCAGGATCGCGCCCGACATCGCCGTGACGAAGCGCGAGCGCACGCCGGTGGCACGCACGATGCCGATGTTCTCGCCACTGGTGATGATCAGCGAGGTGCCGAACATCCCGCCCAGCAGCGAAGTCAGCGCATCGGCGCGGATGGTGCGCGGCACGTCGCGCTGCTGGTCCACCGGCCGGCCCACGGCATCGCTGATCGCCAGCGTCTGGCCGGTGGCCTCCACCATCGAGATCACGGCAAACACCATCAGCGGAATCGCCGCCACCACATCGAAATGCGGCCACCCGAACGGGAACGGCGTGGGCAACGCGAACACCGGCGACATCGACACATGGCCAAACTGGAACGCGCCGGCCAGCCCGGCCACCAGCGCACCGCCTAGCAGGCCGAGCAGGATCGCCAGTTGCGCCAGCATGCCCGACAGCAGGCGCGATGCCGCCACGGTGCAGGCAATGGTGGCGAACGCCAGCAGCAGGTTGAGCGGGTCCACCGTGCTGCCCGCGGCCGGGTGGCCGGCAACCAGCTTGCCCGATACCTGCGCCAGGTTGATCGCCACCAGCAGCAGCATCGTCCCCACCACCACCGGCGGGAAATAGCGCAGACAGCGCCGGAACACCGGCAGCACGCAGAAGTAGAACACGCCGGTCAGGATCACCGCGCCGGCAGCGGTCTGCACGTCGGTCTGCTGCGCGATCAGGATAAACAGCACGATCGGGGCGCCGCCGGGCAGCATCACGAACGGCAGCCGGGCACCGATGCCGCGCTTGCCCAGCGACTGCAACAGCGTGCCGAGGCCGCAGATCACAAAGGTGGCGCTCAGCAGCTGCACCGCCAGCGCGGGCGGGAAGTTCAGCGCCTTGCTCATCAGGAAGACGGACGCGATCGGCGACGCTGCCATGACCAGTACGTGTTGAAGCCCGAAGACAAACAGGCGCCGACATGGCAGCCGTTCATCCACCGGCGCGGGGGCGGGGTGGGACATGCTTTGCTCCTCGTTTGGTGTGTGGGCGTTTGTGCCGGTGGCTCGCAAGCCACTTGCTGCGTCTGTGCGCAATTCGCCTCAGATATTATCGATTTCCGCTAACAAAAACGTTTTGGTAAGTGTAGGGAAATGGAATTCGCGATGCAAGCGGTTTCTCGGCGGAGCGCCCGTGGTCTTCCCTTATATCGATTCAATCGATAAGTGCTAGCAGCAAAACACGTTTCACAAGTTGATGCCGCGGCCTCAAAGTACCCGCCATAGCGCCTTGCGCGACACAACAAGCCCCTGAAGGAGACGCCCCATGCGAGACAAGAACAGTCCGGCGGAATCTGCCGCCCAGCCGGTGCCGGCCCGGCGCCGCATCGTCCAGGGCGCGGGCCTGCTCGCCCTCGGCGCCTCGCCGCTCGGCGCGCTGGCCGCCCAGGCCGCGCGCATCAGCGACGGCGTCACGCTGGCCGACGGCCCTCGCCCGCTGGTGCGCTATCCGGGCAAGCGCCCGCTGGTGCGCGTCAGCACCCGGCCGCCACACCTTGAGACGCCCTTCTCCGCGTTCAACGAGGGGCCGATCACCGCCAACGACGCCTTCTTCGTGCGCTACCACCTGGCCAACATTCCGCTGTCGGTGGATCTCGCCACCTTCCGCCTGACCGTTGGCGGGCATGTCAACAGGCCGCTGAAGCTGTCGCTCGATGAACTGAAGCGGCTGGCCGGTCCGGTGGACATCGTCGCCGTGAACCAGTGTTCAGGCAACAGCCGCGGCTTCTCCGAGCCACGTGTGTTCGGCGCGCAACTGGCCAACGGCGCGATGGGCAATGCGCGCTGGACCGGCGTGCCGCTGCGCAAGGTGCTGGAGCACGCGGGCGTCAAGGCCGGCGCCAAGGTGGTCACGTTCAACGGGATGGATACGCCGGTGCTGCCGAGCACCCCGGATTTCCGCAAGTCGCTCGATATCGCCCATGCGATGAACGGCGAGCCGATGCTGGCCTGGGGCATGAACGGCGAAGACCTGCCGCTGCTCAACGGCTATCCCGTCAAGCTGGTGGTGCCGGGTTACTTCGGCACCTACTGGATCAAGCACCTGTCCGAGATCGAGGTGCTGGACCACCCGTTCGAAGGCCATGATGCGTTCTTCATGACCAAGGGCTATCGCGTACCGGATAACGACTGCCAATGCGTGGCGCCGGGCACCCCCGCCAGCAAGACGCGACCGATCTCGACGCTGGCGGTGCGCAGCTTCATCACCAGCGTGGGCACGGGCGGCGTGCTGCCCGCCGGGCGCACGGTGGAGCTGAAAGGCATTGCCTTCGATGGCGGCTCCGGCATCCGCGGCGTCGAGGTCTCGGTGGACGGCGGGCAGAGCTGGCAGGCCGCGACGCTGGGCCAGGACCTGGGGCGCTTCTCGTTCCGCGCCTGGCAACTGCCGGTGAAGTTCGCGCGCAAGGGCCCGGCGGTGCTGATGGTGCGCGCCACCAGCGTCCAGGGCGAGGTGCAGCCGGCCAAGGCCAACTGGAACCCGGCCGGCTATCGCCGCAACGTCATTGAATCCACGCCGGTCACCATTGCCTGAGGAGCGCACCATGCATCGATCCATCACCCCAGTGCTGCTCGCGCTCGCCCTGCTGGGCGCGGGCAGCGCGTCCGCGGCACCCCAGGACATCAAGCTGCCGGCGGAGAACGTCAAGCTCAAACCCGCCAAGTTGCCCGGCTACGGCATCGCCATGCAGAAATGCGCGATCTGCCATTCGGCCGACTACGTCTCCTACCAGCCGCCCGGCCTGAGCCTGACGCAGTGGACCGCCGAGATGAAGAAAATGCAGCAGGCCTATGGTGCGCCGATCGACGATGGCGAGGTCGAGCAGCTCGGCGCCTACCTCGCGGTGGCCTACGGCTCCGCCAAGATCAAGGACCCGGAGATCGTGGCGATCGCGCAGAAGGCAGGCAAGCCCGCGCCGGCCGCACCCGCGGCCGCCTCGGCGCCTGCCGCCGCGGTAGACGTGCAGGGCCTGCTGGCCAGGAACGCCTGCCTGAGCTGCCACAGCGTGACGCAGAAGGTGGTCGGCCCGGCTTATCACGAAGTCGCCACCCGCTATAAGGGCGATGCGCAGGCACAGGCCAAGCTGGAAGCCAGCATTCGCGGCGGCAGCAGCGGCAAATGGGGGTCGGTGCCGATGCCGCCGTTTGCCGGCTTGAAGGCGGATGAGGTCAAGGCGTTGGCGGCGTACGTGCGGCAGCAATAGCCTCCGCCCCGCTTCGCCGACCACAAGACGCCCCGGCTGATGCCGGGGCGTCTTGCATTTTGCGCTTGCAGTTTCCGGTTACCTCTTTATACTTAGCCGTATGGCTAACCATTGTACCGAGTTTGCTGACGTGTCCCAGGCTGTCGATATTTCCCCGCTTTCCGACGTGTTCTACGCGCTGGCGGACCCGACCCGCCGCGCCATCGTCAGCGTGCTCGGCCGCGGGCCGGAAACGGTCTCGGCGCTGGCGGCACCGTTCACGATGGCACTGCCCTCGTTCATGAAGCACCTGCAGGTGCTGGAGCGCAGCGGCCTGATCCGCTCGCGCAAGACGGGGCGCGTGCGCACTTGCGAACTGGTACCGCAACCGCTGTCAGACGCGCAGCAATGGCTGGCCGACCAGCGCGCCATGTGGGAGGCCCGTACCGACCGCCTGGCCGCCTTTGTCGAAGCCCTTCATCAGGAGGAACAGTCAGATGCCGAATGAAAACGCCGCCAGCCCTGAAAGCCAGGACCTGGTCATCTCGCGCCTGCTCAAGGCCCCGCGTGCCAAGGTCTGGCGTGCATGGAGCGATCCCAAGCTGCTCAAGGAATGGTGGTGCCCCAAACCCTGGACCACCGAGGTCCTGGCCTTCGACATGCGCCCCGGCGGCGCCTTCCATACGCTCATGAAAGGCCCGGACGGCGGCGTCAGCGACAACCCGGGATGCTTCCTCGAGATCGTGCCGATGGAGAAGATCGTCTCCACCTCGGCCCTGGTGGCCGGGTACCGGCCCAACAAGCCGTGGCTGTCGATGACCGCGGTCATCACCATGGCCGACGAGGGTGACGGCACCCGCTACATTGCGCGCGTGATGCATCCGGACGAAGCCACTCGCAAGCAGCATGAGGAGCTGGGGTTCTATGAGGGCTGGGACATCTGCATTACGCAGCTGGATGCGTTTGCGCAGCAGTTGAAGTAAGGCTGCGGCAAGTGAATGGCGCCGGCACGGGACACCGTGCCGGCGCGACTTCCTTGATATTTCGCCGGTCTGCGTGGTGAGGTGAAGGTCTCAAATAAAATGGCCTCAAGGAAAGGCTGATTTGAACAACGTGTCGTCTGGCGGAGACGCTCCGAATCAACGTCACCCTACCGTGGCGCTGTCGCCGCCAATCAGCGTGGCCCCGCATCGCGTGCGATCCCCGTGTAACGCCGCGGGTTGCCCATCGACATCCATGCCCGAGCTGGCCTCTACGATTTCGTTGACACCGTGCAGGGGGCAGTCCACGAGGTCCCCGAGTCGGGCAATGGGCTTGCCGTCGAGCAGGCTCCCGGGCGACCCGGATTTGACAGGGCCGCCATGCGAATGCATATCGCCGACCTTGATCATGCTCTTGTCCATTTGTGCTTATCCATGTGGGTGATTGTTCTCCGGCACATCGTCCATCGTCTGGCAAGGGACAAAATGCCATAATTCCGCCTCCGGATCGAATACGGCGACCTGGTTCACGACCTGACCAGCTGAGTGCACTACCGTACTTGCGGTTGCCAGGGCACTGTCTATCGCGTGCTTCATGCGGTCGCCCTTCCAGATCCTGGCTAGCGACAGCAGTGTGTCCTGCCAGGCAAAGAGACCTGCGCTCTCAAAGAGACGGCTGATCGCGCGTCGCGCATCGGTGGTGTATTCAGGCAAAAGATTTCCCATCCGCAATGGCGCGCGCACGTCATGCACCAAGACGTTGCGCCGCCACTTGCCGCTTGGACTGAGCAGGAGCTGTCCGTCGCGGGCGAGAAAGCCGCAGGCAATGTCCAACTCCACGCCGGTCGGGAAGGTTTGCTTCACGCGGGTTGCGGGCAGCCGGTCAAGGGATGGAAACTTGAAGGCTTGATTGGGAGCACTGCCCCGCATTGAGTCCAACAGCAGGTCAATCGGCGACAGGTAGGCAGTCAGGACCGTCTTGTTCCCGTAGCACATGCCCCAGAAGCCTTCCATTCCGCGCTTGCCCGGTACATTGGAAGGTTGCTCGATCAAGATGACATGAGGCGCTGGTAGCGGCGAAGTGGTTGTCATGTGGCCTGTCCTGTGGTGTTTCGAAGCAGGGCTTCCGCTTCCGCGCGGGTCAGCGCGCCAGCCTTGCGTCGCTCCTGCTGCCGGTCGAGCATTCGCGCCAGATCCTCGCGGGAAGGCCTGGCATCCGGGCCGCTCGGCACGCCGATGTAGTCGTCGGCATACGGGCGGGCGTACGGGTCATTGGGCATGGGCCTGCACGCCGCCTCGATCTCCGGCGGCCACACGGGATCACTGCACGTGACGAGCACGAGCCAGCGGGCGATCGCATCCAGCAGTGCGAACGGTGCAAAAATGACGTCGGTCAAGGTGAAGAAGGCTCCGGAGAATTTACCCCCTCTGCAGATCTTGTAGCCTTCCCAAAACGTCTCCCGCGGCGCCCAGAAGCGGTAAGGCTCGGGCAGCCCAGCCGGCCCGTCCTGCATGTAGCGGCGGTAGTATTCCCACTGCGCGTAGGCTTCTTCCAGAGTGAAGACGAACTGGCCGAGCACGAATGCGCGGACGACGTTGCCACTCGCGTCGAGCTGGTAATGGCGGATGTCGTACATGTCGTAGGCGCGTGACAAGCCGCCCATGCGCCGATGGCCAACGCAGAAGAATTCGTCATGGCTCCAGGGCACTTCCCAGATGCCGTCCGGCTCTTTGGTGCGTATGGCATAGATGCGGCGTGTCCTCCGGTTCAGACGGATGGGGCGGCGCTTCAGGGTGAACATGTTGCGTCGCATCGGATCGAAGGCAAGCAGGCCGAAGAAGCCTGCAGAACTAAAGCCAAGTACTATCCCAACGATCGTACCGAACCAATACCCGTTCTTCGCCATCATTTCCTCAGGGTCTCTGAATGGGCTTGTTGCAAGCAATAATCCGTAAAAGAGAGAAAACGACGCAAATGCTAAACAGATAATCCAAAGCAGCCCAACGTTCTGCATCCGAGTCTGCGACTCATCGGTGATCTCCAGGCAGGTCGAATCAATGCGGTAGACATTGCCGCTCTCCAGCACATGCTCGCTGGCAGGCTGGTCGACATAGAGCCGGTGTTCTTGCTCCCACTTGCCTAGCGGTTTGCCCTGTTGGCGAAAATAGAACGGCGTACGCTCATCTTTGGTCGGGAACTTCATTGATCCTCCCCACGATTCCGCCTCCAGGCTGCTGTAGCGCTCGCTGGCAGGCACTTTTCTGAAGCGGCAGCGCTTGGTCCACGGTAGAGTGGCGGGACCATCCAAGAGCAGAATGCCGATGTTGATGTCTCGAAGTGGATGGTCATGTGGTCTGTTCTGTAGTGCTTCGAAGCAGGGCATTCGCTTCCTCGCGGGTCAGCGCGCCAGCGTTGCGTCGCTCATGCTGCTGGTCCAACATTCGCGCTAGATCCTCGTGGGAAGGCCTGGCATCAGGGCCGCTCGGCACGCCGATGTAGTCGTCGGCATACGGGCGGGCGTACGGGTCATTGGGCAAGGGCTTGCACGCCGCCTCGATGTCCTGCGGCCACATGGGATCACTGCACGTGACGAGCACGAGCCAGCGGGCGATCGCATCCAGCAATGCGAACGGTGCAAAAATGACGTCGGTCAAGGTGAAGAAGGCTCCAGAGAATTTACCCCCTCTGCAGATCTTGTAGCCTTCCCAAAACGTTTCCCGCGGCGCCCAGAAGCGATAAGGCTCGGGCAGTTCAGCTGGCCCATCCTGCATGTAGCGGCGGTAGTACTCCCACTGCGCGTAGGCTTCTTCCAGAGTGAAGACGAACTGGCCGAGCACGAACGCCCGGATAACGTTCCCGTTGCCATCGAGTTGATAGTGGCGGATATCGTACATGTCGTAGGCGCGTGACAAGCCGCCCATGCGCCGATGGCCCACACAGAAGAATTCGTCATGGCTCCAGGGCACTTCCCAGATGCCATCCGGGTCCTTGGTGCGAATGGCATAGATGCGACGGGTCTTTCGGTTCAGGCGGATGGGGCGGCGCTTCAGCGTGAACATGTTGCGTCGCACCGGATCGAAGGCAAGCAGGCCGAATAAGCATGTCCCGGCGATCCCGACGGTTGTACCGAGAATCACGCCGGCCCAATTACCCTTCCGGGCCATGACTTCCGCTGTCTCTCGGAATGGCACCGAAGCAAAGAATAGCGCTCCTACTAGGGCTAGAATTGTTCCAACGGAAAAGATAATGCATGCCATTCCCACCAGTTGTAGCCGACTCTGCGACTCGTCAGTGATTTCCAGGCAGGTCGAATTGACGCGGTAGACGTTGCCGCTCTCCAGCACGTGCTCGCTGGCGCGGCGGACAATGGACAGCCTGTGTTCCAACTCCCACGCTCCCAGCGTTTTGCCCTGTTGCCGAAAATAGAACGGCGTTCGCTCATCTTTGGTCGGGAATCTCATCGATTCTTCCTACTTGACGTCCTTGAGGCCCAGTTGCACGAATTCAAACGATTCCGCCTCCAGGCTACCGTAGTGCTCGCTGGCCGCCCCCTTGCTGAAACGGCAGCGCTTGATCCACTTGACCGTCGCCGGATCGTCCAGCATGAGGATGCCGACGTTGACGGCAAGCAGCACGACGAGGAACGGCCAGCTCGGTACGCCAACGAGGACGGCCAAGAATTCTTCGCTTGCTACCGAGAGGCCCGATATCGCCACTCCGGTGAGGCTCGAAGTGAAATAAAGGCCGGAAATAAGGTAGTTCCCCTTCTGATATTCATCTACCCCGTGGTAGCCATCCCAACCGATTCCTACTGCTGCCCCCGCAAAACCAATCCAACGCCCTCTGACAACCAGCTTCCTACCCATTTCCAGCCATTCCGCCTTCGGCGGTGAGCGCATGATGCGCCGGACCAGTGCGTGCGTCGGCGCCTTCTCCAGCACGACGCCAGTTTGCTCGGCAAGGGTCCCGGCCATGGACACCAGGCCTCCGACCAGCTTGATTCCTCTTTCGGGTTCGTCGAACTCGCCCGCCGCGCGGAACGATTGCGTGGCGTGATAGAGCGCCAGTCCCTGCAGGATGCAGGCGACCGCCCCGACATTCACGAAGCGTGAACCCAGGACCGCCTTGACTTGCCGCACCCCAGGCACGTCATTGGCGGTACGCAGCTTGAGGGCGCTCAGTTCCGGAATGCGCTCCAGGTCCTCTGTCTTGAACCACACCAGCCTGGCGGTTTGAGCCATGCGCTTGGCCGCGCGTCCGAGTGCCACAGCGTCCTCGCGCCGTCGGGTGCGGTCCAGTTGCTTGTACAACTCCGGATTCACTGTGGAGAGATCGTTCAGCACGACTGCGCGGATTTGCATGACGCTGGCCGTCGGAGCGATCAGGCGCACGCCGCCTAGCAGGCTCATCCCGTACAAGGCTAGCCTGGCCGCTGCCGAGCTGAAGCTGTTTGCAAGGGTCGGAATGATCTGGTCGGCCAGTATCCAGGTCAGGCGCGGTACCAGGCCCATTTTCGCTAGGGCTTCGGGAAGGGTGAGGCCCTTTGCCATGGAGTCCATCTTGTCGAGACCGCTCCTCAGGATGCCGAAGATGGCGGCATAGCCCTGATCGGTCGGGTCCGGCATGGTGTCGATGATGGGCTTGTGGTCCAGCAACAGGGCGCGCGCAAGCAGATTGCTGTGGTTTTCCGGATTCGCCTCGTTGAACCAATGCTGGATGACCCGACGGCATTCCACGGTGTCGAGCGCGTTCTCCAGGCAGCGCGTCAGGGATTCGTTGTAGACATAGCCGTGCGGCAGGTCCATCTTGTCATGCCGGTATTGCATGTAGGAAGCAAGCTGAGGACTCATGAGCCACTGTGCGAGCGAGGTCGCAATGGGTGCCAGCACGTTCTCGTTGAGGGCCTTCAGTCTGGGACTCAGGTCCTGGTGGCGCTTGCCTGGCATGAGTTCGTCTTCGTAGGGTTTCCAGGCGGCGTCACTGGCGGCCTTCTTGCGGGCAAGTCGCGTGGCTTCGCGCGCAGCGTCTTCGCGTTTCCATCGCTCAGCCGTCGCTTTTCCATTAAACAGAATCGACATGAGTTCGTAAGCCGGAAATCCATCCGGCGTGGTCGCCATGCGCTCGGCCTCGGCTGCCGCGGCCTCCGCCTCTTTCGTGTGCTGCGCCTCGGCGTTGGCCCGGATGTTCTTTTCGAGCGTATCCAGGAACAGATCTGTTGCCTTGTCCCAGATGACGCCGTTGTTTGCCTTAGCGTGCAGCTTGGGATTGGTCAAGATGCCCAGGTCTTCAGTGATTGCGAGCGGATCATTGAACGCCAGCATCATCGCCTTGCCGGGGGACACGATCTCCATCCGGTCCGCAAGCATCGAACCGCTTGTGGGGCCAATCGGAGCAATCTCGCCCAGGTTAATGGTTCCGGGCGGTGTCGCGCTCAGATACCGGAATGCTTGTTGTTGCGCTTCGGGCGTCATGGCGAACGATGCCACGCGCTTGTTGATTTCCGTCGCGCGGCCGCCGTGTGGCTGGTTCTGGTTGCCCATCCAGGCGGCCACGTCGAGGCATTGCATATGCGCCCTGCGCACATCGACTTTGTGCTTGTTGTCATCCAGTTGTGCCTTGGTCCAGGCTACATGCGAATAGGCGTACCAGACATGCGTCGCGTGCGCGGGATCGGGAATGGTGAAATACAAGGATTCAAGGCTATGGTGCGAACTGACACAGCAATTGAAAGCCTCCGGGACTTTGGCTGGGCCAGGATTCTCCGGTATGACCTTCCACAGGTGACCGCCCTTCATGACCACATAGGCATCCCACATTTGCATGGCTTCATGGAAGACGTACAGGAAGCCGGGGCGCATCGTGCGAAGGATGTACTGCACCCCGCTGCCGAGCTGGGCAGGGGCGTTCTCGATCCTGAAGTTCCCTGAGAGCGGCGGCGCCCCGTTCTTGTCCTCGGGTCCGACGACGGCGTACCGGACCGGCAGCACGGCCAAACCGGGTTCATGGTGACAAAAATTGCACGCCTTCACCGGTTTGGATGAACATTCCATCGTGCTGTCAACGTTATACATGACCATGGTGGCGTTCCGATGAGATTTGCCTGGCGTGCTGCGCCATGATTTTCATGAGTTCCCAGTCGTCGCTGGACAGCGATCCCAGTGCCTGGCGCAGCGTCATTTCGCCTGCGGCCACGGCGGGCCATGCGGCCTGCAGTTTCGGTTGGTCCTCGAACGGCTGCCCAAACGCCGCGACGTGTGTGGCGTAGTGACGGCGATCCGCCGGCAGGGTCAGATGCAGCACTTCGTCGGCGTGCCGCAAGGCGCGGTCCACTGTGCGGGCCTGTGCCAGGGACGGCTTGTTGCGCCCGGCAATGCGTGTCAGGACCTGCGCAATATCGGCGGTTTGCTCGACGGTGGGCCACTGCCTGGCGTCTGGCCACCAGGGTCGCGGCAACGTCGGCGGTGCCTCCGCCAGCGTCGGTCTGGCGAACTGGTACCAATCGCCCGCCCAGGCGAAGCCCCACGACTCGCTCGGGCCAAGGAGCGCACGGAGTTGGACGGGACGCAGCAGCCACGTCATGTGCGCAAATACGCGAGGGTCGTAGAAGCGCCACAGCGCGTGTCCGCCGGCATGGTCGGTGCCGGTGAGGCAGGACGCCAGATGGCTGCTGACTTCCTGGACAGGGGCGGCGCTCTGCAGCCACGCGCAGATGAGGGGCGGATCTCCACGCGCGGCTTCATCCTGGGCCACGTTCAATAGCATCTGCCGGTCTGCCGGCGACACGGTGGCCAGCTCTACCACGGCGGGCATCAGGTGTGCGTTGTCGCCGATGCCGGCGGGCAAGCACTGATGTAGCCTCAGGGCAGACAGATCCGCCAGGATGGGATCGTGATTTAGCGGATCGAGCACCAGGTAACCGTCGCCCCAGGCCTGCGGCCAGGGCAGTTGGGTCAATGGGTTGCCGATGGGTGCGGCCATGTTCGTCCTCAATGCAGAGGCACGGCACCGGCGCCGGATGCCGCCGCTCCCGCGGCCAGGTGCGAGCAGATCTTGGTGGTGGGCATCGTATAGGGAGCATTCTTTGGCCCGGTGAGCGACTTGCTGGCCGAGAACACAATCCACTTGCCCGTCGAAATGTTCTCGATGCCCTCCGGCGTGATGCGCAACTCGTTGCCTTCGACATTGACCCGAACGCCTTTCTTGCCGCTGATCTCGACCCAGTCGGTCGTGGACAGCAGGCGCAGCACTTTCTGTGCGATCACATCAACGCCATCCGACTGGGCCTGCACCTCCACCTTGCCCTTGGCCGAATACAGCTTGATCCCGTCGCGCTGGACGAAGAGCGAGAAACGGTCGCTGATCGTGGCGTACATGCCACCGCCGCAGGAGAATGAGAGGTGCTGGCCGCTGGTCAGCGCAATGTGTTCGCCGCTGTAGACGTGCGTGGATCCCGGCGCGGTGGTGGCAATGCCTGCCCGGCTGGCAACGGTGATGTGCGGCTCGGTGAATTCCCCCAGCTTGCCGCCACCCTTGACCGCATCGGCCTGGCTGCGCAAAGTCTTGGCAACCTCCTGCTGCTGCCCGGTCTGGGCCTGGGCATTGACCGCGCTCTGGGCGAGCGAATCCGCCAGGGTCAGGGCTTCCATGAACACATGGATGACATCCTCCACGTTCATGGCGTTGCCCTCGGCCCGTTCACGCGGGTAGGTGGTTAGCAGCATGCCCAACGCCGCGCGTAGCGCGGCATGTCCATCGGTGCGCGCCTCCAGCCCCTCACCACGCTTGTCGCGGCGTCCCTGCACGTCAGGAATGCCGGTGATGTACCCCATGCTGATCTGCGACTGCAGGTGGTCCGATGCGAGCTGCGCCTGGATTTGTCCCTTGGTGTCGTCCAGCACCAGGTGGTTACTACGACCACCATCGTGCTCGCGGCTGCGAATTCCGGTGAGAGCGAGCTGGTCCGGCAGCTGCCATGGCGGCATGTTGAGGCTGTTCGGCACCGCCCCCATCACAATGGGCTTGTCCGGATCGCCGCCGTCCAGGAACATCACCAGCACTTCGCTGCCGATGCGCGGGATGCTGACCTGGCCGTACTGTGAGCCCGCCCACGGCGTCGCCACGCGTACCCAGCAGGACATCTTGTTGAAGCGGTCCCACGGGAACTGCACGCGGACGCGTCCATACTGATCCGGCCACACGACATGGCGGTCTTCCGGCCCGACCACGGTCGCGCTTTGCGGCCCAGCGACCACCGGCCACGGGATGCTCAGCGCCGGACGGAAGACCTCATGGGTGGGGTGGCACTCGAACTCGACGCGGCAATGCCAGCGCTGGCCCTCGCCGGAGGCCTCGGCCACGTCTTCCAGCCTGAGGCTGGCGCCAAGCACCACGTACTCGCGGTTGGCCGCCTGCTGGGGGTGTCCCTTCACGTTCATGGTGCAGCCTGGCACCACCGCGCGCAGGTTGCCGGTGCCAAAGCAGCGCAGGCCACGCGAACGGATTTCCTCCATGCGGATGCGGGCGATCATGTCGCCTTCGTCCCACGGGCGGTTGTCCGTGGCCGGCTGGGCATGCTCGCTGGGGAAGTCGTACACCTCCTGGTGCAGCGCGCCAGTGTTCAGGCCGGTGTCTCGCGGGTCCGAACTGCTGGCGCTCAGGTTGCCGCGCGGCTGGGTGAAGCTGTAGGCATTGGTCGTGTACTTGCCTGCGACCACGGCATCGACGACCGAGAACGCATCGAGGTGTTCCTGGTCGACCCTGACGCCAGGCGGATGGATTTCCAGCACCTGGTACGCCTCGCTCGGCATGTTGAAGTAACCGCCGACGTGATCGACCAGAACCAGGCGGTGCTTGCCGTCAGAATGTTCGAAGAACCACGATATGCCCCAGTGCTGCATGAGGCGGGCGATGAAGGTGTAGTCGCTCTCGTCGCACTGGGTGCGGTAGACCCGCCTGGGGTATTTCGCCACGTCGAGCCTGCGCTCAACCGGAAAGGAGTACGCAGACAGGACCTCTTCGATGATCTCGATATCGGTGCGGTTCTCGAAGACGCGGCTGTTCCTGTTCTGGGAGGCAATCCACAGCCAGGGACGCAGCGTCAGTCCGTAGACGAAGTGCCGCCCTTCGGCACGCAGGTAGCGGGCGCGATCGACGATGCCGCTGATCTCGCGAGTGCCTGCGCCAATGCGTCCCGCCAACCCCGTGCCCATGCCGTCGAGTTCGATATGGACGGTCAGCTCGCGCCCGTTCATCTCGCGCAAGTCGAAATTACCTTCCGGGCCGTGGAAGTTATAGGCCTTGTCCGGCGTCTTCAGTTCGATGTCGTATTCGAACAGGCCGCAGACGCCTTCCTTGCCCTCCAGGCGTACGAAGGTGAAGGGGGACTGTCCGAAGAGTTCCGGCAACGCCGGACCAGACACGGTGACGGTGCGGGAGGAAAGGAACGGCGGTCGGTTATCCAAGTGCAGCACTCCGTAGCGTTGAACTTTCTCTTGCCGCAGAAGCACCAGTGTTCCGGTGCTTTGCTTTTCTCGTCATTTGCATGACCGTCAAGAAGATACGTTCGTCGCGTACGGTAGCCGTTATGCGTTGAGGAAGGAAGGTGGATTATTCAGATATCGCCATTGTTTTCGATTGAATGATAATTCCAATTGAAATTAAGGGATGTCCTATATCAATCTCGTATCGCCATGATCTATAGGGTCATTCCGTGCGATTTCGTTCGCCTTGTGAAGCGTGAAGAGTAAGCACAAAGGAAAATGACCCGACACGGAGCGACAGCCCGGGATGCGTTCTTGAGATTGGCGCCCTCCCCCACTTTGCGGGGAGCGCCGCGGGACAGGTGGCAGCCCGCCCCGGGTCTCCGTAGCCTCAGCCGCTTGGCCTCAGCCCCGCATGAACGGGCAGCAGTCCGTTTCAAAACCGATGCCGCAACCCCACGCTCACCGACTTCGCATCATCCCCGCTGCCCGGATCGATCACGATGCTGTTGTTGCTCACGCTGCCGCCGGGGCTGTTATGCACCAGCACCGCCCGCACATAGGCGGTGGTGCGCTTGCTCAGGTCATGGTCCCACCCCAGCGTCACCGCCAGCGGCCGCTGGCCGCCGCCCAGGATCTGGCGCTTGAGTGCGGCGGCCTTGAAGGTGTCGCGCTGCGTCACGTTCCAGCTGAAGGTCACGCCGTAGTGGCGTGCCGAGCGGGTCTCGGGCCGGTCGCTGCTGGCGGCGCTGTACAGCAGGCCGATCTCCACCGGCTTGAAGCGATAGGAGCCGCCGACGAAATGATTGGAAGTCAGCGTCGGTTCCACCGGCACGTTGGCGCCCGAATACATCCCCTGGTAGGAGTAGAACGCGTAGACGTTGCCGGCCTCGTAGGTCGCATTCATGCCGAAGTTCAGCCCTGAGCGCGCCGACCCCGGCACCTCGCCCGGGGCCACGGCCGCGCCAAAGGAAAAGCCGCCCCACTTGGGCGAGAAATACTGCACCGCGTTGTCGAAGCGGGCGCCGTAGGCCACGTGCCCGGTGCCCTGCGATGCGGTCGCGCTCAGCAGGTTGAACGGCGACACCGCGCCATTGAGCAGGAACGGATCCAGCCGCAGTAGCGCATAGAACGACGGCGTGTATTGCCGCCCCAGCCGGAACTCGCCCCAGTTGCCTGACAGGCCCAGATAGGCCTGCCGCCCGAACAGCCGGTTGTTGCCGAAGAACTCCGTGCCGTTGTCGATGTTGAAGCCCGACTCGACCAGGAAGTTGGCCTTGAGCCCGCCGCCCAGGTCCTCGATGCCGCGGATGCCCCAGCGCGACGCGGCCTGCTGGCCTTCGCGCATGCGCACCACGCTTTCCGAGCCCCTGGCGTATTCGATCGATGCATCGACCACCCCGAACAACTGCATCGTGCCCGCCACGGCATTGCCCGCGGCCAGCGCCGCGCCCATCACCATCCACTGTCTTGCCTTCACGCTGCCTGTCTCCCGTTGTTGTTGTTGTGGTCCAGCCTTACTTCGCCTGCAGCCCCGCCACCTTCACCACCTCGCCCCACGCGGCCAGGTCGGCGCTGACCAGCTTGCCCAGGTCGGCCGGGCTCGACGGCGCGGCAGGCTGCAGGTTCATGGCGGTGAATTTGTCGCGGTCGCCCGGTGTCTGCAGGATGCGGTTCACCTCGGCGTTCAGCCGGTTGACGATCGGCGCTGGCAGGCCCCTGGGGCCGAAGATCGCGACCCAGCTGGCTTGCTGGAAGGGCACGCCCTGCTGCGACATGGTCGGCACGTCCGGCGCCGTCAGCAGGCGCTCCGGTCCGGAGACCGCAATGCCCCGGATGCGGCCGGACTTCAGGTGCGGGACCGACGAGATGGCGTCGGTGATGCCGATGGTGACGTGGCCCGCGGCCAGGTCGTTGCTGCACTGGGTGGCGGTCTTGTAGGGGATATGGCGCAGGTGGATGCCGGTCTTGGCCTTCAGGTATTCCATGGCCAGGTGGCCGCCCGAGCCCACGCCCCATGAGCAGTACGCCAGTTCCGTCTTGCTGGACCTGGCGTAGGCAATCAGCTCCTGCAGGCTGTGCACCGGCACATTGGCGCTGACCGCGAGCAGGTTGCCGCCGGGCTGGCTGGGGCGTGCGATGGGGGTGAAGTCCTTGATCGGGTCATAGGGCAGCGACGGCGTGGTCCACGGGTTCACCGTCATGGTCGCGGCATAGGTGAACAGCAGCGTGTACCCGTCGGGCGCGGCGCGCGCCACGGTCTCGTTGGCGATGATGCCGTTGGCGCCGGGGCGGTTGTCGACCACCACCGGCTGCCTGAGCGCGGCGGTCAGGCGCTCGGCCACCAGCCGTGCCGTCTGGTCGGTCACGGTGCCCGCGCCCGAGGGCAGCACCATGCGGATGGGCTTGCTGGGGTATGGGGCCTCGGCGTGCGCGCTGGCGGCGCCCGCCAGGGCCAGCGCCGCGGCCAGGGCTGCTGTGCGCGTGGCACAAGCCCTGCGGGCGCCAGTGTGCTGGCTGCTCATATTGCTGTCTCCATTGCGGCGCATTGGCCGCGCATGCCGGTGCGTTGCCGGCGTGTCATGGGTGGGCGCACCGGGCACCGGCCCGGGCGCCCTGGCTGAACCGGCTCAGGCTTGCGCCTGCGCGGCGTGATCGAGTGCCGCCAGCCGTTCGTAGTGCCAGTCGGCATCGCCGAACAGGTTGGCGTGGGCGGCCAGGCGCTTGTAGCAGTGGCCGATTTCCATCTCGTCGGTCATGCCCACCGCACCGTGCAGCTGCACCACGTCTTCGCCGAGCGTGCGCCCGGCATCCGAGACAAAGGCCTTGGCATGCGATACCGCGCGCATGCGCGCCACCGCATCGCCTTGCAGGGCGTTGGCCGCCAGCTCGGTGATGGCGCGCGCCTGCTCGACGCTGACATAGAGGTCCACCAGCCGGTGCCGGATCACCTGGTTGGCCGTCAGCGGGCGGCCGAACTGCTCGCGCGTCACCAGGTAGTCGCGGGTCAGGTCGAACGCGCGCGACATGGTGCCCACGGCTTCGGCGCAGGCCATCACCGTGGCCTGGTCGATGGCGGCTTCCACCAGCGGCCAGGCGCCGTCCACCGGGCCGATGCGCGCGCTGTCCGGCACGGTCGCGCGGCGCAGCGTCACGCTGGCGGTCTGGCGGCCGTCGTAGGTCGGCAGCGCATCGACGCTGATGCCGCGCGTGTCGGCCGGCACCGCGAACAGCGTCAGGCCGTCGCGGTCGCGGCGCTGGCCGCCGCTACGTGCCAGCACCAGCAGCACCGCGGCGCTGCCGCCGCCCAGCACCAGGGTCTTGCGGCCGTCCAGCGTCCATTGCCCCGGCTCATGCTGTTGCGCGGTGGTGCTGATATCGAAAGCGTCATAGCGTCCCTGCGTTTCCCATGCGGCCAGCGCCAGCATCGCGCCACCCTCGGCCATCGCCGCCGCGATCGCGGCGTGGGCGGGATCGCCGCAGGCGGCCAGCAGCGGCGCGCACAGCGCGGCATTGGCCAGCCAGGGCTCGGCAGGCTGGGCGCGGCCCAGTTCCTCGGCCAGCAGGGCCTGGTCCGCGGCATCGCCCAGGCCGCCGCAGGCTTCGGGCAGCCCCACGGCCAGCCAGCCCATTTCGGCAAATGCCTGCCAGTGCTTGCGCGAGAAGCCATCGGGCTCGGCCAGCGCCGCGCGGCGCTGCTCGAAGCCGTAGCCGCGCTCGACATAGCGCCGCACGCTTTCCTGCAGCATGCGGCGATCGTCCGTTGAATCGCTCATGTGTTCAGTCCTTGTCCTGAATTGCGGGCACGATTGGAGCCACTACAGGCCCAGCACCTGCTTGGCCAGCAGCTCGTGCTGGATCTCGCTGGAGCCGCCGGCAATGGTGTAGCCGCGGGTGACGAAGCGGCGCGCCGATGCCGCCGCGGCGTACGCCGACTGGCCCGCTTGCGGCACGGCGGGCTCGAAGTGCGCGGCGCGGTCATAGGCCAGCGTGTCCGGCCCCAGCGCATCGACCGCCAGGTTCTCGATGTCCTGGATCAGCCGGCTGCCCAGCAGCTTGAGCATGCCGGTCTCCGGCCCCAGCGTTTCGCCGGCGCGCGCGCGCTTGCGAAAGCGCAGCACGGTTGCAGCCAGCGCTTCGAGCCGCACCTCCAGCGCGCGCATCCGGCGTGCAAACCACGGGCGCTGCGACAGCGGCTGGCCGCCCTCCTCCAGCTCGTCGCCGATGGCGCGCACCTTGGCCAGGCGGCGGCGGTTCTCCGCCACGCGCGCCAGGTTCAGCCGCTCATGCTCGAGCAGGGACTTGGCGATGGTCCAGCCGGCGTTCTCTTCGCCGACGAGGTTCTGCACCGGCACTTCCACCTCGTCGAGGAACACCTGGTTGAACAGGTGCCAGCCATGGATGCCCACCAGCGGCCGCACGCTGACGCCGGGGCTGCGCATGTCGATCAGCAGGAAGCTGATGCCCTGCTGCGCGCGCGCCTCGGTATCGGTGCGCACCAGGCAGAAGATCCAGTCCGCGTACTGCGCGTAGGAGGTCCAGATCTTGCTGCCGCTGACCACGTAGACCTCGGTGCCGTCGGGCCCCGTCCTGCGCACCGCACGCGTCTTCAGCGACGCCAGGTCGGAGCCGGCGTTCGGTTCGGAATAGCCCTGGCACCACCAGTGCTCCTGGTTCAGGATGCGCGGCAGGAAGTACTGTTGCTGCGCCGGCGTGCCGTAGCGGATCAGGATCGGGCCGATCATCTCGAAGGTGATGCCGCCGCTCTCGGGCGCGTGCGCCAGCACCAGTTCTTCCTGGAACGCGGCGCGGCGCTCGGCGCTCCAGTTGCAGCCCTGCCATTCAGGCGGCCAGTGCGGCGCCAGCCAGCCGCGTTCGGCCAGCCGGTGCTGCCAGTCGACCAGCTCTGGCTTGCTGAGTTCCAGTCCGAGGCGGACCTTTTCGCGCACGGCATGGGGCAGCGACCGGGCGACGAACTCGCGCACCTCGCGGCGAAAATCCTGCAGCGACGCGTCGTCGTCGGTGGTGATGGAATCTGTCATGGAAATATCGGTCCTCAGGAATGCTTGTCGCGCGCGGCAGATGCCATGCGCCTCGTCGCGGCGCGCATGCCGCCCTTGATCGCGGCCACGCCTTCCACCGGAAAGCCGCCGATGGTGGCGGCCAGGCCGCGCGCGCGGTCCAGCACCTCGGCGTCTTCGACCAGTTCGGTGGCAATGCCCAGGCGCAGCAACTCCGGCGCGGGCACGCGGTCGCCAAGCAGGCACAGGCGCGCGGCCACGGCCTCGGAATGGCGCAGCGCCAGCCAGTCGGCATTGCGCGGCGCCGCCATGCCCAGGCGGATCTCGCCGATCTGCAGGAAGGCCCCGGCGCCGCACACCAGCAGGTCGCCGGCCAGCGCCAGCGCCGCCCCCCCGTTGATGGCATGGCGCTCCAGCGCCACGATCCATGCCTTGCGGCTTTGCAGCAGGCCCAGGTGGACGCGCTCCCAGACCGGCGCAAACGCGGCCAGCCCGCCCGGCTCCGCCTGCAGTGCCTGCAGGTCCAGGCCGGAACAGAAGGCGCCGTCGGCGCCGCGCAGCAGCACGGCGCGCACGCTGTCGTCGGCGGCCAGGGTCTCGATGGCGTCGCCCAGCGCGCGGGCCAGCGACATGTCGACGGCATTGCGGCGGGCCGGGCGGTTCAGCACCACCTCGGCCCAGCCGGCATGGCGCTGCAGCAGTACGGGGGCTTGGGGGGTGTTCATGCGGGCTCCTGCTGGGCTTGTTCCACGCCGATCGCGCCGGCGCGGGCCATGGTGTGAATCTCCGCGGCGCTGTAGCCAAGTTCGGCCAGCACCTTGGTCGTATGCTGGCCGAGGCGCGGCACCGCGGGCATCGCCCCTGCCGGCATGCTGGCCATGGTGAAGGGCAGGCCCGGCAGCTCCAGCTGGCCGCCCTCGCCGTCGTCAACGGCTTGCAGCACGCCGCTGGCGCGCACGTCGGCGCTCGCGTTGACCTGGTGATAGTCACGCACCACGCCCACCACCACCTGGTGGCGCTCCAGCAGCGCACGGGCGGCGTCGCCGCTCAGGTGGCGCATGGCGTCGTGCAGGATGGCCAGCAGCGCCGGGCGGTTCTGCACGCGCAGCGCATTGCAGGCAAAGCGCGCGTCCTGCGCAAGCGCCGGCTGGCCGATGGCCTCGCACAGGCGCGTCCAGTGTTCGTCGAGATAGGCCGACAGCACGATATGCCCGTCCGCCACCGCGATCACATCCGCGGCCGGCGCCGCCTTGGGCTGGCTGTTGCCGCTGCGCACCGGCAGCGCGCCGGAGCACTGGTACTCGGCCCACAGCTGGGCCTGCATCTGCACGCCGACCGAAAGCAGCGAGGTCTCGATAGTCTCGCCGGCGCCGGTGCGCTCGCGCCGGAACAGCGCCGCCAGGATGGCGTTGCCGGTCGCCAGCGCGGTGGCCGCGTCGATCAGCGCGAAGCCGGCCTTCAGCGGCTGCCCGCCGGCCTCGCCGGTCACGGACATCATGCCGCTCTCGGCCTGCGCGGCAATATCCAGCCCGGGCCGCGTGCGCGACGGCCCGCGTGTGCCGAAGCCGCTGATGGAGGCATGGATCAGGTCGGGACGCGCCGCGCGCAGCGTGGCGGCGTCCAGCCCCAGCGCTTCCATCACGCCCGCGCGGGTGTTGTGCAGCACCACGTCGCTGGCCAGCGCCAGCCGCCGTGCGGCGTCCAGCCCGCCGGGCGTGCGCAGGTCCAGCGCGATGCCGCGCTTGCCGCGGTTGTAGGCCAGGTACATCGGGCTCTGCGGGCTGGTGCCGTCAAAGCGCCGCGCACTGTCGCCGCGCAAGGCCTCCACCTTGACCACGTCGGCGCCCAGGTCGGCCAGCATCATGGCCGCACCCGGCGCCGCGATGAACTGCCCGAACTCCGCCACGCGTATGCCTGCCAGCGGCAGGTCTTGCCGGTTCGCCATGCGATCCCACTCCTCGAAGATGCCGGCGCTGCCGGCGGTTTGCGACGATGTGGAGCGATCATGCGTTGGCACGGCGCATCACGGCAGATGCCAAAACTGCTTCGGTGCAAACCAGCGGTTAGCACCCTGGGGTTATCCCGAACCCGCCGGAATGCCGCTATGCTGTGCGCCCAGTGCGTCGTTTGAGTGGAGCCAAATCCATGCGTCTGAGCCAAGTCCAGGACTTCATCGCCGTGGCCGAGCACGGCAGCATCCGCGCCGGGGCCCGTGCGCGCGACGTGTCGGCACCGGCACTGACCAAGAGCATCCGCCAGCTGGAAGAGGAGCTGCATGTGCCGCTGCTGACCCGCACCACCCGCGGCGTGGTGCTGTCGCGCTACGGCGACGCCTTCCTGCGGCGCGCGCGGCTGATCGCCACCGAGGCCCGCAAGGCCAGCGAGGAAATGGCGCAGATGCTGGGCGCGCGCAACGGCGTGGTGCGCGTCGGCACCACCCGCGGCCCGGCGCATGTGCTGCTGCCCGCGGTGGTCAAGCGCTTTCGCGTGCAGCACCCCGACGTGCTGGTGTGCATTGACAGCTGGGGCTACCCGACCCACCTGGACGAACTGCGCTCGGGCGTGATGGACATGGCAGTCAGCCCGGTCCCGGATGAGGGCATCGAGCGCGAATTCACCTGCGAGCCGCTCTACAACAACGACTCGGTCGTGATGGCGCACCGCGAGCATCCGCTGCGCAACGCCCGCAGCCTGCGCGAACTGATCGGCTCGGACTGGATCCTGACCGGCCAGCGCATGCACGGCCCGGGCGCCGCCATCCTCGATGCCTTCCGTGAACGCGATCTGCCGTTGCCGCGCGTGGCGGTGCGCTGCGACACCATCGGCATGATCGAGCACCTGATGCAGGACCGCCACCTGCTGTGCATGCTGCCGCGCCAGATGGTGGCCGGCCGGCTGGCCGCCAATGGCCTGGTGCCGTTGCCGATCGAGGACAAGCTGCCCAGCCACACCGTCAGCCTGATCTACCGCGCCGATTCGCCGATGACGCCGGTGGCGGCGCAGTTCGCCACCCTGCTGCGGCGTGAAGTCCACTATCTGTCCAACCTGCCTGACAGTCCGCTGCGCCGACTGGACTGAAGGCAGCCGCTACCGCAGCGCGCGCCGGCGGGGAACTCCCTGCACCCGCGCGGTGCTAACCAGCGGTTTACACCTGAAATTCCAAAACCTCCGCCGGGCCGCACCGGCGCTTGCTTTGCGGCCGGTACGCCGCATCCCGGCGGGACTTTCCCCAATCCCCGGGATGCCCCTTCTTGCGTGACAGTTGCGCTGGACGCGACCTGGTTCGCAGAGGAGGCAAGCATGCAGGACATTGAGGACCGGCCGGCGGCACTGGTCACTGGCACCGGAATCGAAAGCGTCGGCGACGGCGTGTGGCTGCTGCACGGACAAGGGCAGAGCTTTGTCGCCGACGTGGGCGGCGGCCTGCTGGTGGTCGACAGCGGCCCCGGCGGGCGCGTCACGCGCGGCATGATCGAGGCGCTGCGCACGCAGACCGGGCTGCCGGTGCTGGCCATCTGCTACAGCCACGGCCATATGGGCTACAACGCCGGCCTGCAGCAATGGCTGGACCACGCCGCCGCGCGCGGCGAGCCCGCGCCGCGGGTGCTGGCCCACGTCAATGTGCTGGCGCGGCAGGCGCGCTACCGCGAGACCCAGCGCATGCAGGAGCGCATGGCGGAGATCCAGTTCCGCCAGCCGGCCGGCGCGCTGGCGGGAAAGCTGGTCCACATCGAACCCACCGAGACCTTTGCCGATGGCCTGACGCTGGGCCGGGGCGAGCGGCGCGCGGAAATCCTGTGGGCACCGTCCGAGACCGACGACGCCGTGGCGGTCTGGCTGCCGGGCCGGCGCCTGCTGTACGGCGGCCCCGCGGTGATCGATTCGATCCCGAACATCGGCACCCCCTTCCGCACCATGCGCGACACCGTGCGCTGGGCCGATACGCTGGAACGTTTGGCCGGCCTGCAGCCGCGCACCGTGGTGCGAGAGTTCGGCGCCACGCTGCAGGGCGAGGAAGAATGCCAGCGCGTGCTGTGCCAGACCGCCAGGGCCTTGCGCTGGCTGCGCGCGGAGGTGGTGCGGCTGATGAACGCCGGCTGCAATGAACGCCAGGTGCTGGCCGCGCTCAAGCCGCCGGCTGAGCTGTTCGACCAGCCCTGGATGCGCCCCACCTATGGCGACCCCAGCTACATCGCGCGCGACATCTACCGCTCGGAGAACGGCTGGTGGGACCGCAATGCCACCACGCTGCATCCGGCCGCGCCGCAGCGGGCGGCGGCCGAGATCGCCGCGGCCGTCGCCGATCACGGCGCACTGATCCGCCACGCCCAGGCCCTGGCCGCACGCGGCAACACGCAGCTGGCGCTGCACGTGATCGACGTGCTGGCGCTGGCGCCCGATGAAACGCCCACCGTGCGCGAGGCCCGCCAGCTCAAGGCCGCCTGGCTGCGCCAGCGCGCCACGCAGGTCCGCAGCTATGTGTCGCGCAGCCTGTATGGCGCGGCCGCCGACGCGCTGGAAAGCGACGCGGCGGACAACTTCGGCATGCACTAGGGAGACGCCATGGCACAAGCAATGAACCCGGTTCCGACGGAACTGCCTGGCAACGCGCGCCGGCGCGACGTGCTGCGCGCGCTTGCCGCACTCGGTCTTGGCGCGGCGGCCGGCCCGCTGTGCGCCAGCAATGCCTGGCCCGCCAAGCCCATCCGGCTGGTGGTGCCGGCCCCGCCCGGCGGCGGCACCGACCTGTTCGCGCGCGCGCTGGCCGCATCGCTCGGCAAGGCGCTGGGCCAGACCATCGTGGTCGACAACAAGCCCGGCGCGACCGGCATCATCGGCAACGATACCGTGGCCAAGGCCAGCCCCGACGGCTACACGCTGCTGTTCACCTATGCCGCCACGGTGGTGATCAACCAGACCCTGCAGCCCAGGCTGCCCTATGACGGCCTGCGCGACCTGTTGCCGGTGGCGCAGGTCGGCGCGGGCGGCAATTTCCTGGTGGTGACGCCGGACTTCCCGGCGCGCACGCTCAAGGAGTTCGTCGCCCACGTGCTCAAGCGCCCGGATGCATACGACTACGGCTCATGGGGCATCGGCTCGGGCGGCCACCTGACCATGGAAGCCCTCAAGATGCAGACCGGCATGAAGCTGCGCCACGTGCCGTACAAGGGCGTGGCGCAGATCCTGACCGACATGCAGGGCGGCGTGGTCAAGGTGGCCTTTGTCGATACCTCGTCGTCGCTGCCGCTGATCCGCGCCGGCAAGCTGCGCGCGCTGGCCATCAGCGGCACGCGCCGCGCGCCGGCCACGCCGGACGTGCCGACCATGACCGAACAAGGTTACCCGTTCGATACCGACAGCTGGTATGGCCTGTTCGCGCCGGCCGGCACCAGTGCCGCCATCGTGCAGCGGCTCAATGCGGAAGTGACCCGCCTGCTGGCTGACGCGCCCATGCGCGAGCGCTTCCTGCAGCTGAACATGGGCATGGCGCCCGCCAGGAGTGCCGAGCAGTTCGCGCAGACCGTGCGCGACGACGTGGGCGTGTGGGGCAAGGTGATCCAGGCCAACCACATCACGGTCGACTGAAGACCACCAGGGGACGCTGTTCTGGCGCGGCTTGCCGGAATCGTGGCGCTGCGCTTCAGTGCGAGAACAGCACCGGCACCGTCATCGACTCCAGCACCACCCTGGTCACGCCGCCCAGCACCAGCTCGCGCAGCCGGCCGTGGCCGTAGGCGCCCATCACGATCAGGTCGGCACCAAAGTCCGACGCTCGCGACAGGATCAGCTCACCGATGGCCAGGTCGCCACCGCCCGGGCCGTGCTCCACCTCAACTGCCACACCCTGTCGCTCCAGCACGTGCACGGCGTGGCTGACCGGAGTGGCATCGGCACGCGGCTCCCTGGCGGCATGGGCGCCCAGCACCCGCGCGCGTGCCCCGGCCATCAGCGGCAGCGCGTCGTGCAAGGCACGCGCGGCCTCGCGGCTGCCGTTCCAGGCCACCAGCACGCGTGTGCCCACGGTGGCGAAAGCGCCGGAACAGGGCACCACCAGCGCCGGCCGGCCGCTCTCAAGCAGCAGCGCCTCCAACAACTGCCGCGCCACCGGGCCTTCAGCGTTGTCGGCGTCATACTGGCCGGAGACGATCAGGCCGGCCTCGCGCGCCTCGCGCAGCGCCAGTGGCACCGGATCGCGCTCGACGGTGCGCCAGTCGCAGGCAACCGCCAGCTCGCGCGTGGCGGCCGCGAAGGCACAACGCATGTTCTCGCGCTGCAGCCGGCGCCGCTCCTGGTCTTCGGCCAGGCAGCGCTGGGCATTGTTCATGCGGTAGAACCAGCTGGGGTCTGGCACGCGCCCGGCCAGCAGGCCGATCAGCGGACACTGGCTGGCGGTGGCAAGGCGTGCCGCAACCTGCAAGCGCTGCATGGCCTGCCGGTTGCCGTCGAGATGGACCAGGATGCTGTCGTACGCCATGATGCCCTCGCGTCCGAATCTTTTGCTTTCAGTCTAGGCCGCGTCGCAGGCAATGCATGCCGACTTGCCGATCGCGCCAGCAACGGTGGTGCGCGGTGCGCCAGCGCCGGCACGAACCAGTCGACTTCCTCCTATATCGATGTCGGAACCTCACCGACGGCGAGCGTGCAGGCCAGCCACTAGTATGCATTCAGCAACCAGCACGCCCCCACGAATCCTGGTGCCGCACGCGGCATCCCGGGCACGGCTGCGCGCTGCGTGGACCGAGACCGCAAGCACAGGAGGAGCGCCATGGACCGCCGACAGTTTCTCAAGTGGGGAAGTTTCCTGACCGTCACCGTTGCCACCGGCGGGCTGAGCGCCTGCGGCGGCGGCGACGACCCGGAACCCGACACCGGCAATCCGGAGAACTTCAATTTCGTCCATGGCGTCGCCTCGGGCGATCCCAAACCCGACAGCGTGGTGGTATGGACGCGGGTGGAAGGCAGCAACGGCAAGCGGCCGGTGGTGGTGCGGCTGCAGGTGTCGACGCAGCCTGATTTCCCGCCGCCGAGCCTGCTGGTCAATCAACCGCTGATGGCCCTGCCGGACTGGGACTACACCATCCGCAACAAGGTCACGGGCCTGAGCCCCGGCACCCGCTACTACTACCGCTTCCTGCTGGGCAACCGCCCCAGCACCGTCGGCCGCACCCGCACCGCGGCAGCGGCCGGCACGCCCTTGTCACAGCTGCGTTTCGCCTTTGTCAGCTGCCAGGACTGGAATGCCAACCACTGGGCCGGCATGGAAGAACTGGCGCAGCAGGAGCTGGACTTCATCGTCCATGTCGGCGACTACATCTACGAGGCCGTCCCGGGCGGCTCGCGCGCCGGCAATGTGGAGGATCGCCACGGCGTGCTGCAGCTGCCCAATGGCACCGCGCTGCCGGACGGCAGCGTCTACGCCACCACGCTGGACGACTATCGCCACCTGTACCGCAGCTATCGCACCGACGCGCGCCTGCAGGCCCTGCATGCCGCGTTCCCGATGATTGCGATCTGGGACGACCATGAGTTCGCCGACAATTGCTGGCAGGACCGGCAGACCTACGACTCCGACGACGACCTGACGCCGCGCACCGCGCGCCGGCGCGCTGCCAACCAGGCGTGGTTCGAGTTCATGCCGGCCGATGTCAGCCTGGACGTCAACAACCCGTCGTTCCAGAACATCCAGATCTATCGCTCGTTCACCTTCGGCAATCTCGCCACCCTGCTGATGACCGACGAGCGCCTGTACCGTGCCGACCACATCATCTCCGAGCAAACCACCGGCCGCGCAGTCGGCGCGCTGTACTTCGTCCCGGCCGAGACACTGGCCGCGGCCGAAGCGCAGAAGATTGCCGCCGCCGGCGGCACGCTGACACCGGTGTCGATGCTGGGCGATGCGCAGCGCGCGTGGTGGCAGGACCGCGTCGGCGCCGACGCCACCACGTGGAAGCTGTGGGCCAACCAGCTGTCGCTGTTGCGCATGCAGGTGGATGTGATCCAGGCGGTGGCGCGGCTGATCGCCAGGGCGCTGGTGCTGGCCAACAATGCCCTGTCCTCGCTGGAGAGCGCCATTGCCAATGCGCTGGCCGACGACTTGCGCGCGGCCAAGACCGCCGGCACCTATGCCAACCTGGCCTACACGGCGCTGCGCAATGTACTGGCGCAGGTCGGCATCGACAGCGCCGCGTTCGATGCCAACATCAAGCCGCTGATCGAAAGCCGGTTGCCGGCCATCGCGCTGCTCGACCGCTTTATCCTCAATGCCGACCAGTGGGATGGCTACAACGCCGAGCGCAAGAACCTGATGGCGTTCCTGAAGAACAACGGCGTGCGCAATGTGGTGGCGCTGAGCGGCGATATCCACGCCTTCTTTGCCGGCCAGGTGATGGACGACTACGATGCGCCGACGCCAGCGCCGGTGATGGTGGACCTGGTCACGGCCGGTCTGTCTAGCAACTCCCTGCTCAGTTCATTCCGCTCGATCGTCGACAACGACCAGGCCTTCGCCGCGCTGCGTGAACTGGTCTACAGCAACGTGGGCGGCGCGGTGGTGAACACCTTCGACACCACCTTGCGCGCCTTCAACGCGTGGCTGCGCCACGCCGACTCCAACGCCGAGGGCTACGCGCTGGTCACCCTGACGCCCGAGAAGCTGAGCTGCACCTTCCATACGCTCAAGCTGCTCGAAGGCGGCACGGCTCCGGCGCTACCTGCCACGGCGAGCACGCGGCTGCTGGAGGTGGCGGCCGGCACCGCCGATGTGAGCGTGACATAGCCATCCGGACGGACCGGCACGCCGGGCCCTCAGTAGCCCGCCTGCCGGTCCACCTGGTTCAACAGTTCACGCCCGTCGCGCGCGCGCCGCAGGTTGTCGATGCATTGCCGCGCCACCAGTTCGTACGAGGGGTCGGCCGCGATATGCGGCGTGGCCTCGATGCGGGGATGGTTCCAGACCGGATCGTCCGCCGCGGGCGGCTCCTTGGCAAACACGTCAAGCGCCGCGCCGGCAAGGTGGCCTTCGTCGATCAGTGCGACCAGGTCGGGCTCGACCACATGCTCGCCACGCCCGACGTTGATCAGGAACGCCCCCTTGGGCAGCCGCGACAGCGTCTGGCGGTTCAGCATGCCCTCGGTGCGCGGCGTCAGCGGCAGCGTGCAGGCCAGGATCTCGCTCTGCGCCAGCATCGTATCCAGCCCGTCGTCGCCGGTGAAGTCGGTCACGCCGGGCAGATGCTTGGCGCTGCGGCTCCAGCCGCTGACCGGGTAGCCGATGGCGGCAAACATGCGCGCCACCTCGCTGCCGATCTCGCCCAGCCCCAGCACACCCACGCGGCAGCGCGACACATCGCGCCCCGGGTGGCGCTTCCATTCGCCGCGGCGCTGCTGTTCGGCGTACCGGCCGAGCGCGCGGGTATGGCGCAGCGCCATCGCCAGCACGTAGTGGGCGATGCCGGTCTGCTGGCCGGGATCGACGATGCGCGTGACCGGCATGCCAGGCGGCAGGTCCGGCGCCGCCAGCAGCTTGTCGACGCCCGCGGTGGCGGCGCAGACCAGCCGCAGCTTAGGGTAGGCCGGCAGCACGCCGGGCTTCAGGCCCCAGGCGATGATGGCTTCGACCTGTTCCGCGACGGCGGCCTCGCGGCCGTTCCACACGGTGATGTCCGGCGCGGCTTCGCGCAGCGCGGCAGTGATGGGAACCGCCATGAACGACGGCAGGTGAACGAGGATGGCCATGGTCAGTTGCGGTAGTCAGGGTTGATGCGGTCGAGGCGGCGCAGCAGGCCCGGCCAGGCCAGGTTGGAGCCCTTGCCCTTGGTGGCCTGGCGCGCCTGCTGGCCCATGTTGGCGCTGGCGGCTTCGGGCACCATGGTCAGCGGCGTGCCGCCGCTTTGCGCCAGGATCTGGATGCGGCAGGCGGACTCGAGCGTGTACATGGTCAGGAAAGCATCGGATACCGTGCGCCCGCACGTCAGCAGGCCATGGTTGCGCAGGATCATCTGCTTGCAGCGGCCCAGGTCGGCCACCAGCCGCGCCTTTTCGTCCTCGCGCAGCGCCACGCCCTCATAGTCGTGGTACGCCAGCCCGGTCAGCGCGAACATCGACTGCTGCGAGATCGGCAGCAGGCCCGCCTGCTGCGCCGAGACGGCGACGCCGTGCGAGGTATGCGTGTGCATCACGCAGCCGACTTCGGGGCGCGCCTCATGCACGGCGCTGTGGATGATGAAGCCGGCCGGGTTGACGTCATACGGCGTTTCCAGCACGGGCTGCCCTTCGTGGTCGACCTTGACCAGGCTCGATGCCGTGATCTCGTCGAACATCATCCCGTACGGGTTGATCAGGAACTGGTCCGGCGCTTCGAGCACGCGTGCCGAGATATGGGTGAAGATCAGGTCGTCCCAGCCAAAGTGGGCGACCAGGCGGTACGCGGCCGCCAGGTCCACGCGCATCTGCCATTCGGCGTCGGAGACGCGGTCCCTGATTGAATCGACGAGCTGGATTTGCGCCATATGCGTACACCTCCCCGGGGCATGTGAGTCATTGAATCGATGCATTGTCCGGGCGCACCGCGCCAAAGTCTGTTAAGTATTGGACAATCTCGGCTCCAGCAGGAGAGCGATGTGAAGGCTGATGTGAAGAGTGGATCGAGAGCGGTGGAGCCGGTGCGCACGCTGCCGCGCAGCGTGCTGGCCAGCGGCTGGCTGCGCAATGCGCCGCCGGGCGTGCTCGATGCCGTGGCGAACGCCGCACGCCGCCTGCGCTTTGGCGACGGCGAGATGATCTTCGCGCGCGGCGATCCGCCCACCTACTTCTGCATGGTGCTGTCGGGCCGGGTGCGCATGAGCCGGGTCAGCACGGGCGGGCGCGAGTCGGTGTACTCGGTGATCGGGCGTGGCCGCTGGTTCGGCGAGATCTCGCTGCTGGACGGCAAGCCGCGCACGCACGACGCCTTCGCCGTCGGCAACACGGAACTGATGGTGCTGAGCCAGCGCGACTTCCACCGCATCCTGGCCGCGCATCCGGAAGGCATGCAGCTGATCGTGCAGCAGATCTGCGCGCGCCTGCGCGTAGCGTTCGACCACGCGCAAAGCGCGGCGCAGGCGCCCATCGACGCGCGCATGGCGGCGCGCCTGCTGGAACTGGCCGACCGCACCGACCATGTCGTGCGCATCAGCGCTGAGGACCTTGGCGACATGGTCAACCGCTCGCGCCAGACCGTGGCCAAGTACCTGCAGGCGTGGGAAGACGCGGGCCTGATCCGCCGCGAGTACCGCCAGATCGAACTGCTGGACCCCGCGGCGCTCAAGCGATTGGCCCGGCGTTGACGGCCGCGCAAGATTTGCAGGCCGCGCGCGCAATTAACCTGCCCTGGCCGCGATGGCAAGGCTGGTTAACGACCGTTGCAAAATCAAACAGAATGTCAGGTGCCGCGGCGCTACAGTGACTGTTCCCTTGCCTGTAGGCGTTCTAGGAGGTACACGAATGAAGCAACATCTGGCGAAATCCCTGGTCGTGGCTGGCGCGATGATCGCGTCCTACCCGCTGTTTGCGCAGCAGGCTCAGCCCCTGCAGCCGAGCCAGCCGATGCCAATGACGCAGCCGATGCAGCCGATGCAATCCACTCAGCCGGTGCAGTCCGCCCAGCCCGCGCAAGCCATGCCGTCGGCAGCGCCGTCGGCCCAGGTGGCACCCGCAGCGGGCGGCAGCTATGCCCAGGCTCCGGTACAGGCGGCCCAGCCGGGCATGGCGCCGGCAGCCGCCGACCCGTCCATGGCAGGCAGCCCCGCCTCGGCCGTGGACCCCGCCAGCATGAGCCTGGCACCCGATGCGCTCGGCTCGCGCCTGGGCCAGCGCAGCGCGTTCCTCGACGGGGCCTGAGCTCCCGTCTCAGCGCAGGCCCGCATCGCGCGGGCCGCGCGCCACCCTCACCCCGCTTCCCCGGCGCGCGCCGCTTCAGGTCGCCGCGGCCGCCTGCCCCTGCTGCTGCAGCCACTCCAGGAACGCGCGCAGATGCAGCGGCTTGTCGGCATCGCGCGGCACCAGCGCATGATAGGTATTGCCCGGTGCGCGGATAGCGGCAAACGGCGTCGCAATGCGCCCGCCCGCGCGGTCCGTTTCCAGGGTCGGAAAGGTGCCGATGGCAAAGCCAAGGCTGTCCACCACCGCCTGCAGCGTGACAAAGAAATGGTCGAAGCGCAGCGTGCGCACCGGCAGCAGCGAGGCATGTCCCGCCTGCTGCAGCCACGATTCCCAGCTTCCCGGCCGGGTCTCCGTATAGAGGAAGACGCCCTCCACCAGGTCCTCTACCCCCTGCAACGGCACCTGCTCCAGTATCGCCGGACTGGCGATCACCGTCTGGTACTCCGAAAAGATCGGCACTGACTCGAACTGCTCGCCACGTTCGAGGGTGCGCCGTATCGCCACGTCAAAGGTGCCGTTGAATCCCGCCTCGTTGCTGAAGGCGGTCGACACACGCACATCGACCTCCGGCTGCTGGCGCCGGAAGTCATCCAGCCGCGGAATCAGCCAGCGCATGGCAAAGGTTGCCGGGGCATTGACCCGCACCACCTTGCGCGTGGCGATGCGGCCATAGCGCTCGGAAGCGGCGCTGATCTGGTCGAACGCCGTGCTGATCTCGCGCGCGAACGCCTGCGCGTGGACAGTCGGCACCATGCGCTGGCCCTGGCGGATAAACAGCGGCTGCCCCAGCCATTGCTCCAGGATCTCGATCTGCCGGCTGACCGCGCCATGGGTCAGGTGCAGCTCGCGCGCGGCCGCCGAATAGCTGCCGGCGCGGGCGGCAACCTCGAAGATGCGCAGGGCGTTGAGCGGGGGCAGCTTGTGCGGCATTGTGAGATTTCCTGACAGGATCTGGAAAATAAACTCGATTGTGAGAGCTTATCGCCTAACTTAGCATGGGTCTCAGGCAAATCCCATTCACAATCCCTCCGCAAGAGACGCCATGAGCACCCAGATCCAGGTCAACGGCCACCACTACCAGCTTCCCGCCCGCCCCACCGTCATCGTCTGCATCGACGGCTGCGAGCAGGAATACATCAGCCTTGCCGTGCAGGCGGGCGCCACCCCCTTCTTCGCCAGCCTGGCCAAACGCGGTACCGTGCTGACCGGCGATTGCGTGGTGCCATCGTTCACCAACCCCAACAACCTGTCGATCGTGACCGGCGTGCCGCCGTCGGTGCACGGCATCTGCGGCAACTTCTTCTACGACACCGAAGCCGGCGCCGAGGTGCTGATGAACGACGCCCGCTACCTGCGCGCCCCCACCGTGCTGGCCGCGGCAGCGCAGGCCGGCGCATCGGTGGCGGTGGTCACCGCCAAGGACAAGCTGCGCGCGTTGCTGGGCCACGGCCTCAGGGGCATCTGCTTCTCGGCGGAGAAGGCCGACCAGGCCACCATCGAAGACAACGGCATCGACGACGTGCTGCGCAAGGTCGGCATGCCGCTGCCCTCGGTCTACAGCGCCGACCTGTCCGAGTTCGTGTTCGCCGCCGGCGTGGCCTTGCTGGAAACCGTCCGCCCCGACCTGATGTACCTGTCCACCACGGACTACATCCAGCACAAGCATGCCCCGGGAACGCCGCAGGCCAGTGCCTTCTACGCCATGATCGACAGCTACCTGCAGCGCCTGGACGCGCTGGGTGCGGTCATCGGCGTCACCGCCGACCACGGCATGAATGCCAAGACCGATTCGCTGGGCAAGGCCAACATCCTGTTCCTGCAGCAGGTGCTGGACGAGCGTTTCGGCGCGGACGCCACGCGCGTGCTGCTGCCGATCACCGATCCCTACGTCGCCCACCATGGCGCACTGGGCTCCTACGCGACCGTGTACCTGCCTGCCGGCACCGATCAACAGGCCGTGCATGAAGCCATCGCCGCACTGCCCGGGATCGAACTGGTGCTGGACAAGCGCGCCGCCAGCGAGCGCTTCGAGCTGCCGCCCGACCGCATCGGCGACCTGGTGGTGGTCAGCGAACGCCTGACCGTGCTCGGCACCACGCCGGCGCGCCATGACCTGAGTGGCCTGGATGCCCCGCTGCGCTCGCACGGCGGCCTGTCCGAGCAGAAGGTGCCGCTGCTGTTCAACCGCAAGGTCACTGCGCCCGCAGGCCAGCGGCTGCGCAATTTCGACATCCTGCGGCTGGCGCTGAACCACGCGGACTAAGTCCGGTGTGTGCCGGCCTGGCCGGCACGCTTCCTCAACAAGCAGATAAGGGTGGCCGCGAAGACAGCCACCACCAGGGGGCGGCGCCATGCAAATCCTGCTTTCCCTGATGTCCGGGGTCGCACTGCTGATCTGGGGCGCGCATGTGACGCGCCACGGCATGCTGGAGCTGTTGGGGCCGCGCTTGCGGCTGGTGCTGGCCGCGGGCACGGCCAGTCCCGCGCGTGGCTTCCTGGCCGGGCTTGGCGTGACCGCGCTGATCCAGAGCAGCAGCGCGACGGCGCTGATGACCAGCGCCTTTGTGGCAGGGGGCCTGGTGTCGTTGCCGGCGGCACTGCCGATCGTGCTCGGTGCCGACGTCGGCACCAGCCTGATGGCACGCTTGCTGTCGGTCGATATCTCCTGGCTCTCGCCACTGCTGCTGGTGATCGGCATTGCCCTGCGCCTGTCCGGCAAGGCCAGCCTGCGCGGACAGGCCGGCGAAGTCATCGTGGGACTGGGGCTGATCACGCTGGCCTTGCAGCTGATCCGCCTCTACGCCGCGCCGCTGCTGCACGCCGAGATCGTGCGCGCCATCTTCACCTCGCTTGGCAACGACGCACTGCTGGCGCTGGTGATCGGCGCCCTTGTGACGTTGCTCGCGTACTCCAGCCTGGCCGCGGTACTGCTGACTGCAACGCTGGCCATGGGTGGTGTCATCGGCCCTGCCACCGCCTTGCCGCTGGTGCTCGGCGCCAATCTGGGCAGTGGACTGATAGCCTGCCTGGCCAATTCCGGCAGTGCGCCTGCTGCCCGGCGCGTATCGCTCGCGAACCTGATCTTCCGGTTCGTGGGGATACTGGCATTCCTGCCGCTGCTTGACGCCATCCCCTGGCTGCTGGCGCGCCTGGGCAGCAGTGCCGGCACCATGGCCATCGACTTCCACATGGCCTTCAACCTGACCCTGGCCGCAACGCTGATCTGGTTTGTCAATCCGGTGGCGGCCCTCTGCACCCGATGGCTGCCTGATGCGCACGACGACGCGGCGCCCGGCGGCGCGCGCTACCTGAGCCAGGGCGACCTGCGGCACCCGTCCGTCGCGCTGGGCAATGCCACGCGCGAGGTCGTGCGCATCGGCGACGTGATCGAGGAGATGCTCAATGGCATGAAGCTCTCGATCGTGGGCAACGACCGCGCCGCGAACGCCCGCTGCCGCGCGCTGGACGACCGCATCGACGACCTCTATTCGTCCGTCAAGATGTACCTGACCGACGTCGACGCCGGCAGCCTCGACGGCGAGGATGCCGCACGCTGGGATGCGATCATGCTGGTCAATATCAACCTGGAGTACGCGGGCGATATCGTCGAACGGATCCTGGTCGACCTGGACCAGCGCAAGCTCGCCCGCAACTTCTGCTTCTCGGCCGAGGGCAGCGCCGAACTGCTGGAACTATGCGACATGCTGGTGGCCAACCTGCGTACCAGGATGTCGCTCTTTGTTGCCAACGACCGCGCAGCGTCGGCGTTGCTTCTCGAATGCGCCGGCGACTTCCAGGCGCGCGCCGAGGGCTTCACCGCCCGCCACATTGCCCGTGTCGCGCAGCGCCGTACCGCAAGCGTGGAAACCAGCGCCCTGCACCTGGACACCCTGCGCGAGCTGTCCCAGATGAACGCGCTGCTGTGCGCCGCGCCGGCAGGCATGCCCGGCGCCCTGCGCGAAGACACTTCGTTCCTGGCTGCCGGCAACCATGGCACGCCGCACGCACAGGAACGCCTGCTTAGTCCGTGACCGCCAGGACCGGGCGCTAACTACCAAGGCAACGAATATGTCTTGGTGTTGGTAAAGCTCTTCATCGCCTCCAGCACGCCTTCCTTGTAGCCCAGTCCGGAGTCCTTGATGCCGCCGAACGGCGTCAGCTCCAGGCGATAGCCCGGCACCTCGCGCACATTGACGCTGCCGACCTTCAGCTCCCGCACAAAGCGCGTGATGTAGTCGAGCCGGTTGGTGCAGACCGACGACGAAAGGCCGTAGGCGGTGCCGTTGGAGATGCGGATCGCATCTCCAATGTCCCTGAAGCGGATCACCGGCGACACCGGCCCGAAGGTCTCATGCCTGGCCACGGTCATTTCGGGATCGACATGATCGAGCACCGTCGGCGAATACAGCGCGCCGCGCCGGATATTGCCGTAGCGCAGCGTGGCCCCGGCGGCAATCGCTTCATTGACCACCGCCTCGAACTGGATCGCCGCGGCTTCGTCGATGACGGTGCCCATGTCCACCTTCGGGTCCATGGGATCGCCGTAGTTGAGCGCTTCGGTCTTCGCCACCAGCAGGTCGACAAAGCGGTCCGCCACCGACTCATGCACCAGCATGCGCTTGATCGCCGTGCAGCGCTGCCCGGAGTTCTTGTACGAGCCGCTGGCGGCCAGCGTGGCGGCCTCTTCCAGGTCGGCGTCTTCCATCACGATGATCGGGTCGTTGCCGCCCAGCTCCAGCACCTGGCGCTTGTAGGTGGCCGTGGCGGCGATGTACTTGCCGATCGGCACGCCGCCGGTGAAGGTCACCAGGTCCACGTCCGGGTGCGTCAGCATCTCGTCGGCGATCTCGCGCGGGTCGCCGGTGATGACCGACAGCATCTGCGGCGGCAGCCCGGCCTCATACAGGATATCGGCCAGCAGGTAGGCCGCCAGCGGCGTCTTCTCGCTGGGCTTGAGCACCATGCGGTTGTTGGTGGCCACCGACGGCGCCACCTTGTGGATCACCTGGTTCAACGGGTGGTTGAACGGCGTGATCGCGGTGATCATGCCCAGCAGCGGCTCGCGCAGCGTATAGACCTTGCGGCTCTTGCCGTGGTGGGTCAGGTCGCACGAGAACACCTGGCCGTCGTCGACCAGCGCCTGGTTGGCGGCAAACAGCAGCACGTCAGAGGCGCGGCCCACCTCGTACAGCGAATCCTTGCGGCACAGGCCGGATTCCAGCGTGATGGTGCGCGAGATCTCATCCAGGCGCGAGGCGATGATCTCGCCCGCGCGCATCAGGATCTTGTAGCGTTCATAGCGCGTCAGCGTGGGCTGGTAGTCGCGCGCGATGCGGTAGGCGCGGCGCACGTCGTCGAGCGTGGCCTTCGGCACGGTGGCGATGACTTCGCCGGTGTACGGATAGGTCACCTCGATCACGTCTTCGCGGTAGATCTTCTCGCCGGCGATGCGCAGCGCTTCGTGGCGGATTTCGGGGGTGGCTTGCAATGCGGTCATGAGCTTGCCCTCGCGGGTCTTGAGCAGTGGGTGGAAGGAGATGCAGCCGTCGCGGGCGGGTCGGCGCCTTGCCGGCCCGGCGCGCTCAGCGGCGGATGAAGGCCGCGATCACGGCGCTGATGATGCAGCTGGTTGCCACGATCGGGAACACCAGCGAGGTATTGCCGGACTGGTCCAGGATGCGGCCGATCAGAGGTTCGCCCAGGCCTGCGAGCAGGTACGAGAAGAAGTTCAGGATGCCGGTGGCGGTGCCGGCCCGCCTGGCGCCGACCAGGTCCGGGCACAGCGCCCAGAAGGACGAGGCGGGGCCGTACACGAAGAAGCCGGCAAGGAACAGCGCGACGATCGCGCCCATGCCCGTGGGCAGCTGGTACATGATCATCGAGGCAATCGCACCCAGCACCATGTAGAGCATGATGGCCTTGCTGCGGCTGGAGCCGAACAGGCGGTCGGAAATCCAGCCGTTGGACAGCGCGCCGAAGGCCATGCCCACCGGCAGCGCCACCGAGATCCAGGCCGGGTCGATCAGGGTCTCGGCGCTCTTCCAGTTCTTGCCCAGGAAGTGGACCGGCACCCAGACGATCAGGCCATAGCGCGCGGCATTCTGGAAACCGATCGACAGGCCCGCGACCAGCAGCCGCGGGTTGCGCAGCACGGCCTTGTAGCGCGACCAGGAGCTTTCGCCGGCATCGGTCTCGACTGCCGTGGCCTTCTCCGCATCCTCGGCCTTGGCCACGCCGGTATCGGGCGACTTGAAGCCAAGGTCTTCCGGCCGCTCGCGCACGATCAGGAAGAAGGTGATGCCGCCCACCAGCATCAGCAGCACCGGCAGGCGGAAGATCCAGCGCCAGTCCAGGTGCAGGATGTTCACGACCACGATCGAGGTGACGAACGACAGCACCGAGGCGCAGCCGGCCGCGAACACGTAGAAGCCGTAGACTTTGCCGCGTTCCTCGGCGCCCCACCAGTTCGACAGCAGCCGGCTGCCGGGCGCCCAGCCAAGGGCCTGGAAGTAGCCGTTGATGCCCCAGGGAATCGCCAGGCTCTTGAAGCCGACGGCGAAGCTGACCACCCAGTTGGCGGCGCACGACAGGATCGCGCCGGCGGTCATCACGCGGCGGCCGCCGAACTTGTCGCCCAGGTTGCCGTTGATGGCCTGCCCGATGGCGTAGCACCACAGCAGGCAGGTGGAGGCCCAGCCCAGCGCTTCCTTGGAAAACCCGAATTCCTGCTGGATGCCGGGAATGGCGAAGCCAAAGGTTTGCCGCCCGGTGTAGAAGAAGAAGTAGCAGAACATCGCGGCCAGCAGCATGCGCCACTGGGCGCGCCGGAACGAATGCCCGGCCGGAGCGACGAACGCCCCTGCCTGGATGCGATCGGCAGTTTCCATTTTTGTCTCCTCTTGTATTGTCGGCCCGTATTGCGGGCTCGTGTTGGCCGGCTGCACCCGTCGGCCGGGGGTCGTGCCACTAGGCCGGCACAGCGCCGATGAAGTTCTTGCCCCGGGCGCCGTCCAGCGCACGCGCGATCATGGCGCCGGCCTCGTCGTCGGAGACGCCGTAGTCGGCAAACTCGGTCTTCACGCCCAGGTCCTGCAGGAAGGCGCGCAGCCGCTGCTGCCCGTCGCCCAGCACCGGCCCGAACAGCCGCTGCAGCGTGCGGTCGCGGTCGGGCCGGCGTGCCCACGCCTTTTCAAGCACCATCGGCAGCGTGAACGAGCACGCGATGCCGTGCGGCAGGCCATGGCGCAGCGTCATTTCGTAGGAGATGGAGTGCGCAAGTGCCGTCTTGGTATTGGAGAACGCCATTCCGGCCTTGAGGGCGGCCAGCGCCATGCGCTCACGCAGGCAAATGTCGTCCAGGTTGCGCACCAGTTCCGGCAAGGTGTCGAAGATGTCCTCCACCGCCGAAATCGCGAAGGTGTCGGAAATCGGGTTGGCGTTGACGTTCCAGATCGATTCCAGCGCGTGGGACAGGGCATCGAGCCCGGTGGAGATCGTGGTGCCCCGCGGCACCGACATCATCAGCTCCGCATCCACGATGGCCGCTTCGGGCCAGGTTGCCTGCAGGTGAAGCGAGTACTTCTTCTGGTTCGCGGCGTCCCAGATGGTGGCCCAGGGCGTCACTTCGCTGCCGGTTCCGGCAGTCGTCGGCACCGCGATCAGCGGCTTGACCTGCGCCGGCGTGAACGCCTTGCCGGTCGCCAGCAGGCTGATCAGCGAATCGAACCGGCCCGACCTGGTCCCTACCATCAACGCCTTGGCGGTATCGATCGCGCTGCCGCCACCGACCGCAACGATGGCGTCGCAGGCGTCGGCGTCTTCCCAGAAGCGGTTGTACAGGCCGGACAACTGGGCGACATCCGGGTTCGGCTGCACGTCTTCGATCAGCCCGGCAAGGTCTGCGCCCAGCAGGGCTTCAAGCCGCGCCACCAGCCCCAGCGCACGCGCTTCGGGAAAGGTCACGACGACGACGCGCCGGCCGTGCAGCAGGGCCGGGAGCCGGTCAAGGCTGCCAGCCCCGCAATGGATCGACACGGGGTTGTGGTAGGCATGGTTCATGGGGTCTCCTCACTTCTTTTCTGGGTAGCCTGGGCGGCAGCTTGAGCCGCGTTTCCTGGTGGCTGAAGTTTGGGAGACGCCAAACCCCCGGTCCAATCGCATCTTTGACGGCGAGGTGCGCCAAAACCGATGGATCGCCGGCACGCTGCCGGCCTCGGGGAAACCCTGTACGCAACGGCACGCGTCTGTGGGAGACTCGCCGCACACACCGCGCAGAACGGCGGCCAGCCCCCATCGAGACCCCATGTTCCACCAGTACTACAAGTCGATCCGCTGCTTCCATGCGGTCGCCCGGACGGGCGGCTTCACTGCCGCGGCGCAATACCTGCATATCGGGCAGCCGACCGTGACCGACCAGGTCAAGGCGCTGGAGACGCGCTTCGGCGTGGAGCTGTTCCTGCGCGCGGGCCGCACCGTGCGCCTGACCGACACCGGCGAGCGGCTCTACGCCATCACCCAGGGCTTGTTCGGGCAGGAAGAAGAGGCCATGCAGTTCCTGCAGAGCGCGCACAAGCTCAAGACCGGGCTGGTGCGCGTGGGCGCGGTGTCGCCGCCGATCGCGCTGGGGCTGGCGCGTAGTTTCCGTTCCACCCATGCTTCGCTGGAACTGACGGTCACCATCGGCTCGGAAGCCTCGGTGCTGCGCGGCCTGCAGGATTTCGATATCGACGTCGGCATCCTGGCCGAGCCCGATCCGGTCGATGGCCTGCATATCGCGCCGTATCGGAAAGAGCGCATCGTTGCCGTGATGCCGGCCGGCCATCCGCTGGCCGCGCGCGCTTCGATCACGGTGCAGGAGGTCGCCGGCGAAGCCGTGATCCTGCGCGAGCCGGGCTCGAAGACCCGGCTCCGGGTTGAACGCGCGTGCGCACAGCATGGCGTGGCGCTGAACTGCGTGATGGAGATCAACAGCCGCGAGGCCATCCTGCATGCAGTGGCCAATGGCATGGGCATCAGCTTCGTCACGCAGATCGAATGCATCCCGCTGCCGGGCCTGCAGGTGGTGCCGGTCGACGAGCCGCTGCTGTCGATCGATTATTCGCTGTGCTGCCTGGCGGTGCGCAAGGAGCGGCCGCTGATTGCGGCGCTGTTCGCGGTCGCGCTGGGCTAGTGTCCTGTTCCGCAGATAGCTTGTCGTCCAGTTGGTCGTCAGGCCAGGCGCGAGGAGGCGCCATAGCCGTAGCTATGGCAACGACGAGCAACGACGCATGGCGGCCAACTGGGCGATTTCATGGCAAGGTATCTGCGGAACAGGACACGAGTACCCTGCCGTCATCCGCCCCAACCTGCCTGCACGAGCGTAGCCACGCCCACGCCGACCAGGACGGCCCCGGTGAGCCGTACCGCAAGCCTGGTCACGTGCGCACCCGCCGGCTTCCATCGTTCGAGCGTCATCGCCAATGTCACCGCTGCCATCACGCGCAGGTCCATCACGCCCATGACGAGCAATGCCGCGGTCAAGCCCGCACAGCACCGGGTGCAGTGCGCGCCCAGCCGCAGGCCATGGCGCCACGCCGAGCCGGCATCCGCCGGCAGTGCGCGCGTGCGGCCCGCTGCGCTGGCGCAGCAGGCAAGCTGCCGTGCTTTCCACGCGGTGAACTGCAGCACGCCTGCTATCACCAGGACCACCGCAGCAGCGAGCGGCGCCGCGCGCGCCAGGCCCTGCGCCTGCATGGCTATCGCTGCCAGCGCAGCGCCAACCGGGAAAACGGCGAGGCCCACCATGCCCCACACGAAGAAGTAGCCGGCGCCCGCCAGTACCGTCGACATGCCCGGGCGGACCTGCCCTGCCGCCGCCAGCGCCTGGCGGTAGCGCCACAGCATCGGTGCCAGCGAGGGCAGCATCATCGGCACCATCATGGCGAACCACATGCCGAGGAAGGCCATTGCCGTGCGGATCCAGGTCTGGCCGCACATCCGCATCCACGCCATCGACATGGTCCAGCCGCCGGGCATCGGCGTCGCGCCCATTGCGGGCATGGACGCATGCCAGGCGAGTGTCGCCGCCACGCCGGCGATGAATAGCACGGCCAGGATGCCAAAGAAGGCAAGGCGCGGGCCGGCGCTGCGTGAGCGCGCCGGCCTGTGCGCGGTGAGTACGCTGGACACGGCCTGCCTCAGCCCTGCTCGTACTCGTCGTGCCGGCGCCACCAGACCCCGGCCTCGTTGCGTCCGCGCGGCGCGCGGTCCAGCCACTGGTACATGCCCCACAGGCCATCCATCCCGCGCGCATAGGTGGAATAGGTGTGGTACACAACGCCATCTTCCAGCGCGAAGGCGCTCATGCCGGGCCGGTCGCGCTGGTACGTTGCGGCATCGGTGCCGCACATGGCAGCAAACTGGGCCTCGGCCGCTGCGCCGCCGGCCTCCAGTTCAGGTCGCCAGGCGAATGCCGCCTCGCGCCGGTAGTTGTAGTCGATATCGCCCTGGCGCTGTTGCGCTTCGCTGAACCAGACGCTGAAGTCCGTGTTGAAGTCGCTGCCCTGCGACGACGCCCACGAGAAGGTCCAGCCCATGCGCCGCTGGTACGCCAGCAATTTCGCCAACGGTGCCCGCGACACCGCGGCCAGCGTGACGTCGTGATGCGCCAGGTGGACGGCAAAGCCGTCAAACCCGTCCGCAATCGCGGAGCAGGACGGGCAACCTGCCTGGTAGTCCGGGCCGAACATGAAGTGGTAGACCAGCAGTTGCGAACGTCCCTGGAACAAGTCTGCCAGCGCGGCGCTGCCCGCCGCGGTCTCGAACCGGTAGGGCTTGTCGATTCGAACCCACGGCAAGGCCTGGCGCTGCCGTGCCAGTTCATCGCTGCGTCGGGTGAGATCCTTCTCGGCCTCGAGCAGTTCGCGCCGCGCGGCCAGCCAGGCTTCACGGGTTCCGGTGCTGTGTGTGGTCATCGTGCATCCCTCCGTTGGTTGGTGTTCGTGTGCTAGATTAGGCGCCGGCTTCCAACGGTGGGAGTGACAAGTGTGGCGGGATTTCTGGCGGGATTCGGATGGACTCACGCATTGCCGCCGCGGCGCTAGCGCTCGCCGCGGGCGATCCGCTTGGCGCGCTGAACCGGGTTGCCCTGCGCGACGATCCGCCGGCGCTGGCGCTGCGCGGCATCGCCATGGCGCAGCTTGGCGACCTCATCCGCGCGCGGGCACTGTTGCGCAGCGCGGCGCGCGCCTTCGGTCCGCGCGAAGCCGTCGCGCGCGCCAGGTGCGTGGTGGCCGAAACCGAAATCGCCTTTGTCTCGCGCGACCTGGGCTGGCCCGCAAAGACGCTGGACAGCGCGCGCGCCACCCTGGAAGCGCACGGCGACTGGGTCAACGCCGCCCATGCGCGCTATCTGGAGATACGGCGGCTGCTGCTGATCGGCCGCATCGACGACGCCGAGCAGGCGCTTGCCGGGCTTGACCCCACCCCCTTCCCGCCCGCATTGCGCACAACCCATGCCCTGATCGTGGCGGGCATCGCGATGCGGCGCGTGCAGACCCGGCCGGCGCGCGCCGCGCTGGCACAGGCCGCGCACGCGGCGCAGCGCGCCGGCATCCCATCCTTGCGCGCCGAGGTAGAAAGCGCGGCCCTGGCGCTGCATAGCCCCGCGGCACGCCGCATCGCGCGCGGCGAGGAACGGCCGCTGCTGCTCGAGGAAGTCGAAGCGCTGCTGGCATCGAAAGCGCTGGTCGTCGATGCGTGCCGCTATGCCGTGCGCTGCGCTGGCACCGCGGTCTCGCTCGCCAGGCGGCCGGTGTTGTTCACGCTGGCGCGCGCGCTGGCCGAGGCCTGGCCCGCCGACGTGCCCCGGGACACGCTGATCGCGCACGCCTTCCGCACCAGGCATGCCGATGCTTCGCACCGCGCGCGGCTGCGTGTCGAGATCGGGCGGCTGCGGGCGGTGCTTGGCGCATTTGCCGGCGTCACGGCAACCGGGCGCGGCTTCGCACTGGTGCCGCAGCGCGCGCGCGAGGTAGTGGTGCTGGCGCGGCCTGTGGAAGAGAAGCACGCAGCAGTGCTCGCCTTGCTGGCCGATGGCGAGTCATGGTCCAGTTCCGCGCTCGCGCTGGCGCTGGGTGCCGGCCAGCGCTCGGTGCAACGGGCACTGGAAACGCTGGCGGCAGCGGGCAAGATCCAGTCCCTTGGCCACGGGCGCGCGCGCCGCTGGATGACGCCGCCGGTGCCGGGATTCACGACGACCTTGTTACTCCCCTCGCCGCTGCCGGTTGACTAGCATGTAGCCATCCCCAAGCCAACAGGATCACAGCATGAAACGATCACAAGCCGAAGTGCTTCGCGAGTATGGCCCCTTCCCCGGCGTCGAGAACGTCCACGGTGTCAGCTATGACGGCCAGCGGGTCTGGTTTGCCAGCGGAGACAAGCTCAATGCCCTGGACCCGGTCACCGGCAGGACACTGCGCTCGCTCGATGTCGCCGCCCATGCCGGAACGGCTTTCGACGGCCAGCACCTGTACCAGATTGCCGAGGACCGGATCCAGAAGATCGATCCGCAAAGCGGCCGCGTGCTGGCCACGATCCCCGCGCCGGGCGGCGGCGGCGACTCGGGGCTTGCCTGGGCCGAAGGCACCTTGTGGGTGGGCCAGTACCGGGAGCGGAAGATCCACCAGGTCGATCCGCAGACGGGGGCGATCCTGCGCACCATCACGTCCGACCGCTTTGTCACCGGCGTCACCTGGGTTGATGCCGAGCTCTGGCACGGCACCTGGGAAGGTGACCAGAGCGAGCTGCGGCGCATCGACCCGCAATCGGGCGCGGTGCTGGAATCGGTCACCATGCCGGCCGGTGCGGGCGTGTCGGGGCTGGAGTCCGATGGCGGCGACCAGTTCTTCTGCGGCGGCGGCAACAGCGGCAAGATCCGTGCGGTGCGCCGGCCCGGGCCAGCCGGAAAGCGCCCCGCCAGCGCCGCGGGCAAGTAGCCGGCATTCATCCTGAGCGGATCGTTTTCACTATTCCTTACAGACAAAGGCGCTGCCACCATCTATTCTCCTGTCGCAAACGGAATCCCCCACAACAAGGAGAATGCGATGAAATCCGCTCTGGCCCTTCTGGTCGCCTGCAGCGCACTGCTGGGCGGCTGCGTGGTAGCCCCTTATGACACCTACGGCAGCGGCCCCCAGGGCTGCCCGCCGGGGCAGGCAAAGAAGGGCAACTGCCGCGTCGACCCGTACGGCAACGAGTCCTTCTGCCCGCCGGGACAAGCCAAGAAAGGCCGCTGCTGAGCCAGCGCCGGCGCCGCACTGACCGGCGGCCGGCTGCCCCCCGCCCCAGCCGGTGTTGCACGGGCCGGCCTGGCGGACGGAGAATGGCCGGATGCGGGCATCTCGTCCGCAGGAGAGCGCCATGCAATCCCGCACGCCATCCCGGTGTATCGGCGAACTGTGCGTCGCCGCTGTCGTGCTCGGCTCGCTCGGGGCCTGTGCGACCTTGCAGCCGGAACAGACCGGCAAGCGAATGATCGGCAGCCCGGAAAGTGCCGTACGCAGTACATTCGGATCCCCCACCGAGACCTACCGCCTCGCCGACGGCACCAGCCGCTGGATCTGGTCGCGCCAGCCCCTTGGCCATGAGGTCTACGCCGCCGATTTCGACGCCGGCGGCAAGCTCACCAACTATCGCCAGATGCTGACCGAGACGGAGATCTACCGCGCCCAGGTCGGGACCTGGACCAAGAAGGACGTGCAGGAGCACTTTGGCCTGCCGCGCGAGCCCATCCAGTACTACGCCCTGATGAAACGTGAAGCCTGGTCCTGGCGCATGTACAAAGATGGCTTGCAGACCGCGCATTTCAGCTGCTACTTCGATGACGCCGGCGTGCTGCGCCAGACCATGATCATCGTCGACCCGCTCGGCGGCGACGCGCGCCGCTCGCGCTGAAGCGACGCCAGCGAGGCAGCCGGTGCCATTGCCGGCAGCAGGGGCTCCCCGGCCCACGGGCTTTTTTGCGCGCAGAATGGTGACGATGCGGCAAGCGCCGCCAACCCTCCATGCGGAAACGAACGTGACCACTGCGATCCTGCTCGAGAACATCCACCAGAGCGCCAATGCCCGGCTGGCTGAAGCCGGCCTGCAGGTCGAGCGCCGCACCGGCGCCCTGGCCGGTGCCGAACTGCGCCAGGTGCTGGCCAGCCACGACGTGGTCGGCATCCGCTCTGCCACCCACCTGCGCGCCGACGACATCCGCAGCGCGCCCGAGCTGCTCTCGATTGGCTGCTTCTGCATCGGGACCTCGCAGGTGGACCTGGAAGCCGCCACCACGGCCGGCATCCCGGTGTTCAACGCGCCCTTCTCCAACACCCGCTCGGTGGCCGAGCTGGTGGTGTCGGAAGCAGTGATGCTGCTGCGCCGGATTCCGGAAAAGAACGCCCTGGCACACGCCGGCAAGTGGGCCAAGGGCGCCGCCGGCGCGTTCGAGGCGCGCGGCAAGACCATTGCCATCGTCGGCTACGGCAATATCGGCTCGCAGGTAGGCGTGCTGGCCGAATCGATGGGCATGCGCGTGGTCTACTACGACGTGCTGGCGCGACTCTCGCACGGTTCCGCGCGCGCCGCGGGATCGCTGGAAGAGGCAGTGTCGCAGGCCGAAGTGGTGACCCTGCATGTGCCAGCCACACCGCGCACGCGCAATATGATCGATGCGCGCATCCTGGCCGCCTGCAAGCCGGGCGCGATCCTGATCAATGCCTCGCGCGGCAGCGTGGTGGACATTGCCGCGCTGGCCGCGGCGCTGCGCGAGAAGCGCCTGGGCGGCGCCGCCATCGACGTGTTCCCGGAGGAGCCGAAGACCAACAACGATCCCTTCGTCAGCGAACTGCAGAACCTGCCCAACGTACTGCTGACCCCGCACGTGGGCGGCAGCACCGAAGAGGCGCAGGAGAATATCGGCACCGAAGTGGCGGCCAAGCTGGCGCACTTCCTGGCCACCGGCGGCACCATCGGCGCCGTCAACTTCCCCGAGGTCGATCCCGGCCCGCTGCACGCGCCGGCGCGGCTGCTCAATGTGCACGGCAACGCGCCGGGCGCCCTGGCGGCACTGAACACGCTGCTGGCGCAGGAAGGCGTGAATATCACCGGCCAGCACCTGCAGACGCGCGGCCACACCGGCTATGTGGTCACCGACCTCGACCGCGTGCCGTCAGACCAGCTGATGCAGGCGCTGCGCACCCATGCAGGCTTTGCCCGCTCGCGGCTGATCCTGCGATAGGACAGCGGCCGTCCCCAGGCTCAATTGTCACAGAAGTGTCATAACTCTTAAGAATGTTCTGAAACCGTCGCTATGATGAATATGGCCCACGCGCGGATCCGTGGGCCTGCACTGTGCCGGTTCTCAGTGGCGCCCTGTCTCGGGGCCACGCTGACAATAAGAGAGAGGGGTAGTCATGAAAACGGTCGAACTCAGCAGGAAGGCCGCCGGCGTTGCCGGCCGGCTGGTCGCAGCGGGCGTTCTGGCAGCCGCGGGTATCGGCCCCGCTGCCGCGCATACCGGCACCCTTACGTTCCTTGGGGGAATCTCGTATCCGTCCTGCGGCTTCCGTCCGTCCGCCGGACAGTTGCAGGCGAGCTGCCAGCAGCCGTCGGGGCAGATCGTCTCGGCGCCGTTGCCGTTGTCGCCTGCCCGGATGCCCGGGCAAGCCCGCATCGGCGTGGCAAGGCTGGACGTCGAGCCCGCCCGTGCCAGGCAACGCGGCACGCCGGACGCGTACGTGGTGGTAGTGACCTACCAGTAAACGCGCGGCAGGCAGGCGCCCGCACCAGCCGGCCCTGCCTGCTCCGCCTTGGCCACCATGTCCGCGCCGATCATGCCCCCGGCGCCTGGCCGGTTGTCCAACACAACCGCCTTGCCCCATGCCTTGGCCAGGCCGTCCGCTACCATGCGCGCGACCACGTCGCCGGTCCCGCCCGCGGCGTACGGCATCACGATGCGCACCGTGCGTGCCGGGAAATCCACGCCCTGGGCACCACCCTGCGCCCGCGCGCCCAGACCAACCCAGCGCCGCACCCGCGACTCTGGCTGCTCGCCGCCGCGCTGATCGCTGCCGCCACGGCCTGCCTGCTGTGGCCGCTGCTGCGCCGCCGGGCAGTGCCAGACCCGGGCACGCCGGAACGCACCTTGCTGGTTGACCTATACCACGACCAGTTGCGCGAGCTCGACACCGACCTGCGCGGCGGCACCCTCACCGCGGCGCGCCACGCCGAAGCCCGCGACGAGCTCGGCCGCCGGCTGCTCGATGACGCCGCCGGCGCCGCCACCGGCGCGGGACGGGCAGGCACCTCGCCGCTGCTCGCCGCGCTGCTGCTCGCATTGCTTCCCAGCGCCGCCATCCTGCTCTATCTGCACCTGGGCAACCCGGTCGCGCTCTGGCGTGCCGACGACCTGCCCGAAAACACCGGCAGCCAGCACCAGTTGAGCGGCGCGCAGATAGAGGGCATGGTGAACCAGCTCGCGCAGCGCCTGCGCGAGTCGCCCGGCGACGCGCAGGGCTGGGCCATGCTGGCGCGCTCATACAGCGTGATGAAACGCCACGCCGATGCCGCCGCGGCGTACGCGCGGGCAGTCGAACTGGCGCCGGACGTGGCCGCGCTGCGCTCGGACTACGCCGATGTGCTGGCCAGCCTGAACGGCGGCTCACTAGAAGGCCCGCCCATGGCACAGGTGCGCCAGGCCCTGGCACTGGACCCGGACGACCCCAAGGCGCTGGCGCTTGCGGCCAGCGCCGCGGCCGAACGCGGCGACAAGCAGGCGGCGATCGGATATTGGGAGCACCTGTACCGGCTGCTGCCGGCGGATTCGCAGACCGCGGCGCGCATCGCCGCCAACCTCGCGGCCGCGCGCGGCACGGATGCCGCGGCGCAAACCCCGAAGATCACCGGCATGGTCACGCTCAGCGAAAAGGCCGGGCGCACGCCGCAACCGGGCGACACGCTCTTTGTCTATGCGCTGCCCGCCGACGGCTCACGCATGCCGCTGGCGGTGCTGCGCCGGCAGGCGCGCGATCTGCCGCTGTCGTTCACCCTGGACGATGTGATGGCGATGCGGCCCGACCACCGGCTGTCAGGGCAGCAACAGGTCATGCTGGAAGCGCGCATCTCCGCCAGCGGCAGCGCCTTGCCGAAAGCCGGGGACCTGGTGGGACGCACCGGACCGGTGGCAGTCGGCACCGAGGGCACCCGCATCGCCATCGACGGCACGATCGCGCCATAGCGTCTCAGGCGGGCAGCGTCGCCTTCAGGTTGGCCAGCATGTCCGCCACCATCTCCTTCAGGCCGTACTCCGCCTGCCAGCCCCAGTCCGCGCGCGCGACCGAATCGTCGATCGAATCCGGCCAGCCTTGCGCAATCGCCTGGCGATAGTCGGGTTCATAGCGGATCTGGAAGCCCGGCACCTGCTCGCGGATGGCCGCGGCGATCTGCGCGGGCGTGAAGCTCATGCCGGCGATGTTGTAGCTGCCGCGCTCGCTCAGCTTGCCGGCCGGGACTTCCATCAGTTCGATGGTGGCGCGGATCGCATCGGGCATGTACATCATTGGCAGGGCCTCGTCTTCCTTCAGGAAGCAGGTGTAGGGCTCGCCTTTCACCGCCGCATGGAAGATGTCGACCGCATAGTCGGTGGTGCCGCCGCCGGGCGGGGTCTTGTGCGAGATCAGACCGGGATAGCGCACGCTGCGCACATCCACGCCATGGTTGGCGTGATACCAGCGGCACCAGCCCTCGCCCGCCTGCTTGGAGATGCCGTAGACCGTGGTGGGCTCCATCACGGTCTTCTGCGGTGTCTGTCCGGCAGGCGTGGTCGGGCCGAAGGCCGCAATCGAGCTTGGCCAGAACACCCGCTCCAGCCCGGTCTGCCGCGCCAGCTCCAGCACATTGAGCAGGCTGGTCATATTGAGGTTCCAGGCCCACTGCGGCGCCTTTTCGCCGGTGGCGGACAGCGCGGCCGCCAGCAGGTAGACCTGGGTGATGCCGTGGCGCTCGACCACGGTGGCGAGCTCGCCGCGGTCGGTGGCGTTGAGCATCTCGTGCGTCAGGTGCACATGGCGGCCGGTGGGCACCACGTCGGAGGTGATCACGTTGGTGCGCCCGTAGCGCTCGGCCAGCGCCAATGCCAGTTCAGACCCGATCTGGCCGTTGGCGCCGACGATCAGGATCTTCGGTTTGCCGTCTTCCATCAGATCAGCCCCAGTTCACGGCCAGCCTGGCCGAAGGCATCCAGCGCCGCCTGCAGCGCGGCCTCGTCATGCAGCGCGCTCATCTGCACGCGGATGCGCGCCTGGCCCTTGGGCACCACCGGGTAGAAGAAGCCGACCACGTACACGCCCAGCTCCAGCAGGCGCTGCGCCAGTTGCTGTGCCTTGTCGGCGTCGTAGACCATGATCGGGATGATGGGGTGGTCGCCCGCCTTGACGTCGAAGCCCAGCTGGTCCAGTCCCGCGCGGAAGAACCTGGTATTGCCCTCCAGCCGGTCGCGCAGCTCGGTGCTGGCTTCCAGGATGTCGAGCACCGCGATCGACGCGCCCACGATGGCCGGCGCCACCGTATTGGAGAACAGGTAGGGCCGCGAGCGCTGGCGCAGCAGCGCCACGACTTCCTTGCGCGCGCTGGTGAAGCCGCCGGAGGCGCCGCCCAGCGCCTTGCCCAGCGTGCCGGTGATGATGTCGATCTTGCCGAATACGCCGCGCGCCTCGTGCGTGCCGCGCCCGCGCTGGCCCATGAAACCGGTGGCATGGCATTCGTCGATGCCCAGCAGCGCGCCGTACTCGTCGCAGATCGCGCGCATCTCATCGAGCCGCGCCACGGTGCCGTCCATCGAGAACACGCCGTCGGAAAACACCAGCATGTAGCGCGCGCCGTCGGCCCGCGCCTGCTCCAGCTGCACGCGCAGGTCGTCCATGTCGTTGTGCTGGTAGCGGTAGCGGCGCGCCTTGGACAGGCGGATGCCGTCGATGATCGAGGCATGGTTGAGCGCATCGCTGATGACCGCGTCTTCCGCGCCCAGCAGCGTTTCGAACAAACCGCCATTGGCATCGAAGGCCGAGCCATAGAGGATGGTGTCCTCGGTGCCGAGGAAGGCCGACAGCCGCGTCTCCAGCGTCTTGTGCAGGTCTTGCGTGCCGCAGATAAAGCGCACCGAGCTCAGCCCGAAGCCATGCGTGCGCAGCGCTTCATGCGCGGCCTCGATCACCTGCGGGTGCGACGACAAGCCAAGGTAGTTGTTGGCGCACAGGTTGATGACCTCGCGGCCGTCGGTGGTGCGCACCCGCGCACCCTGCGGCGTGGCGATCACGCGCTCGTTCTTGAACAGCCCCGCCGCGCGGATGCTTTCGAGTTCGGTACGGATGGATGCATAGAATGCCTCGGCATTCGACATGGCTTGGCTCCCGTTGGTGTGCGAGGGATGTGCTAGGATTCGATCGATAAATCGAACACGTTCTGTATATCGAACATTTTGCGCAATATAGCGAACATTAATCCATGACGCAAGCCCTCGCCCAGACCCCGCAGGCCGATGGCCCGCCCGCCGTCGGCATGGCGCTGCAGGCGCTGCGCCAGCAGCAACGGCTGTCGCTCGATGAACTGTCGCGCCGTGCCGGGGTTTCCAAGTCGATGCTGTCGCAGATCGAACGCAACCTGGCCAACCCCACCGTGGCGGTGCTGTGGCGCCTGGCCAATGCGCTCGGCGTGAACCTGACGGACTTCCTCGCCGGAGGCGCCGCTGAGCGCCCCGCCGGCGGCATCACCGTGGTCCAGCCGCACGCGATCCCGTCGCTGAAAAGCCCCGATACCCGCTGCGACCTGCGCATCCTGGGCCCGATCGACCTGGCCGGGCGCTTCGAGTGGTATGAGCTGACCATCCAGGCCGGCGGCGTGCTGGCCTCCGAGCCGCACGAGGCCGGCACCCAGGAACACCTGTCGGTGCTGAGCGGATCGATGACGGTGCGCGCGGGCGCCGATGAGAAGAAGCTGAGGCACGGCGAGACCGCGCGCTATGCGGCCGATGTCGCACATGCGATCTCCAATGGCGGCAAGACCACTGCCACCGCACTACTGGTTGTAGTGCATCCGGGCTGACGCGGGCAAGGGGCGCAGCAGCCCGGCGGGCGGGTTCAGCGGGCGCCGAACCACCGTTTGACCCGCTCCCACAGCACGCCGAAGAACATCGCCACGGGATTGAGGCGTACCGCCTGGTTGCGTTCGGCATCGCTCAGCGTCGGGTCCATCCGGCGCGCCACCGACTTGCCGAAATCCGCAATCATGCGCCGCACGAAATCGCGCACCAGCCCCGACCGCGAGAACTGCGCCAGCGGCCCCTGCAGCGAATACTGCAGGTCGACCGCGACTTCGGTCTCGTGCGCGGCAAGCGCCTTCAGCTGGTAGGCGATGTCGCCCGCGGCCTTGGAATTGCTGAGCGAGTCCTGCCCCGCCCCCTTCAGCACGCCGCGCTTGTTCGCGTCGTCGCGCTGCAGGCGCGCGGCGCCTTCGAACCTGGCGGACATCGGGCCGAACTTGATGGCGATATGGCCCTTGACCTTCTCCCCCTCCATTTCAGTCAGCACGGCGCCCGGCAGGCAGCCCGCCACGGCCGGCAGGTCGGCCATGAAGGCCCATACCGCGTCGAGCGCGTAGGGAACGGTGAAGCCGCCTTCGATGCGCGACCAGCCCTTGCGGTCGGCTGACCGTTCCGCCTCGGCGCCGGTGCCGGCGGCCAGGTGCGGCAGCGTGCCGAGCGCTTCGTCGGCAACCGCAAAACCGGTGAACGGCGCTTCGGCCGGTGCCGCGCCCGAGGCGTGCCGCGCAATCACGCCGGCTGCGGCGCGGCGTGCGTCCAGTACCGAGCGAATGGCGGCGACGATCCCCATATAGCCAGTGCAGCGGCACAGGTTGCCCGACAGCTCGTGACGGATGGTGGCGTCGTCGGCGTCGGGCAGGCGCAGCACGATGTCGCGCGCGGTCGCCAGCATGCCCGGCGTGCAGAAGCCGCACTGCAGCGCGTGGTGCTGGTTGAAGGCCGCGCGCAGGTCGGCCATCACGGCATCGTCCTGATAGCCTTCGACGGTGACGATGTCGGCGCCCTGGCAGGCAGCCGCGAAGGTGATGCACGAGCGCACCGGCTTATCGTCGAGCAGCACGGTGCAGGCGCCGCACACGCCGTGCTCGCAGCCGAGGTGGGTGCCGGTCAGCCGGTGCGTGTCGCGCAGGAAGTCGCCCAGGTGCGTCCGGTCCGCGCACGCGCCGGAAACCCGGCGGCCGTTGACATTGAATTCGATGGTCTGCACGGGCGCTCCTCAGTTCAGCATTTGCGTGACGCAGCGCATCACGACGGTACGGTAAAGCTTGCGGTCGATGGCGTCCTTGCCGGGCGCGGCCTGCGCCACCGCTTCGTCCACGGCACCTGCGGTGAGCGCCGCGGCGCCTTGCGCGGCGACCGCGCGCGTGAGGCCGCGCAGCACCACCGGCGGCCCGTCCAGCGCGCCGAGCACGATGCGTGCGAAGCGGCGGCTGGCATCGAAGTACGCGGCGCAGCTGGCTTCGGCAAACTCGCCGGTCTTGCGGCACAGCTTCTGGTAGCCCCAGCGGCTGTGCGCCGTGGCATGCGGCACGCGCACGGCGGCGATCAGCTCGCCATCGGCCAGCACCGTGGTGTAGGCGCCGATCATGAAGGCTTCCATGGGCACCTCGCGCGTGCCGGTGCCGGACGCGATCTCGATGCGCGCACCCAGCGCGGTCATCGCCACTACCCAGTCCGCGGCCGGGTCCGCATGGGCCAGGCTGCCGCCCACGGTGCCGCGGTTGCGGATCGCACGATAGGCAATGCCGCCCGCCACGGCCTGCAGCATGGTGCCGCGCAGCGGCGCGAACACGCCGTCCTCGATCTGCGCATGGGTCACGCAGGCGCCGATGCGGATGCCATCGGGGGTGGATGCGACTTGCCGCAGTTCGGCCAGCCCCGACACATCGACCACCGTGTCGGGACGGGTCAGCCGCAGGTTCAGCATCGGGCCGAGCGACTGGCCTCCGCCCATGGTCTTGGCCACGTCGGTGCCCGCGCCAAGGCGGGCCAGCGCGTCCGGCAGCGAGCCGGGCGCATGATAGGAAAAAGCGACGGCTTTCATCGGTCAGGCTGCCTTCTTGCTTTGTGCGCCGGCCACTGCCGCATCCAGCGCTTCAAGGATCTTTCTCGGGGTCAGCGGCGTTTCCTGAAGTTCGACGCCGAAGTCGCGCAAGGCGTCGTTCACCGCGTTGAAGATCGCCGCCGGCGGTGCGATGGCACCGCCCTCGCCCATCCCCTTGGCGCCGAATTCCGTATGCAGCGACGGCGTCTCGAAATGATGGATGCGGATCGACGGAATCTCGGTCGGCCCGGGCAGCATGTAGTCCGCCAGCGTGGAGGCCAGCGGCTGGCCGTTGCCGTCATAGCGCATCTCCTCGAACATCGCGGTGCCGATGCCCTGCGCCACGCCGCCATAGGTCTGGCCCTCGACCACCATCGGATTGATCATGGTGCCGCAGTCTTCCACCACCACGTAGTCCAGGATCTCGACATGGCCGGAATCGATATCGACTTCCACCGCGACCGCGTGGGTTGCATAGGTGAAGCTGCCGGTATCGACCGCGGGCTTGAAGCCCATGGTGACCTCCAGCCCTTGCGCATCCACATCGGGCGGCAGCAGGTGGGGATTGATGTACCAGGCGTCGGCAATGCGGCCGATATGGATGACGTTGGCATCGCCTGCACGCACTGCGCCGGCTGCGAACGTCACCGCCTCCACCGGCTGCCCCAGCATATGCGCGCCAATCTTCCGCAGCCGCGGCAGCAGCGCCTTGCACGCCCGCGACACCGCGCCGCCCGACATCACCAGCGAGCGCGAGGCATAGGTGCCGGTGGAGAACGGCGTCAGACCGGTATCGCCATGCACCAGCTTGATCCGTCCGATGTCAATGCCCAGGATCTCGTGGGCAATCTGCGCGAAGGTGGTCTCCATCCCCTGCCCGTGCGAATGCACGCCGACGCGCACTTCGAGGCCGCCGTCCGGCGTGATGCGCACCGTGGCCGAGTCGAAGCCCGGGATCACCGGCGTGCCCCAGGCCGCGAACACGGAAGTGCCATGCGCCGACTGCTCGGTGTAGGTGCCGAAGCCCACGCCGACATAGCGGCTGCCCTGCGGACCCGCCTGCTGCCGCGCGCGGATCGCGGGCAGGTCGATCATCTCCATCGCCTGGCGCACGCTGGCCGGGTAGTCGCCGCCGTCGAAGTGCTTGTTGGTCACGTTGACGTAAGGCATGGCCTGCGGCGGCACCAGGTTTTCGCAGCGCACTTCCCACGGCTCGCGCCCCACCTCGCGCGCGATCGCATCCATCATCAGTTCCATGGCGAAGCAGACGCCGGTCCGGGCCACGCCGCGATACGGCACGAAACCCGGCTTGTTGGTGGCCACGCAGGTAGTCTCGCAGCGGTATCCGTCGAAGGCATAGGGACCGGGCAGGTTGCCGATCGCCTGCCCCGGCTCCAGCCCGATGGTGAAGGGCCAGACCGAATAGGCACCGCCGTCGATGGCGATGTTCGCGTCCAGCGCCAGCAGGCGGCCGCGCTTGTCGGCATAGGCGGTAAGCGCGTAGTGATGCTCACGCGAGTTGGCGCCGGCGGTCAGGTGCTCGCGCCGGTCCTCGATAAAGCGGAACGGCCGCTTGTAGGTCAGCGCCAGCCAGGCGATACAGAGCTCTTCCTGCTGCAGCACGCATTTGTAGCCAAAGGCGCCGCCAACGTCCGGCGAGATCACGCGAACGCGCGCCTGGTCCAGGCCCAGGCAATGGCTCAGGATGGTCCGGATCATATGCGGCACCTGGGTGGCGCTGTACACCACCAGCTGGTCGAACTGGTGGTCCCAGTAGGCCAGCACCGCCTTGCCCTCCATCGGCACCATGCACTGGCGCGCCAGGTTGACCTTGCGGTGGACGACGACGGAGGCCTCGCGCTGCCGCGCCTCGAAATTCTTGTCGATATTCAGCGTCAGGAAGGTGTTGTCGCGCCAGTGTTCGTGCACGCGCACCTCGCCTGCGAGCTGGCGGGCCTGTGCCACGTCGGTCAGCGCGGGCAGCTCGTCGAACTCGGCCACCACCTGCTCGGCGATGTCCTCGGCTTCGGCGCGCGTGGGGGCAAAGGCCATGGCAACGGGCTCGCCGACAAAGCGCACCTTGCCGCTGGCCAGCGGCGCCTGAGCCGACGGCTGGTAGGACGGGAACGCCGAATCCGCGACGATGTCCCGCGCCGCCGCCATGTCCTCGCGCACGATCACCGCTTGCGCGTGGCGCGCGGGCTTGGTCACGGACAACAGCCTGGCATGCGCCACGGGGCTGCGCAGGAAGGCCACCTCCTGCAGGTCCGGCATGGCGATGTCCGCGACAAAGCGGCCCTTGCCGTGCAGGTGCCTGGCGTCTTCCTTGCGCGCCACCCGGGCCCCCACGCCCTGGCCGCGCCCTCCTTCCGAATGATCCGGTTCCATCGACGATGTCATTGTCTTATCCGTCCCGATGATTCATGCAAGCGCTCATTCGCGCACCCCGATGGCCGCCAGCCCTTCCGCGCGGGTGGTGACCTTGGCATATTTCTGTTCCATGTCGAACAGGTTGGCCTGGTGCGGTCCAAGCGCGCGGTCGCCGACGCAATCCGACAGCACCAGCGGCCGGAAGCCGTATTGCATGGCGTCCACCACGCTGGCGCGCACGCAGCCGCTGGTCACCGCGCCGGCCACCACCAGCGTGCGCACGCCGCGCTGCGTCAGCCAGGCGGCCAGCGACGTACCGAAGAACGCCGACGGCACGGTCTTGCGCACCACCAGCTCGCCGGCCCGCGGCGCCAGTTCTTCGACGATGGCGCTGTTGCGCTCGCGCTCCTTCAGCGACAGCATGTTCGGCACCTTCATGGAGAAGATGTTGTGGTCCGAACCATCGTCTGCAAAAACGATGCGGCTGTGTGCAATCGCCCAGCCCTCGCGCCGTGCCACGGCCAGCAGCGGCACGGTGTTGGCGATGGCCTCGCGGATATTGCCGCCGCCGAACACCTCCGGATCGGCAAAGCCGTTGACGAAATCGACCACCAGCAGCCCGATCGGGCCCGCCAGTTCCAGGTCGTTGCCGAAGCCCTGGCGCTGGTACGCGCCGATCTCCTTGTGCATGGCTACTTCTCCTCCGGATAGCGGAATCCGTCCGTGACCTTGCCGCGGCTCACCACATCCACGCCGTCCAGGCGGACGGTACAGTTACGCACGGGAATATCGATATGGCAGGCTGTGGTGCGGCTGCCGCCGGCTTCGTTATTGGGGCCGAGCGAGAACAGGAAGTTGCCCTCGAAGGCGCGCGCGTCCATGCCGATGGTGGCCTCGCGATCGTACAGCCCCAGCGTGGACCAGTGCGCGCGCGGCTGCAGCCCCCAGCCGATATGCGAGATGGCATAGGCCTGCGGGTCGTTGAAGGAGGCCATGTACTCGCTCAGCAGTTCGGCGTGCAGGCCGCCTTCGATGCGCGTGGCAAAGCCGCCCTCGACCGTCAGCATGACCGGCTCGGTGACGTAGGTCTTCTGCGGCAGCAGGATGTCGCCGCGCTCCAGCACGATGGTGCCGTTGGCAGCGCCCTCGTTGGGCCAGGTCAGCGCGAAGCCGCTGGGCCAGTGGTCCCAGCGCCCGGGCTCGTCGACAAAGCCATACTCGCTGATGGCCGGGAACTCGCCCAGCGGGCAGCGCAGGTCGGTGCCGGCCGGCGACACCACATGCATTTCCTTGGCGCGGGCCAGCCGCTCGGAGGCGGCCTTGACGCGCTCGCGGTCGGCCTCGCAAGGCACCAGGCGCGCCAGCACCTCGGGCGGCTCGACGGCCAGCAGGATTTTGGTGCCGCCCTTCAGGATGTCGTGCTGCTCGGGGGAGAACAGCAGCGTCATCAGGTCCAGCACCAGGTCGCTTTCCCTGAGCGCGGCAATCGCGGCACGGTTGCCCGTGAGCGGAGTCGTGCCCAGGTAGGCCAGCGCGTCGCGGCTCAGCGCCTTTTCACCGTTGACCGGCGGCAGGTCGAGCCGGTTGACGATGGCACCCATCGCCTGCGTGGCGATCAGCGCGGTGGACAGCGTCTGCGGGTGGGTCGCAGCGCTGGTCAGGATGGTGACGGTCTGGCCCGGCTCCAGCCGCGACAGCTTCAGCACCTTGCGCCAGGCCTCGATCATCTGGTGGTCACTTACCGGCATGTCGCCTCCTTGCTTGTCATTGCGTCAGCGGCGCGCCGAGGAAATCCCCCAGCGCCGCGTAAAAGCCCGCTTCGTCATCCCACGGGATCATGTGGCCGGCACTGGCAACGTGGCTGACCAGCACCCCCGGCAGCAGCGTGCGGATCTGCGCCACGTCTTCAGCGCGCACCACGTCGCCACGCCCGGCGGTCATCAGCAGCGTCGGCACCTTGACCCGGGGCAGGTCCGCATGGATGTCGTCGCGATGGAAATCCTCGAAGCTGCGCACCACGGCATCTTCGTTGCAGGTATGCAGCCATTCGGCGCGCAGGCGCAGCTGTTCGTCGGTCCAGGTCGGGCAGAAGCGGCGCATGCCCTCCACGTCGGTGCCCTGGCGCGACAGGCGGATGGAATCCACATACCACGGCAGTTGCGCGGGATATGCGCGGCGCCCGGGCCCCGACACCGGCGGATCAACCAGCACCAGCCTGGCCATGCCGTCAGGCCGGCCCGCCGCGGCGCGCACGCCGATGCGTGCGCCCATCGAATGGCCAACCACGCTGTAGCGGCGCAGGCCAAGCGCCTCGGCAAAGGCCACTACGTCGCGGACCTGGGCGTCGAGGCTGTAGTCCAGCCCGGCCTCGGCCGACGACAGGCCACGCCCGCGCACGTCCAGCACATAGGTATCGAAGCTGGCGCCAAAGCGCTCGCCGACGAAGCCCCAGGTGATTGCCGGGCTGGTGATGCCCGGCACGATGATCACGGGATCGCGCGCGGCGCGTGCACCGTCACTTCCGCCATAGCGCAGGTAGTGCTGGCGAATGCCGTTGGCATGGACATGCCCGCCATAAAGGAAAGTGGTCATGGCATGCCCTCAGTAGGCGCCCGACAGCAGCGCGCCGGCGCCCGGCACGACCGGCTCCAGGTCCAGCGCCTTGAGCATAGCGTAGGTGGTGGCGATGGCCGCGGTGATGACCGGCTTGCCCGTCATCGCCTCCACTTTTGCCACTGCCGGCAGCGACGGCATCTGCACGCAGGCCGACAGCACGATGGCATCGACATCCGCCAGCTTCATCTGCGACACGATGCCCGGCAGCCGCGACGGATCGTGGCGGCCGACCTCAAGGTTGTCCGGAATCTCCAGCGCACGGTAGTCCACCACCTCATAGCCTTCGTTGCGGATGTAGTCCACCACCAGCTCGGTCAGCGGCTTCATGTACGGCGCCACCACGGCGATGCGGCGCGCGCCGATCACGCGCAGCGCATCCACCAGCGCACCGGCGCTGGTGATCACCGGCGCGTCGCCGCCATTCTCGATGGTGTGGGCCTTCAGCCGCTGCTCCGACTTGCGGTGATAGCCGTGGCCCATGGCCATGATGGCGACCAGGCAGGCGTAGCCGAGCACGTCGACGCGGGCGTCGCTGAGCTCCACCGCGCAGCGGTCGGATTCGGCATCCATGGCGGCCAGCTCTTCCTTGACCACCTTCTTCATGCGCATGCGGCTGGAGTGGAAGGTAAAGCGCTCCGGGCGGATCTGCTGGCGCGCCAGCAGCATCGCGGGAATCTCGGTTTCCATGGTCGTGTTCGAGCTGGGAACGATCTGGCCGATGCGAAAGACTTTTTGCATGAGGGTCCTCGGGTTGTACGGTTACAGCTTGAGCAGGCGTTGCGCGTTGCCGTGGCAGACCAGCGCGCGCGTGGTGTCGTCGAGCGGCGCGTCCTCGATGAACTTCGCCGCGACTTCGGTCGATTCGTAGGGGTAGTCGACCGAGAACATCACGGCCTCCGCGCCGAGCTCGGCAATGGCACCGGCCAGCGCACCGTGCGAGCACACCCCCGAAGTGGTGATGACGATATTGGTGCCGATGTATTCCGAAGGCGCGCGCGCCAGCCGGACGCCGTGCGAATAGACCGCAAAGCGGCTGTCGAAGCGCCAGCGCTGGTACGGCAGGCCCTCGCCCATATGGCCGAGGATGAGCTTCAGGCGCGGGAAGCGGTCGAACACGCCGCCGAACAGCAGCCGCAGCGCATGCGATGCGGTCTCTACGCCCCAGCCCCACGCCGCGCCGGTCAGTTCGGGGTGGCCCGCCAGGACCTGCGGCTGAACCAGCGCGTCGGTCGGGTGCAGGTACATGGGCACGTCCAGCGCCTGCATGCGTTCCCAGAAAGCATCGTATGCCGGGTCGTCGTAGTAGCGCCCGTGGGTATGGCCGTTCACCAGCGAGCCCTTGAAGCCAAGCTCGCACACGGCGCGTTCCAGCTCGCGCGCGGCCTGTTCCGGGTCGTGCATGGGCAGCGCGGCAAAGCCGGCAAAGCGCGTCGGGTGGCGTGCGATCTGCGCGGCCAGGAAGTCATTGCTCTCGCGCGCCCGCGCCAGGGCAAGGCCGGTGTCGGACTCGCCCTGCACGCCCGGGCCAGTCTGCGACAGCACCGTGATGTCGATGCCGGCACGGTCCATCTCGGCGAGGCGGTCCTCGTCGAAATCGGCGAGGCGGCGGTCCAGCTCGGCAAACACCGCCGGATCGATATGCTGCGTGAACGCCTTGGAATAGGCCTGGAATCCCGGCGTCATGAAATGCTCTTCGAGGGCGATCTTCTTCACTTTGGTCATGCTGGTGGGGGCTCCTGATTGGTGAAATCGCTTCGCTTCGGGCGCGTCCTGCATGGCATGCGACGTGCGCCGATGCAATTACTCAGTACACTGATTAGTTTCGGATTCTAGTCAGCGAATTTCCAAAAGTCTAGAAGCGGCGCGGAGGGTTAACACCTATAACGATGGCCATAGGCCCTCAGTACACTGAGCCCAGATGCTCAGTATGCTGATGATATTAAAAGACCATTTAAACAGGCGATTTCGGGCATTCCGGCACATTGTGGACTGGCCCACATTTTGCTCAGCATACTGCGTTTCTCATCAGCATACTGACTGATGCACCGGAAGGATGCGGCGCTGCACTGCGCGAGGGGCCGACAGGCCCTGGCCAGCGGCGCCGGCACCGCCGGGACGAGCAGACATATAGAGACAACAGCTAGACCAAAGGACCCCCGCCATGACGATCAGCCTGACTCGCAGCGAGACACGCGCCCCCGCCTCCGGCATGACAGCCGAGGAGCGCAAGGTCATCCTTGCCTCTTCCTTCGGCGCCCTGATGGAGTGGTACGACTTCTACATCTACGCCGCACTGGCGGTGTACTTCGGCGCACTGTTCTTCCCCAAGGGCAATGAGACTGCCGCCTTCCTGGCCAGCCTGGCCACCTTCGGCGCAGGCTTCCTGATACGGCCGGTGGGCGCGCTGCTGTTCGGCCGCCTGGGCGACCTGATCGGGCGCAAGTACACCTTCCTGGTCACCATCCTGCTGATGGGTGTTGCCACCGTCGGCGTCGGCGTGCTGCCCACGTATGAGCAGATCGGCATCACCGCCACGGTGCTGCTGGTGTTGCTGCGGCTGCTGCAAGGCCTGGCGCTGGGCGGCGAGGTCGGCGGCGCGGTCACCTACGTGGCCGAGCACTCCCCCGTGCACAAGCGCGGGCTGTACACCAGTTCGCTGCAGACCACGGCAACGCTGGGCCTGCTGTCCTCGTTGCTGGTCGTCTACCTGCTCAAGACCTTCCTGACCGAGGCCGAGTTCCGTGACTGGGGCTGGCGCATTCCCTTCATCGTGTCGCTGGTGATGCTGGTGATCTCGGTCTACATCCGCGGCAAGCTGCATGAATCGCCGGTCTTTGCCCGGATGAAGGCTGCCAACACCACCTCCAGGGCGCCGATCCGCGAAAGCTTCACCAACTGGAAGAACCTCAGGTCGGTGCTGCTGCTGTTCGTGGTGGCGGCGGGCCTGGGCGCCATCTTCGGCACCGGCCACTTCTACTCGATGTTCTTCCTCAACAAGACGCTGCATGTGCCGCTCGAAACGGTCCACATGCTGATCGGGATCGCGCTGGTGGTGGCCACGCCCTGCTACCTGCTGTTCGGCTGGCTGTCCGACCGCATCGGCCGCAAGTACATCATGATGGCCGCCTGCCTGCTGGCGGCGGTGTGCATCCAGCCGGTGTTCAAGGGCCTGACCCACTATGCCAATCCGGCGCTCGAACAGTTCCAGCAGCAAGGCGCCGTGCGGGTGACGGCCGGCGACTGCAAGGCGCGCCTGTTCGGCGAGCCGGTGTCCGCCTGCGACAAGATCCGCGGCTACCTGACCGACCTGGGCGTGGGCTACACCTTCGTGCCGGCCAGCAATCCGGCGCAGGCGGAAGTACGCATCGCGGATCGCACGCTGCAGGGCTTTGACCGCGACGCCATCAAGAGCGCGCTGGTGGCGGCCGGCTGGCCCGAGCGCGCGGACCCCGCGAAGATCAACACGCCGATGGTATTCGTGCTGCTGCTGGTCCCGATCCTGTTCCTGGCGATGGTGTACGGGCCGATGGCGGCCTTCATGGTGGAACTGTTCCCGGCCCGGGTGCGCTACACCTCGCTGTCGCTGCCCTTCCACCTCGGCGCGGGCTGGGTCGGCGGCATGCTGTCCTTCGTGGTCACGGCCATGAACGTGGCCAGCGGCGACGTCTACTTCGGCCTGTGGTACCCGGTGATCATCGCCGGCCTGGCCTTCGTCATTGGCATGCTGTTCGTGCCGGAGACGCGCGGCCGCGACCTGGCTACCTGAGCGGCACTACGGGTGAAGCTGAAGGGCGGATCTCTCCGCCCTTTCTTCCGGTCAACTATTCAGCATACTGAGTTTATCCGCGCTACCCGCGGCGCAGCGATGGCGCCGCGGTCTGCCGACGCAGCCATCGCAACCATTCCAATCTTTCGCGTAGACAACCTGGAGCCCCTGATGTCCACCTCTCGCATCCTCCGCACCCTCACTGCGTCCTCCGCCCTGCTGGGCCTGGCCGCCGCCACGCCCGCACTGGCCGACGCCAATGGCGTGAAGATCGGCGTCATCACCGACATGTCCGGCTCCTACGCCGACCTCTCCGGCAAGGGCTCCGTGCTTGCCGCGCAGATGGCGGTGGAAGAGTTCGGCGGCAAGGCCCTCGGCAAACCCGTGACGGTGCTTTCCGCCGATCACCAGAACAAGGCCGATATCGCCTCGTCGCTGGCGCGCCGCTGGTTCGATACCGATGGCGTCGACATGGTGATCGACTTCCCCAACTCGTCGACCGCGCTGGCGGTGCAGGAGGTGGCGCGGCAGAAGCAGAAGATCGACATCGTCTCGACCGGCGGCGCCATGGCACTGACCAACCAGAACTGCTCGCCCACCGGCTTCCACTGGGCCTGGGACACGTATTCGGTGTCTTACCCGCTGGTGCGGCGCATGATCGAACAGGGCCGCAACAGCTGGTACTACATCACCGTGGACTACGCCTTCGGCCAGTCGCTGGAGGCGGATTTCCGCAAGGCCGTGGACGCCGGCGGCGGCAAGAACGTGGGTGCCACCCGGCATCCGCTCAACGCCAGCGATTTCAGCAGCCCGGTGGTGGCCGCCTCGGCTTCCAAGGCGAAGGTGGTGGTGCTGGCCAATGCCGGCAACGACATGATCAACGGGGTCAAGGCAGCCGGCGAGTTCGGCCTGATCAAGGCAGGCCAGACGGTGATCACGCCCTCCACCTTCATCACCGATATCAAGAGCCTGGGCCTGAACGCCGCGCAGGGGCTGACCTATGTCGACCCGTTCAAGCTCGACCTGGATGGCAAGTCGAAGGACTTCGTCGAGCGCTACTACAAGCGCCACAAGGCCTATCCCACGCATGGCCAGATCGGCGTCTATTCAGGCGTGCTGCATTACCTGAAGGGGGTGGAAGCCGCCAAGACCGTGGAAGGCCCGGCCGTGGCGGAGAAGATGCGCGCGCTGCCCGTCAACGATGCCTTCGTGCGCAACGGCAAGGTGCGTGTCGACGGCCGCATGGTGCATGACATGTACCTGGCCCAGGCCAAGACCCCGGCCGAGTCCAAGGGCCCGTGGGACCTGGTCAGGTACATCGGCACGATCCCCGGCGACGAAGCCTTCCGGCCGCTGTCCGCCAGCGAATGCCCCCTGGTGAAGAAGTGAGCGCGCCATGCCTGACACTGATGTAATCCTGCAGACGCAGAGACTGACCAAGGCCTTCAAGGGCTTTACCGCAGTCAGCGATGTCAGCCTGTCCGTGCGGCGGGGCTCGATCCATGCGCTGATCGGCCCCAACGGCGCCGGCAAGACCACCTGCTTCAACCTGCTGACGAAGTTCCATGCGCCCTCGTCCGGCTCGATCCACTTCAACGGCACCGACATCACCGCGCTGCGGCCGGCCCAGATCGCCCGCATGGGGGTGATCCGCTCGTTCCAGATCTCGGCGGTGTTTCCGCAACTGACGGTGCTGGAGAACGTGCGCATCGCGCTGCAGCGCAGGTTGGGAACCTCGTGGCATTTCTGGCGCGGCAGGCGCTCCCTGTCGCGGCTGGACGGCCGCGCCATGGAACTGCTGGATGCGGTCGGCCTGGCCGGCTTCGCGCACCTGGGCACGGCGGAGCTGGCCTACGGGCGCAAGCGCGCGCTGGAACTCGCCACCACGCTCGCGACCGACCCGGAGCTGATGCTGCTGGACGAACCGACGCAAGGCATGGGGCATGAAGACGTGGAGACCGTCACCGCCCTGATCAAGCGCGTTTCGGCGGGGCGGACGGTGCTGATGGTGGAGCACAACATGAGCGTGGTGTCGTCCATCGTGGACCGCATCACGGTGCTGCAGCGCGGCGCGGTGCTGGCAGAAGGGACCTATGACGAGATCTCACGCAATCCGCAGGTAAGGGAAGCCTATATGGGAACCACCGACGAACCCGAAGACCGCCCCGCAGCCGCGGCGGCGCTGAACGCGGAGGCATCATGACCAGGACGGCCTCCCCTGCCCTCGAACTCCGCGGCCTGCACGCCTGGTACGGCGAGTCGCACATCCTTCACGGCGTGGACCTGACCGTCAACCCGGGCGAGGTGGTGACGCTGCTCGGCCGCAACGGCGCCGGACGCACCACCACGCTGCGGGCCATCATGGGCCTGGTCGGCATGCGCAAGGGTTCGGTGCGCGTGCACGGCCAGGAAACCATCGACATGAAGACGCACCGCATCGCGCCGCTGGGCCTGGGCTACTGCCCGGAAGAGCGCGCCATCTTCGCCAGCCTGTCCTGCGAGGAGAACCTGCTGCTGCCGCCGCAATTCGCCTGCACCCCGGGCGCGGTCGGACTGCGCGAGCCCATGACGCTGGGCGAGATCTACGAGATGTTCCCCAACCTGCACGAGCGGCGCAAGAGCCAGGGCACGCGCATGTCGGGCGGCGAGCAGCAGATGCTGGCGGTGGCCCGCATCCTGCGCACTGGCGCCAGCGTGCTGCTGCTCGACGAGATCTCGGAAGGCCTGGCGCCCGTGATCGTGCAAAAGCTGGCGAAGATGATCGCCATGCTGCGCAGCCGCGGCTACACCATCGTCATGGTGGAGCAGAACTTCCGCTTTGCCGCGCCGCTGGCGGACCGCTTCTTCGTGATGGAGCACGGCCGCATCGTCGAGGCCTTCGGCGCCGATGAGCTCGAACGAAAGATGCCCACGCTCAGCGCCTTGCTGGGCGTTTAAGGAGACTTTTCATGGAATTGTTTGGAGTGCCCCTGCCCGCGCTGCTGAGCCAGTTGCTGCTGGGGCTGGTCAACGGCTCGTTCTACGCGATCCTGAGCCTGGGGCTGGCCGTGATCTTCGGCCTGCTCAACGTGATCAACTTTGCGCACGGCGCGCTGTTCATGCTTGGCGCGGTGCTGGCCTGGATGGGCCTGAACTACCTCGGGCTCAACTACTGGCTGATGCTGGTGCTGGCACCGGTGCTGGCCGGGACCCTCGGCGTGGTGCTTGAGCGCACCATGCTGCGCCACCTCTACCGCTTCGACCACCTGTACGGGCTGCTGCTGACGCTGGGCATCTGCCTGCTGATCGAAGGCGCGCTGCGCTCGGTCTACGGCGTCTCAGGCCTGCCCTACCCCACGCCGGAAGCCTTGTCTGGCGTGAGCCAGCTGGGCTTCATGGTGCTGCCCAACTACCGTGCATGGGTGGTGCTGGCGTCGCTGGCGGTGTGCTTTGCCACCTGGTTCATGATCGAGAAGACGCGGCTGGGCGCCTATCTGCGCGCCGGCACCGAGAATCCGCGCATGGTCGAGGCCTTCGGCGTCAATGTGCCGCTGCTGGTGACGCTGACCTACGCGTTCGGCGTGGGCCTGGCCGCGCTGGCGGGCGTGCTGGCCGCGCCGGTGATGCAGGTCTCGCCGCTGATGGGCCAGAACCTGATCATCACGGTCTTCGCCGTGGTGGTGATCGGCGGCATGGGTTCGATCCTTGGCTCGATCTTCACCGGACTTGGCCTGGGTGTCTTCGAGGGCATCACCAAGGTCTACTACCCCGAAGCCTCCGCGACGGTGGTCTTCGTCGCCATGGTGTGCGTGCTGCTGGTGCGCCCCGCCGGGCTCTTTGGAAAGGAAAAATGATGGCAAGCGGAAAGCGTGCAACCTTCGCCTACGGACTGCTGCTGGCGGTCCTGCTGCTTGCGCCCTGGCTGGGCGCCTACCCGGTGCTGGTGATGAAGCTGCTGTGCTTCGCGCTCTTTGCCTGCGCCTTCAACCTGCTGCTGGGCTACACCGGCCTGGTGTCGTTCGGCCACGCGGCCTTCTTCGGCGGCGCCGCCTATGCCTGCGGCTATGCGATGAAGTTCCTGCAGCTGACGCCGGAGCTGGGCCTGCTCGCAGGCACCGCCTTCGGTGCCCTGCTCGGCCTGGTGTTTGGTGCACTGGCAATACGCAGGCAGGGCATCTACTTCGCCATGATCACGCTGGCGCTGGCGCAGATGTTCTATTTCTTCTGCCTGCAGACGCCCGCGACCGGTGGCGAAGACGGCCTCCAGGCGGTGCCGCGGGGCGACCTGTTCGGCGTGCTGCCGCTGGCGTCGGACCACACCATGTACTACGTCGTGCTGCTGATCACCGCAGCGGCCTTTCTCGGCATCATGCGCATCGTCAACTCGCCGTTCGGGCAGATCCTGCGCGCGATCAAGGAGAACGAGCCGCGTGCCATCTCGCTGGGCTATGACGCGGACCGCTTCAAGCTGCTGGCGTTCGTGCTGTCGTCGGCGCTGGCCGGGCTGGCGGGCGCGCTCAAGACCCTGGTGCTGGGCTTTGCCACGCTCACCGACGTGCACTGGATGATGTCGGGCACGGTCATCCTGATGACCCTGGTCGGCGGCATGGGCACGTTGTCGGGCCCGCTGGTCGGCGCCCTGGTGATCGTGGCGCTGGAAAACAAGCTGGGCGACGCCGGCAATGCGCTCGCGGCCATGACCGGCATCGGCTGGTTCGAAACGCTGGGCGAATCGGTCAGCATGGTGACGGGGCTGATCTTCGTGGTGTGCGTGCTGACGTTCCGCCGCGGCATCATGGGCGAGATCCTGGCGCGCTGGCAGGCCCGCCCGTCGCTGCAGGCCGGCGCGCCCGCGGTGGGGTCAGCCGGATCCGGCGCGGCCAACCCCGGCCAGGGTTAACCAGAATACTGCGAGCAAAAAACATCAGTACACTGATCTTAGATACTCAGCATACTGACAAATCAAATTCACGGAGATCGCCATGGCATGGATTGAAATCGACGCCGCCCACGGCCTGCAGAACGACGAGGTAATGCCGCTCACGCTGGGGGACCGCCAGCTCGCCGTCTATCGCAGCGACGACCAGTACTTCGTCACCGACAACGTCTGCACGCACCAGTACGCGCTGCTGTCCGACGGCTACCTGGAAGACGGCTGCATCGAGTGCCCGCTGCACCAGGCCCGCTTCGACATCCGCTCCGGCAAGGCGATGTGCGCGCCTGCCACCAGCGACATCCGCACCTACCCGGTCAAGTTCGAAGACAGCCGGGTGTGGGTCGAGCTTTGAAGGAGCCGAGCATGCCACAAGACACGCCCATCCTGATTGTCGGCGCCGGCCAGGCAGGCGCGATGGCCGCTGCCGAACTGCGCAGGCTCGGCCATCGTGGCCGCATCGTCATGGCCGGCGGCGAGCGCCATGCACCGTACGAACGCCCGCCGCTGTCCAAGTCCGTGCTCGCCGATGCCGCGCAGGACGGCAAGATCGGCGTGCACCCCGCCGGCTTCTATGCCGGGCAGGAGATCGAGCTGCGGCTTGGCACCACGGTCACCGCGCTGGACCCCGCGCACAGCGTGGCGCACTGCGCCGACGGCGAGGCCATTCGCTACGCCGCCTGCCTGCTCGCCACAGGCGGCAATGCGCGCGTCCTGCCTACGCTTCCCCCGGGCACGCCCCACGTGCACTACCTGCGCACGCTCGACGACGCCGCCCGCCTGCGCGATGCCATGCAGCGCGCGCGTGAGGTGATCGTGATCGGCGGCGGCTTCCTTGGCCTGGAGACGGCCTCGACCGCGGCCGGACTCGGCCTCCGGCTCACGCTGATCGAAAGCGCCGACCGGCTGCTCGGCCGCGCGCTGCCGCCTGAGCTTGGCAGCTGGCTGGCGCAGCGCGTGCTTGCGCAAGGCGTCGAGCTGCGGCTCGGCTGCGGCATCGCGGCCCTGGTGCCGCGGGCCGATGGCGTGCTGGTCAGGCTTGCGGACGGCGCGGCGTTGCAGGCGCCGCTGGTGGTGGTCGCGATCGGGCTGACGCCCGAGGTTGCGCTCGGCGCCGCCGCCGGCCTGGCGCTGGACCCAGCCAACGGCGGCATCCAGGTCGACCAGCAGGGCCGCACCAGCGCGGCCGGCATCTATGCCGCGGGCGACTGCTGCAGCCAGTACCAGCCCCGGTTCGGCGCCCACATGCGGCTGGAATCCTGGCAAAGCGCCAACGAGCAGGCGCGCATCGCCGCCGCGGCCATGCTGGGCGTGCAGGCCGAACCCGCGGCGATGCCGTGGTTCTGGACCGACCAGTTCGGCTGCAACGTGCAGATGCTCGGCGCGGCCACTCCCGATACCCGCTATGCCTGGCGCGGCATCGCCGCCAGCGACGCGCCCTGCCCCAGGTTCATGCTGCTCGGCACCCGGCACGGCCGGCTCAGCCACGCCATCGCCATCAATGCCGGCGGCGACCTGCGGCCGCTGCGCGCGCTCTTCGGCCATGCCGTCGAAGACCTGCTGCCACGGTTGTGCGATGACGCCTTGCCGCTGCGACAGCTGGTGCGCGAGCTCCCGACGGCAGCGGCCAGCCCCACTACACTCTGAAAGGACTCCCACATGTACCAGACACAAGCGGTGATCCAGCACACGCTGGGCAAGAAAGACGCCGGCCTGGCCGACTGCCGTTGGCCCGAAGACAGCCTGCACTACATCCCGGACTGGGTCTACACCAGCAAGGAAGTGCATGACCTCGAGCTGCAGAAGATCTTTCGCGGACGCTCCTGGAACTACGTCGCGCTCGAAGCGGAAATCCCCAACGCCGGCGACTACAAGCGCTCCTATGTCGGCGCGACGCCGGTGGTGGTGTCGCGCGCCGAAGACGGCTCGGTCAACGTCTTCGAAAATCGCTGCGCGCACCGCGGCGCCGAATTCTGCCGCCACAGCCAGGGCAATGCGAAGGAATTCGTCTGCCCCTATCACCAGTGGTCCTACGACCTCAAGGGCAACCTGCAGGGCGTTCCGTTCAAGCGCGGCGTCAATCGCGCGGGCGGCATGCCCAGGGACTTCCGCAACGAGGACCACGGCCTGGTCAAGCTGAACGTGGCCACGCGCAACGGCGTGGTCTTCGCCTCGTACGCGGCGGACATGGAAGGCCTGGAAGACTACCTGACGCCGGAGATCCTCAAGGACTTCGACATCGTCTTCAACGGCAAGCCGCTCAAGGTGCTCGGGTACTACAAGAACGAACTCCCGTGCAACTGGAAGATGTACCACGAGAACCTCAAGGACCCGTACCACGCCACGTTGCTGCACTCCTTCCTGGTGGTGTTCGGACTGCTGGTGGCGGGCAATGAAAGCGCCATGATCGCCGATCCTGTGCACGGGCGGCACGGCACCATGGCGTCGGCGAAAAAGGAGGACAAGTACGCGGCGGTCAGCGACGAGAACAAGAAGGAGATGCGCTCATACCATGAAGGCATGCGCCTGGAGGACGAACGCTTCCTGGAGTATGTGAAAGAGTTCGATTCGCCGTGGTCGGTGACGATGCAGACGATCTGGCCGAACCTGATCGTGCAGCGCGAAATGAACACCCTCGGCGTGCGCCAGATCGTGCCCAACGGGCCGGACAGCATGCTGATGCTGTGGACCATGTTCGGCTACGAGGACGATACCGAGGAGATGACGCAACACCGCCTGCGCCAGGGCAACCTGATGGGCCCCGCAGGCTTCCTGGGTCTGGAGGACAACGAGGCGATGAAGTTCGTGCAGGAAGGCGTGCGCCGCTCCAGCAGCGACCTCAATGTGCTCAAGCTGGATCCGGACCAGGTCGGCACCTCCAACTCCCTGATCTCCGAATCCGCCATCCGTGCGATGTACCAGTACTACCGCGGCGTGATGGGATTCTGAACGGCGGCTAACGGGATTCCCCAGAACATGAAACCGATGAACTATTCCCTCTATCGCGAGAGCGCCCTCGGCACCGCGCGCGCCATTGAACTGCGGCTGGAGATCGAGGCCTTCCACGCGGAATACTGCGCGGTGCTCGACGCCGGCCTGGTCGAGCAATGGCCCCGCTTCTTCACCGAGGACGCGCTCTACCGGATCACCGCGCGCGAGAATGCCGAGCGCAACCTGCCGGTGGGGCTGGTCTACGCCGAAGGGGTGGGCATGATGCGCGACCGCGCCGCTGCGATTGCCAATACCCAGATGTTCGCGCCGCGCTACAACCTGCACCTGGTGACCAACACGCGTGTCAGCGACGAAACCGCGGTCGGCGATATCGTGGCACAGGCCAACTACATGCTGCTGCAGACGCTGGTGGAGGGCCCCACCACGATCCACCTGGCGGGGACCTACTACGACCGCTTCCGCCGCCAGGGTGGCAGGCTGCTGCTGCGCGAGCGGCAGGTTGTCTACGACACCACCATCATCGCCAACGACCTGGTCTACCCGGTCTAGCGCGTGGGCGCGGCGGGCCTTGCGCCCGCCGTCGGGCCTACATGCTGCGCAGCACGGTGCGGCTGTACTGGTTGTTGGCTTCCACCAGCGTCGCCAGCAGGTCCATGAACACTTCGCGCTGGGCGGGCTTCAGCGGCGCCAGCATGCGCTCCTGCGCACGCGCCATGTCGCCACGCAGCGCCGTGACCACGCTCTTGCCTTCCCGCGTCAGGTGGACATGGCGGGTGCGCCGGTCGGCGGGGTTGTCGCGGCGCTCTACCAGCCCGCGCTCCTCGAGCCGGCGCACGACGTCGGCGGTCGTGGTCCGGTCCAGGCCGACCTCCTGCCCGAGCGAAGTCTGGTCCAATCCCGGCAGCACCGACAGCACCGTCAGGATGGCATATTGCACGGGCGTGATATTGGGCGACTTGCACTCCTCGAAGAACATCGCGACGTGGATCTGGTGCAAGCGCCGCACCAGGAACCCCGGGCGGGCCCAGAGCAACTCCTTTGCCGGATCGGCTTCCGGCACGGCATCCGCCACCTCATGACTGCCGCTCGTTGCGTTGCGTTTCGCTCTCGCAGACATCGCTCTCACCATTTTGTATGCACACTGACAGTATATATGAGGCAGGCGAGAGCGAGCCGCCTTGCGGCGCAAGGTTCAGCGTGCGCCGGCGGCGCTCAGAATCTGCTCGATCTGCGTATAGCCGCGCTGGCGCGCATGCTGCAGCGGCGAGACGCCGTCGCCGTCGGCCAGGTTCACGTCGGCGCCCGCCTTGACCAGCAGGCGCACGATCTCGGTATGGGCCTGCCCGCCGTTGCCAAGGATGATGGCCTCCAGCAAGGCGGTCCACTTGAGCTTGTTGACATGATTCACCGCCACGCCGGCCGCGATCAGCGTGCGCACGGTCTCGACATGGCCGCGCTCGGCGGCGGGAATCAGCGCGGTGCCGCCGTAGCGGTTGGTGCTGCGCAGGTCCGCGCCGTGGGCCAGCGTCAGGCGCAGGATCTCGTTGTAGCCGCGCGCGCCGGCGTACAGGTAGGGGCTGTCGTGGATGGCATCTTTCGCGTTCACGTCGGCGCCGGCATCGATCAGGACCCTGGCCGCCTGCACGCGGTTGTGGTGCGTGGCCAGCAGCAGCGCCGTGCGTCCCTGCGCATCGCGGTCATCGATGCTGGCGCCCTGGCCTAGCAGTGCGGTGACCTGCGCGGCGTTGCCGCTGGCCGCGGCCTCGCGCAGCTGTTGTTCGGGCGGGCCGCCGGCGGCGGCTGGGATGGATGTCAGCATGGCAATGACCAGGGCAAGGCAGATGGACAGGCGCGCCGCCAGCATGTTCTTTCCTCCGTGCGGATGCGTCGGGTGTGAGTGGTATGGGGGTATCGATGCGGTCTGGCGCATTCTGTCATGCGGGCCACGCCACGCGAAGTTAAGGATTCGAATGCGCGCCAGTGCCATCGCCAATAACCGGCGCGGCTCGCGCGCGGCCCAAATACGCCCTATAACAGCCCACGCCACCATGCCGGCGCACGCTGGCCTATAGTCCCGAGGCCCGAACCATCGTCCGCCTGCACGGGCCAGGCCTCAACGGAGACAACGCGTGTCCACGACAGAAGCCTATCTGCTTGATTCCATCCGCCTCGCCATGGGGAACGTGCGCGAACGCAATACCTGGCCCTTTGGCGCCGTGGTCGTCAGGGACGGCGAGGTGCTGGCCCGCGCGGTGAACGAGGTAGACGCCACCTGCGACCCGAGCGCACACGCCGAAATGCAGGCCGTGCGCGCCGCCAGCCGGGCGCTGGGCAAGCCGGACCTGAGCGGCTGCACGGTGTACGCCAGCGGCTACCCCTGCTCGATGTGCCTGTCGGCAATGTACCTGGCCGGCGTGAAGGCGGTCTACTACGCCTACTCCAATGAAGACGGCGAACCCTATGACCTGTCCGCGGAGCGCGGCTATATCGAGCTGGCCCGGCCGCTGGAGCAACGGGAGATGACGCTGGCCTACGTGCCGGCGCGTGACGAGGGCATCGACCTGTACGAGGCGTGGCGCGAGCAGCAGGGCCGATAGACGCCGCGATGCGGCGCAAGCGGTGCAAGGGCGGTAGGCTGCCGCCCAATTCCACAGTATCGGCATGGCCATCACATTGTCATCGTGACAGGCTGATAATGAACGACGGATGACGATGACGGCGGTGCGACGCCCGGTCACATGTAACCGTCGAGCGGTTGCACGGAACCGCGTGCTGCCGGCCTCGTCAAACCAGTTAGTCGCCGGAGACAGGATGCCGCGCCGCAGCATTTCACCGCGGCGCAGCACGCATGGGCGGCATGTGCCGCATCGTCTCCAGGGCTTCTTGACAATCTTCCCGCGCCTGGCGCTGCTGCGCCGCGCAGACTCCCAGCAAACGCCCCCCCTCTAGCCAAGGAGACGAACGTGCTGAGCCCGCATGAACTTGCCACGCTGCTATTGCTGAGCGACGGCCCCGATTCCCTCGATTCCAGCGATTCCCGCCAGATCGACCCCATCGACCTGAAGGCACTGGTCGAAAAGCAACTCGTACAACTTGAGATCCTGCACGGCCGCCGGCAGGAGCCGCGCATCACCAGCCACGGCTACTCGATGCTCAAGGCGATGGGACGCTGACGTCCCGGCGCCAGCGCGGCAGCACCACGCGCCGCAAGGCGCACGCGGATCACCTCGGAGCCCACCATGACAGTGCGCCCGGCAATTGGCGCCGATAGCGCGGCAGCCACCGACGCGGCGCGCCGCCGCTTCCTGCATGAGTTGGGCGGCCTGCTTGCCGCTGCCGGCATTGCGCCCGGGGCGGCAGCAGCCACTCCTGCCGCCTGCCTGCTGACGCCCGCCGCCACCGAAGGCCCCTTCTACCTTGACGATGCCCTGGTGCGCACCGACATCCGCGACGACCGGCCCGGCCAGCCCTTGCGGCTGCGCATCCGGGTGGTGGATGCCGGGCGCGGCTGCGGGCCGGTGCCGGGTGCGCTGGTCAGCATCTGGCACTGCGATGCCGACGGCAACTACAGCGGCGAGGGCCGCGGCAACCGCCAGGCGCGTTTCCTGCGTGGCGTCCAGCCTACCAGCCAGGACGGCGTGGCCACGTTCACGTCGATCTATCCCGGCTGGTACGCGCCACGCGCCATCCATATCCACTTCAAGGTGCTGCTGGGGCGGTCGGAAGCCCTGACCAGCCAGCTGTACTTCAGCGATACCCTGAACCGCGAGGTGCTGGGCAGCCACCCGGCCTACCGCGCGCGCGGCGTGCCGTCTCGCGCCACCACGCAGGACCCGATCGCGGGGTCGCACCCGAACCAGATGCGCGTGCGCCAGGCTGCCGATACAGCGGGGCTGCTGGAGGCCGAGTTCACGGTCGGCATCGCCCGCACCTGAGCGCCCAGCCCCAGGTCCGCGGCATCGGCCGGCCCCGCCAAAGTGCGCGGGCCCCCACCGCGCGGGTAATCCCTAGATTGTGGTTCCCTGTCCCTTTCCTACCATGAAGGGAATCACGGGCCACCTGCACGCCCGCCCCTGCCGCGCGGCCACTGGCCCGGCATGCTCCAGATTTCCCGACTTTTCCGATGTTCGCGTCAGTGGCGAGTTGTCTCGGCCCCCATGGCCGGCGCTCGCGGGTAATCCAACACATAGCAAATGGAGGCGGTCATGGCATCCAGGACAAGGAAAGCAGGCGCAGCAAAACCTGAAGCGGAAACCAAGCCAGGCGTTTCCCGGCGCGGCTTCCTTGGGGGGGCCGCCGGTGCGGCCGCGGGCGCCGCGGCAATGGGCTTCCCGGCCATCGTCAAGGCGCAAGGCCCGGTCACGATGCGCTGGCAGAGCACCTGGCCCACCAAGGACATCTTCCATGAGTTCGCCGGCGACTTCGTCACCAAGGTAAACAATATGTCGGGCGGCGACCTGAAGATCGAGCTGCTGCCCGCGGGCGCGGTGGTCAAGGCCTTCGACCTGATCGACGCGGTCAGCAAGGGCACGCTGGACGGCGGCCATGGCGTGATCGCGTACTGGTATGGCAAGAACTCGGCGCTGGCGCTGTGGGGCTCGGGCCCGGCCTGGGGCATGGACCCGAACATGCTGCTGGCCTGGCACAAGTACGGCGGCGGCAAGGAGCTGCAGCAGGAGATCTACCGCAGCCTGAACCTGGACGTGGTGTCGTTCCTGTATGGCCCGATGCCGACCCAGCCGCTGGGCTGGTTCAAGAAGCCCATCACCAAGCCGGAAGACTTCAAGGGGCTGAAGTTCCGCACGGTCGGGCTGTCGATCGACATCTTCACCGGCCTGGGCGCCGCGGTGAATGCGCTGCCGGGCGCGGAGATCGTGCCGGCGCTGGACCGCGGGCTGCTCGATGCAGCCGAGTTCAACAACGCCAGCTCCGACCGCGCGCTGGGCTTCCAGGACGTGTCCAAGGTCTGCATGCTGCGCAGCTTCCACCAGCCCTCGGAGCAGTTCGAGATCCTGTTCAACCGCAAACGCTATGACGCGCTGCCGGCCAAGCTCAAGGCGCTGATCGCCAACGCGGTGGAGGCGGCGTCCGCGGATATGTCGATCAAGGCGATCGACCGCTATTCCAAGGACTACCAGGCGCTGCAGAAGCAAGGCGTGAAGTTCTACGCGACCCCCAACTCGGTGCTGCAGGCGCAGTTGAAAGTATGGGATGAGATCGTGGCGCGCAAGGAAAAAGAAAACCCGATGTTCAAGAAGGTCAACGATTCGATGAAGGCCTTCGCCGAGCGCGCCACGCGCTGGCAGAACGACACTAACGTCGATTTCCGGCTGGCAACGAGCCACTACTTCTCCAAACGCACCTGAGCCGCGCCACTCCGGGGGCCAAACCGTGCAACGCCTGCTGCTTGGCATCGACCGCATCAGCACCTTCGTCGGCCAGGCCGGCGCGTGGCTGATCATCGGGCTCACGCTGATGATCAGCTACGAGGTGTTCTCGCGCTATGTCCTGGGCACGCCGCACGCCTGGGTGTTCGATGCCAGCAATATGCTGTACGGAACGCTGTTCATGCTGGCTGGCGCCTATACCCTGGCCAAGCGCGGCCACGTGCGCGGCGACATCCTCTACGGCTTCCTGTCGCCGCGGATGCAGGCGTCAATCGACCTGGTGCTCTACCTGGCCTTCTTCTTCCCCGGTGTGATCGCGCTGGCCTGGGCCGGCATTGATTTCTTCGAGGTCTCGCTGGCACAGGACGAACACTCTTCCATCGCCGCCGACGGCCCGCCGATCTATCCGTTCAAGGCAGTGATTCCCGTGGCCGGCGCGCTGCTTTTGCTGCAGGGCGTGGCCGAGACCATCCGCTGCATCCTGTGCCTGGCGAATGGCAGCTGGCCGCTGCGCGAAGGCGATGTCGAGGAAGTCGATGTCGAGCAGCTCAAGGAGATGGTGCAAGGCACCCCTACCGCTGAGCTGGCCGAGTCACCGCCGCCGCGCGACGACCAGCCTGGAGCCGGCCGATGAGGAGGGAACTGTGGTTCGGCGTTTCCCTGATGGTGCTGATCGTCGGCGCCGTGGCGTGGTTCATGCCCGCGCCGGCGGACTGGACCAACGGGCATCTCGGCCTGCTGATGCTGGCGCTGATCGTGGTGGCGATCATGCTGGGCTTCCCCACCGCGTTCACGCTGATGGGCATGGGCGTGCTGTTCTCCTGGCTGGCCTACCGCCACGCCGACCCCTCGATCGCGGTGCAACAGACGCTGGACCTGATGGTGCAGCGGGCCTATGCCGTCATGACCAACGACGTGCTGATCTCGATCCCGTTGTTCGTGTTCATGGGCTACCTGGTCGAGCGCTCCAACCTGATCGAAAAGCTCTTCCGCAGCCTGCACCTTGCGCTGGCGTGGATTCCCGGCTCGCTCGCGGTGGCCACGCTGGTGACCTGCGCGATCTTCGCGACCGCCACCGGCATCGTCGGCGCCGTGGTCACGCTGATGGGCCTGCTCGCCTTCCCCGCCATGCTGCGCGCGGGCTACAGCACCTCGCTGTCGGCCGGCGCGGTCACCGCGGGCGGTTGCCTGGGCATCCTGATCCCGCCGTCGGTGCTGCTGATCGTCTACGGCGCCACCGCGGGCGTGTCGGTGGTGCAGCTCTATGCGGGCGCGTTCTTCCCGGGCCTGATGCTGACCGGGCTCTATATCCTCTACATCCTGATCCTGGCCAAGTTCAAGCCCGCGCTCGCGCCGCCGCTGCCGGAAGCCGAGCGGGTGGTGCCGCTGCCGCCGGTGGCGCGCACGCTGGAAGCCGGCGGCGCCACCCATGCCTTGCCTGCGCTCGGTGCCGGCCTGATGCGCGCGCTCAAGGGTCCGCGCAATGCCGACCTGCCGACGGCAGTGTTCGCGCGCCAGCTGGGCATCGTGCTGCTGCCGGCGATCGCCGTGGTGTTGGTGATGGGAACGATATACAGCGCGGTCACCGCACCTGCCGCCAGCGTCGCGGCGGAGGCACCGCTGTCGATGGGAGGCGCCGAGGAAAGCAGCGCATCACTCGACGACCTGCAGGCGCCGCCAGTGGAAGAACCCGCTGCGCCCGCAGCGCCGGCCGATCCCGCCGCTACCACCCCTGCACCGACGACCGCAGCGCAAGCCGGGGCGCAGCCAGCGCCAGTGCCGGCGGCGGCTGCAGCATCCGCACCCCGCTGGTTCTGGATCACGCTGGCGGCCGTGGCGGCGGTGCTGGTGTACTTCTACTGGCGCTTCAGCTTCGCGCGGCTGGAAATCTTCAAGATGTTGCTGTCGTCGTTCTTCCCGCTGGCGCTGCTGATCCTGGCGGTGCTGGGCTCGATCGTGTTCGGGCTGGCCACGCCGACCGAAGCCGCGGCGGTGGGCTCGCTCGGCGGCGCGCTGCTGGCGGCAGCGTACCGGCAGCTGAACTTCCGCGTGGTCAAGGAATCGGTGCTGCTGACGGCCAAGACCAGCGCCATGGTGTGCTGGCTGTTCGTGGGCTCGTCGATCTTCTCTGCGGCGTTCGCGCTGCTGGGCGGACAGGCGCTGGTCGAGCAATGGGTGCTGTCGCTGAACCTGTCGCCGGTGCAGTTCATGATCCTGGCGCAGCTGATCATCTTCCTGCTCGGCTGGCCGCTGGAATGGACCGAGATCATCATCATCTTCATGCCGATCTTTATCCCGTTGCTGGATAACTTCGGCATCGACCCGCTGTTCTTCGGGCTGCTGGTGGCGCTGAACCTGCAGACCGCTTTCCTGTCGCCGCCGGTGGCCATGGCCGCGTTCTACCTGAAGGGCGTGGCGCCGCCGCATGTCACGCTGAACCAGATCTTCCTGGGCATGCTGCCGTTCATGGGCATCCAGCTGATTGCGCTGGTGCTGCTCTACGTCTTCCCCGGCATCGGCCTCTGGCTGCCCACGGTGCTGTACCGCTGAGCGCGGCGGCACCCGTTTCCTATACTGGTTGGCAATGCCAACCGATACCGCCCTCGCCAGCCTTCCCGTCGACACCGCATTCCGCACCGACATTCCGGGGCGGCTGGACCGCCTGCCATGGTCGCGCTGGCACTGGCGCGTGGCGATTGCGCTGGGCGTCGCCTGGGTCCTCGATGGCCTGGAAGTCACGCTGGTGGGCTCGGTCGGCGCCGTGCTGGAGCGCCCCGATACGCTGGGCCTGACCGCGACGCAGGTGGGCTGGTCGGGCTCGCTCTATATCGCCGGCGCGGTGCTGGGGGCGCTGGTGTTCGGGCGCATGGCCGACCGGCTCGGGCGCAAGCGGCTGTTCCTGGCCACGCTCGCGGTCTACATGGTGGCGACGCTGGCCACCGCGTTCTCACCCGGCTTTGCCTTCTTTGCGGCCTGCCGCTTCTTCACCGGCCTTGGCATCGGCGGCGAATACGCGGCCATCAATTCCGCCATCGACGAACTGATCCCGGCGCGCGTGCGCGGGCGCGTCAACCTGGCCATCAACGGCAGCTTCTGGCTGGGCGCGGCACTCGGCGCCGGGTTGAGCCTGGTGCTGCTCGATGCGCGCGTGTTCGGCCCGGTCTGGGGCTGGCGCGTCTGCTTCGCGCTGGGCGCGGTGCTGGCCGTGGCCATCGTGCTGGTGCGCAAGCATGTGCCGGAGAGCCCGCGCTGGCTTGCCACCCACGGCCGGCTGGAAGAGGCCGAGCGCGTGATCGCCGCGATCGAGGCCGAGGTGCGCGCCCGCCACGGCCCGCTGCCGCCGGTGGCACCCGATTGCGTCGCGGTGGCGATGCGCCGGCGCGCCGCGCCGGGCGTGGGCGAAGTCATGCGCCTGCTGTTGCGGCGCTTCCGCCGCCGCAGCATGATCACGCTGGCGCTGATGGTGGCGCAGGCCTTTTTCTACAACGCGATCTTCTTCACTTATGCGCTGGTGCTGACACGCTTCTATGCCGTGCCGGAAGCGCGCGTGGCAATGTATATCTTCCCCTTTGCGCTGGGCAACGCCCTGGGGCCGCTGCTGCTTGGCCCGCTGTTCGACCACATCGGGCGCCGGCGCATGATTGCCGCCACCTATGTACTGTCCGGCATCGGGCTGGCACTGACCGGCTGGGCCTTCGTTGAAGGCTGGCTCGATGCGCGCGGCCAGGCGCTGTGCTGGTCGGCGGTATTCTTCCTGGCCTCGGCCGCGGCCAGCTCCGCCTACCTGACCGCCAGCGAAGTCTTCCCGCTGGAAATGCGCGCGCTGGCGATCTCGGTGTTCTATGCCGTGGGCACCGGCACCGGCGGCTTTATCGCGCCAGTGCTGCTGGGCGCGCTGATTGAAAGCGGCAGCCGCGAAGCCGTGGCGGCAGGCTACGGCTTCGGCGCGGTGCTGGTGATCGTCGCCGGGCTGCTGGCACTGCGCTTCGGCATCGACGCCGAGCGGCGGCCGCTGGAGCACATCGCGCCGCCACTTGCCGCCGACGATTAGCCGCGTCACCGCAGCGCGCGCCAACTGCCATCGCTGCCGGACTCAACTCCTTGCCAGAGTCAAAACCCGTCAATGTGTGCTGTATTCGTCGTTCATCGCATGCCATGTTACTGCCGTGTTAAGCAGTGCTACAGCCTCCCCTTACACATTTTTACAGCAAGGGACGGGGCAACTGACTAGCCTTTAACTCACACACGGCGGCCTGAGTGCATGAATCTTTGCGTCAGCGGGCTGCCACTTCTTGGCCATTGACTGGCCATTGTTCAACTCTGCCCGGATGAAGCCGGGCAAATCCACGGGCCGCTTGTCGGCCCGATTGCAAGGCGCACCGATACGGCCTGGCCACATCGAGCGCGCTGCAGACAACAAGCTGAATTGGGGACATGCAAGCCGGGCACCGCGCGACAGTCATAGCGCGACGGTACCCGCTTGCCTGGAATTTCGCTCATCCGGCATGCACCTGTGCATGCCGGCGGGGACGCTTTTTGACTTTGCTTGCCGGAGAACACCACCATGGCCGACCAGCGCAATAATCCGCCACCCAGACAACACCCGCTGACCCCGGCTCCGCTGCGCCAGCCCCACGGCGACGGCCTGGTGCAACGCCCGCAGCCCGTTACCGTGCCGCTCTGGCACATCGTGCCGCGCATGGCGGGCTACGGCGTGGTGCTGTTCATCATCTGGGCCGTGCTGACAATCATGTTTCCAAATGTGTTTACGCGCTCGTCGGAGCGGGCCGTGGTGAACAGCCCGGTCAGCCTGGTGACTTCTCCCGTGGAAGGCATCGTGATGAAGCAGATGGTGGCCGCGGGCCAGCCGTTCTCGGCCAACCAGGCGCTGATGGTCGTGCAGAACCCGAACATCGACCGTTCGCTGCTGGTCGACCTGACCGGCAAGAAGCTCGACAACCAGCAGCGCCATGACTCCGCCCGCGCTCGGCTGGAAAGCAACCGCCGGCTGATGGCCGCCACCGAGCAGGACCTGCAGCGCTACAACAGCGCTGCGCAACGCGAGCACGGGGCGCGCGTGCGCGCCCTGGAGGCGCGCCTGGCATCGGCCAGGGCGCAGGAAGACCAGCAGCAGGAAGTGGTCAACCGCAACCAGAGCATGCAGTGGGCCGGGGCCGTCAGCGAGGCCTACACCAATGCCTCGCGCTACCAGCTGTCGATGCTCACCAATGCCAAGGCAGCGGCCAAGGCCGAGCTCGATAACGCAGTCAGCGTGAGCGAGGCCGCGCGCAACAAGGTCTATGCCTCATCCACCGACGGCCCCAGCGCCACGCTGGCCCAGCGACGCCAGGTGCTGGGCGCGGAATCGGCACAGCTGACGGCAGAGCTGGAACAACTGGAGGCCTATGGCAAGTCGGTCGACGAGATGATCGCCACGGAACAGGAGCGTCTCGACCGGCTCTCGAACCTGGAGATCCGCTCGGCCGAACCCGGCACCATCGAAGACCTGATCGCGCAGCCCGGCATGCGCGTGGCCGCCGGCGCCACCCTGGCGCGCGCCAGCAACTGCGCGCAGACGCGCGTGGTGGCGGTGTTCCCGCGCAGCCTCAGCGACAACCTGCTGCCCGGTGCACGGCTGAACGTGAATGTCGACGGCGTGCCCACGGCCTTGCCGGCATCGGTGGCAGAGGTGCTGCCGCGCGCGCCGGACGGCGACCAGGCGCGTTACTTCGTGCCCTTCCCGCCGATCGAGAAGAACGAGATTTATGTGATCGCCAAGCTCGACCGCCCGCTGGACAACGTGCCGGGCAAGGCGGCTGCCTCAGCGACAGCAACACGGGCAGCGGCAGGGCCAAGCCAGTCGGGCCATTGCGGCATGGGCCGCTGGGCGCGCGTGACGCTGAACCAGAGCTGGCTGGGCCAGCTGCGGGCATCGCTGATATAACCGCCGACGCAGGCTAAGGAGACCCGGATGCGACTGCCGATCCCGACTACACGCCTGCCCCGCCTGGTTGCCGGCGCGCTGCTGCCCGCCGTGCTCGTGCTGGCGCCAGGCGCGGCGCGCGCTGCCGAGCCTGCCCAGCAGACGCTGCTGGCCGACGGCTGCAAGACACTGGCCGAGCGCGTCAGCCGTGAAAGCGGCAACGGCCCCGTCTTCCTCGCCAGCTATGAACCCGCGCCGGGCGGCGAGCCGCTGGCCCCGGCGCTGCGCAATGCCGCCTTCGTCTACGACAACGCGCTGGCCGGCATCGCGCTGGTGGCGTGCAAGCGTCCCGCCGAAGCGCGCCGCATTGCCGACGCCGTGCTGCAGGCAACCCGCCAGGACCGCCACTTCCGCGATGCGCGCCTGCGCAACGCCTATCGCGCCGGCCCGCTGCCGGCCGGCCCGGTGCCCCTGCCAGGCTGGTGGGACGAGCCCAGCAAGCGCTGGTTTGAAGATGCCTACCAGGCCGGCACCGCCACCGGCAACGTGGCCTGGGCCGCGCTGCTGCTGCTGGCCGTGCATGACGCCACGCGCGATGCGCGCTACCTCGATGGCGCCGCCGCGCTGATGGGCTGGGTGCATGCCATCGTGCCCGACTCGGGCGCGCCCGCCGGCTATATCGGCGGCTTCTTCGGCCATGAGCCGAAACAGACCCGCCAGGGCTGGAAGTCGACCGAGCACAACGTCGATACCTATGCCGCCTTCAGCTGGCTCGCGAGCCAGCGCAACGATGCGCGCTGGCGCGATGGCGCGGCGCGCTCGCGCGGCTTTGTCAGCGCCATGTGGCAGGCGCGCGAGGGCCGCTTCATCATCGGCACGCGCGACGATGGGCGCGCGCCAAACGCCGGCCCGTCCGCGCTGGACGCAGTGCTGTGGCCGCTGATCGCGATCCCGGACCCGCCGCAGGACTGGCGCCGCAACCTGGCGTGGGTGGAGGCCAAGCATCGCGCCGGCGCAGGCTACGGCTTCAAGGGCGGCCCCGACGGCATCTGGACCGAAGGCACCGGGCAGGCCGCGCTGGTGCTGCAGGCCGCCGGGCAGGCGCAACAGGCGCAGCCGCTGTGGCAGCTGCTGCTGTCGCAGCGGGCGCCGTCCGGGATGCTCTACGCCACGCCCGAGGCGCGCATCAGCACCGGGCTGTCGATCGGGCCCACCTCGACCACGGAAGACTTCCACTACTTCCACCTGCCCCACCTGGGCGCCACCGCATGGGCCGTGCTGGCCGCGGCGCGCTGGAACCCCTTCCGTCCGGGCGGATGCCTGGAACCGTCCTGCCCGCCGCCGGCCATTGCGGCCGCGGCACCTGCAACCGCCCCTGTCAACACCGCCGCCAAGGAGTGACGATGTTCGCCCTGTTTCTGGAAAACCAGACGCTGCTGGTCATCAACGGCGGCGTGCTGCTGGCGATGGTGCTGCTCTCGATGCTGTGCCGGCAAGACCGGCCGGCGGACCGCGTGCTGTTCGGCGGCGTCACCGCCTTGCTGCTGGCGGTGTACCTGACCTGGCGCATCCGCGAAACACTGCCGGACTGGCAGATGACCTTCGCCAGCGTGTGGGCCCATGTGTTCTTTGCCTTCGAATGCATGACGCTGGCCTATACGCTGCTGTCGATCGTGGTGCTGGCGCGCACCAGCAACCACACCCCCGACGCCGACGCAGGCGAGGCCGCCTTGCGCCGCGCGAAGCAGGTGCCGCCGGTGGACATCTTCATCGCCACCTACAACGAAGGCCTGGACATCCTGGAGAAGACCATTGTCTCGGCGCTGGCGATAGACTATCCCGACTTCCGCGTCTGGGTGCTGGACGACACCCGCCGCGACTGGCTGCGCGAGTTCTGCGAACGCGTCGGCGCGCACTACGTGACGCGCCCGGACAACGCCCACGCCAAGGCCGGCAATCTCAACAACGGCCTGCGCCACAGCGCCGCGGCCGGCGGCGCGCCCTACATCCTGGTGCTGGACGCCGACTTCGCACCGCATCGCAATATCCTGCTGCGCACCGTGGGCCTGTTCAGCGATGCGCGCGTGGGCGTGGTGCAGACACCCCAGTTCTACTACAACGCGGATCCGATCCAGTACAACCTGCGCGCCACCGAATGCTGGGTCGATGAACAGCGCGCCTTCTTCGACGTGATGCAGCCGGCCAAGGACGCCTGGGGCGCGGCGTTCTGCATCGGCACCTCGTTCGTGGTGCGGCGCGACCTGATCGACCTGATCGGCGGCTTCCCCACCGGCACGGTGACCGAGGACATCCACCTGACCTACCGGCTGCTGCCGCACGGCTATATCACGCGCTGGCTCAATGAGCGCCTGAGCGTGGGCCTGTCAGCCGAAGGCCTGCCCGAGTACATCAGCCAGCGCAGCCGCTGGGGGCTGGGCACGATCCAGGTGGCGCTGACCGCGGACGGGCCGCTGCGCGGGCGCGGCTACACCGGGATGCAGCGGCTGCACTACGTGCACGGCCTGCTGCACTGGCTGTCGCGGCCATTCACGCTGATGCTGCTGGCAGGGCCGCTGCTGTACTGGTACCTCGGCGTCTCCACGCTTTACGGCGAGCCGCTGCAGTTCCTCGCCTACGGCCTGCCGGCGCTGGTGGCGTACTGGGCGTACAGCATCTGGATCACCGGCCAGCGCGCGCTGCCGATCTTCACCGAAGTCACGCAGATCGTGGCGGCTCTGGCCGTCACCGCATCGCTGGTGAGCGCGATGTTCAAGCCGTTCGGGCGGCCGTTCAAGGTCACGAACAAGGGGCTGGACCGCTCCAAGCTGGTAATCCACGGCAAGTTCGCGGCGCTGTACGCGGGGCTGCTGGGCTTCTCCGCGCTGGGACTGGGCCGCGCCCTGGTGGTGGACCCCGATGCGCAAGGGCTCGCCTTCAACACCATCTGGACCGGGGTGGCGCTGATGCTGTACCTGGCCTCGCTGCTGGTCTGCGTGGAACTGCCGCGCCCGCGCAAGGAAGAGCGCTTCCCGCACCGCGCGGCAGCGCTGCTGCGCGTGCATGGCAAGGAATACCGCGTCACCACCAGGGATCTTTCCTGCAACGGCGTGGCCGTCACCACGCCGCTGGCGCCGGCCATTCCCGCCGGCACCGAGGGCGCGCTGTGGCTGGCGCAGACCGGCTGGATCCCGTGCCGCGTGGTGCGCCGCGACGGCCAGTTGCTGGGCATCGCCCTGAACGCCGGCATGGCGGCGCGCCACGCGCTGATCCGGCTGCTGTTCACCGATCCCGCACACAACATTGCCCGGCAGGGGCAGCCCAAGCTGGCGCTGTCGCGCTTTGTGCGGCGCGCGCTGCTGGGCTGAACCATGCCAGATAACAATCCCCACTCTCCGGAACCATCCATGCGAAGCCTGCCACGCCCCCGTACCCTGCCCCCGCCGCGCCTGCTGCTGCCCGGCGCACTCGTGCTGGCCCTTGCGGCCTGCACGCTCGAGCCGCAGTACCAGCGCCCCGACGCGCCGGTCCCGTCAGCGTGGCCGGAAGGCGCTGCCTACCGCACCCCGCAGGCCGGCGCGGCACAGCCGGGCCAGCCGGCCCGACCCGCCGGCCCTTCGGCCGCGGACCTGGGCTGGCGCGATGTTTTCGTCGACCCGCAACTGCGCCAGCTGATCGAACTGGCGCTGGCCAACAACCGCGACCTGCGCATGGCCACGCTTGCCATCGACGAAGCGCGCGCGCTGTACCAGATCGAGCGCGCGGCGCAATTCCCCACGGTGGATGGCAATGCCGGCATGGTCTCGCAGCGGCTGCCGCAACGGCTGCGCGCGGCGGGCCAGTCGCCGCAGATCACCACCTACAACGCGGGCATCGGCTTCACCGCGTTCGAGCTTGATTTCTTCGGCCGGGTGCGCAGCCTCAAGCATGCCGCGCTCGAGGAATACATGGCTACGGAAGAAGCGCGCCGCAGTGCGCAGATCAGCCTGGTGTCCGAGGTGGCCAACGCCTACCTGACGCTGCTGGCCGACCGCGCACTGCTGAAGCTGTCGCAGGACACGCTGAAGACACAGCAGGACGCGGCAGAGATGGTGCGGCGCGGGCGGCAGGTCGGTGCGATGGCGCAACTGGACCAGCATCGCGCGCAAACCCAGGTGCAGACCTCGCAGGTGGGCGTTGAGCAATACACGCGGCAGGTGGCCCAGGATGAGAACGCGCTGTCTTTGCTGATCGGCGGCCCGTTGCCGAAATCCGTGACCGATGCCGGCGCGGCAACTGCCAACGCCAACGCGGCCGCGCGAGATCCGCTGGACGCGCGCGCCTTGGTGAGCGAGTTCCCCGAAGGGCTGCCGTCCAGCGTGCTGGTGCGCCGCCCCGACATCCTCAACGCCGAGCACCGCCTCAAGGCGGCCAACGCCAATATCGGCGCGGCGCGCGCGGCGTTCTTCCCGCGCATCTCGCTGACCGGCGCACTGGGCGTAGCTAGCAGCAGCCTGGCGGGGCTGTTCTCCGGCGGCATGGCATGGGTGTTCGCGCCGCAGCTGACCGTGCCGATCTTCGACGCCGGGCGCAACCGGGCCGGGCTGGATGCGGCCAACGTGCGCAAGGACATCAACATCGCCAACTACGAGAAGACCATCCAGACCGCGTTCCGCGAGGTCGCCGACAGCATGGCGGCACGCGCCACCTACGAGCGCCAGGTGCAGGCGCAGGAAGCCCTGGTGCGCGAAGGCAGCGAGACCCGGCGGCTGTCGGAAATGCGTTTCAAGAACGGCGTGGACGACTACTTCGGTGTGTTCGACGCCCAGCGCCAGCTCTACACCGCGCAGCAGGCGCTGATCACGTACAAGCTGGCCGGCCTGACCAGCCGCGTATCGCTGTACAAGTCGCTGGGCGGCGGCTGGCGCGAGGTGACCGAGGCTGCGCCGGCGGCCAATGGCGGCGCACGCCAGGCACCCGCCGCGCGGCCGCAAGCCGCGGCACAGCCCCAGGCGGTGGCACGGCCTCAAGCCGTGGCACAACCTCAGGCCGTAGCGCGGCCCCAGGCCGTGGCGCAGCCTCAAGCCGCCGCACAGCCTCAAACCGTGGCACCGGCCCAGGCAGCAGCCCAGCCCCAGGCTGTAGCGCAACCCCAGGCTCCGGCGCAATCCCCGGCGGCGGCACAGCCGGCACCCGTCGCGGCTACGCCGCGCTAAGCTAGGGGCGTGCGGGACCCAGGCGCTGATCAGAAGTACTTCAGCCAGCGCCAGTCCCGCCGCCTTGCCTTCAGCGCCGCGAACCAGCGCACCGCCGGCCACAGCGCCAGGGCCAGCACGGCCGCCCCCAGCCACAGCTGCCAGACGTGGTCGAGGCCGAACACCCTGCCCTGGTTCAGGCCCCAGCGGTGCACGCAGGCCTGGTACAGCCCCTGCAGCACGTAGAGGTGCAGCAGGTAGAAGAACATCGGCACGGCGCCGAACACGGCCAGGCGCCGCGCGATCCAGCCGCCCTGCGCTCGCTCCAGCCACGCCAGCAGCAACCAGCCCACGCCCAGTGTCAGCAGCAGGAACAGCAGCGACGGCGGGTATTTGGTGACGTTGAGGAAGCTCATCGCGGTATGCAAGGCATCGCTGCCCGCCAGCCATTTCTGCTCCTGCCCGTAGCCGTTCAGCGCGCGCAGCACCGCAAAGCCTGCCAGCGCCGCCAGCCCGCGACCAGCCAGCCGCTGCTGCCGTACCGCGGCAGGCACCGTGGCGGCAAACCACGGCCCCGCCGCATAGCCCAGCGCGATCACGCCGATCCACGGCAGCACCGGGTATGAGGTACGCACCCTGAAGCCGTCAGCCACCTCGATCCAGGTGCGGTCGTGCAGGATGGCCCAGGGCACGTGCCAGGCGCTGTCAACCGGGAAATGCAGCGGACTCAGCAGGTTGTGGCCGGCAACAAGCGCAATGCCCGCGGCAATCAGCACCGCCCGCGGCAGCCACACCAGTGCCGCCAGCGCCATCATGCTCAGGCCGATGGCCCAGATCACCTGCAGGTAGATCACCTGCGGCGGCAAGGTCCCGGTCCAGGCAAAGCCGACCAGCGTCACCTCCAGCAGCACCAGGAACACGCCGCGCCTGAGCAGGAAGCCGCTGACGGCGCGCCGGTCGTGGCCGGCGGCACCGTAGAGCCACGCCGATACGCCGGCCAGCCAGATGAAAACCGGTGCGCACAGATGCGCGGCGAGCCTGCTGAAGAAAAGTGCCGGAGAGGTCGTGGCGACATCCATGGGATCGGCCACCTGGACGTGCAGGAAGAACATGTCCCGCACGTGGTCCAGCAGCATGATCAGGATCACCAGTCCGCGCAGAGCGTCGATGGACAGCAGCCGGCCGCCGGCCGGCCGCGCGACCGCGGCAGAAGGGAAGACTGTCGGAGAAGACTGGGGCGCGGCAGTGCGCACCTTGGCTGGCAGCATCGTCAATAGCTCAGTTGCACGCCCAGCCGCACGCTGCGGCCCGCGCCCGGCGCAATCCACAGGCTGCTGTACGAACTGGCGTAATAGGTCTTGTCGAACAGGTTGCCCACGTTGAGCGACACGCGCACATTGCGGCTGTATTGCCAGTAGCCATGCAGGTCCACCAGCACATAGGCCGGCAGCGAGAAGCTGTCCTGCACATCGCCCGGACGCCGCCCCACGTAGCGCAGGCCGGCCCCGACGCCATAGCGCTGGCCCACCGGCGCGGCATCCTCATACACCGCCAGCACGCTGCCGCTGGTGCGCGGCACGTTGGACAGCGGCGTGCCGGCGGCAAGTCGCGTGTCCTGCGTGATCTCGGCATCGGTCAGCGCAAAGCTGCCCGACACGCGCCAGTGCGTGCCAAGCTGCCCGGCCACGTCCAGCTCCAGGCCGCGGCTGCGCGCTTCGCCGGCGGCGATATAGAAGGACGGATCGGACGGGTCGGTGGCCAGCACATTGCGCTTGCGGATCTCAAAGATAGCCAGCGTGGCGCCGGTGCGGCGGTCCTCGCTGTCGAACTTGATGCCGGCCTCCACCGCGCGGCCGCGCTCGGGGTCGAACGGCTGGCCCGCGGCGTCGGCGCCGGCATTGGGACGGAATGACTGGCTGGCATTGGCAAACAGCGACACGTTCCGGCTGGCCAGGTAGCTCACGCCCACGCGCGGCGACACCGCGCTCTGGTGCTGCGTGGTGCGTGTGCCGCGCAGGTGGTTGTCCAGCGACTGGTCGAAGGCGTCGAAGCGCACGCCGGCCAGCACGCGCCAGCGCTCGCCCAGGCTCAGCTGGTCCTGCGCGTAGGCGCCGAGATTGCGCTGGCGCTCGTACGTGTCCATGTTCCACGGCATCGGCGGCGCCGGCTGGCCATAGGCCGGGTCGTAGATGTCGATCGCGTACGGCGCCGCGGCGCTGGGGTTCTTGCGCAGGATCGCCATGGTATTGCCGAAGCGGTAGGCATCCACCCCCATCAGCAGTTCATGCCCGACCGGGCCGGTGCTGAACTTGCCGGTCACGCTGGCCTGCAGCGAGACATCGTCCGACTGGAAGTCGCGGTAGCGGCGCTGGCGCCAGAGCGTGCGGCCGTCGGCGGCCAGTGAAGTCGCCTCGCTGCTATGCCCCGTCAGCGCGCCGCCGCGATACGACAGGCCGAGCCTGCCCTTCCAGTTCTGATTGAACTGGTGCTCGACGCTGAACTGGTGCGACTGGCTGTCCAGCCGCATGTCGCCGTCGCCGGGCTCGCCCAGGTAGCGCGAGCGCGGGATGCGGCCCAGCTGGCCGTTGACGGCCACCACGCCGCGGTCCATCGGCGTGGTGTAGCGCTGGAATTCGGCCGCGTACTGCAGCACGGTGTCGTTGCCCAGCGTCCAGGTAAACGACGGCGCCACCAGGGAGCGCTGGCTGTTGATGTAGTCGCGCGTGCTGCCCTGGTGGTCGGCCACGGCGATCAGCCGGCCGGCCACGTTCTCGCCGAGCGGGCCGGTGACATCGGCCGTGGCACGATAGCCGTCGCGCGTGCCAAGCTCGAAGCCATAGCGCTGCGCGGGCCGGAACTGCGGCTGGCGCGTGACCACGTTGAAGGTGCCGCCCGGCTCGCTGGTGCCGTACAGCGATGACGTCGGGCCCTTGAGCACTTCCACGCGTTCGATCGTGGCCGCATCCATCGGCGCGGTATAGCCGCGGTTGGCAGCAAAGCCGTTCACCAGGTAGCCCGCGCCGGTGTTCTCATGGCCGGTGAAGCCGCGCATGGCAAAGTTGTCCCAAAGGCCGCCGAAATTGTTCTGGCGTGCGATGCCGCTGACATAGTCGAAGGTCTGGTCGAAACGGGTCGCGGCGATATCGTCCAGCATGGCACGTGGCACCACGCGCACCGACTGTGGAATTTCGCGCAGCGGCGTGTCGGTGCGGGTCGCGCCGGAGGCGTCGGGCGGGTTGTATGATGCGGAGGCCGTGCCGACCACCGACACCGCCGGCAGCGTAATATCGGAGGCCTCGGCGGTATCCGCCGCCTCGGCCAGGCCGGACATCGCCAGCATCAGGGCGGCCACCGGCCGCAATGAACGCGCCTGGACCGGGCGCAAGTCTGGCACAACAGGCAGGAACGAAAACGGCGCGCGGCGCCGGGCACGGCTGAGCTGCGCAAGCAGCATAAGGAACACCCCAATAAAAACGAGTCGCGGCGGCGGCCATCCGACTGGCAAACCGCAGCGACCCACTAATGATAATATTTTCTCATTAAGATTCTAGTCATGGAACGCATGACCCGTCAACGCGGCGCCGTCATCGACGCGCTGCGCGAAGCCGGCCGGCCCCTGAGCCCGGCCGAGATCCTGGCCGCGGCCCAGCACCAGGTGCCCTCACTAGGACTGGCCACGGTCTATCGCAACATCCGTGCCCTGGTGGAAGGCGAGCAGGTGCATGCAGTCGAACTGCCGGGCCAGCCGGACCGCTATGAATTGTCGGAAGTGCCGGGTGCCGCGACCCACCGGCACTATTTCCAGTGCCTGTCGTGCGACCGCGTCTTCCCGCTGGAAGGGTGCCCCGGGCATCTGGAAGAGATCACGCCACCGGGTTTCGAAGTGGAGCACCACGAGCTGACGCTACTGGGGCGTTGCCCGGACTGCGCCAGCAAGCCCGGCAAGCGGCGCAAGGCGGCAGCTCGGGACCACTGAACGGCGGGCGTACTCGGGGCACGGCCAACTGTACTGAGCCACTGGTCCACACCTGTATATGGCGCCCGCGCCGTGCTTGCCGCATGATGCGGCAGCATTGCACAGGCCACGCCAAAAAACGGGATCCCCAAATTGCCGCAAACCGCCGCCCACCGTCGCTCGACCCTGCTCGCCGTGCTGGCCCTGACCGGCTCGATGGCCTCGCTGTGCATCGGCACCTCTTTTGCCAAGAGCCTGTTCTCGGCGCTCGGGGCGCAGGGCACCACGGCGCTGCGGGTGAGCTTCTCCGCGCTGATCCTGCTGTGCGTCTGGCGCCCGTGGCGCATTCCGCTGACACGAACCAACGCGCGCGCGATCGCGCTGTACGGCGCGGCGCTGGGCGCGACCAACCTGCTGTTCTACATGTCGCTGCGCACCATCCCGCTGGGGCTGGCGATCGCGATCGAGTTCACCGGGCCGCTGGCGGTCGCGGTGCTGTCGTCGCGGCGCGCGATCGATTTCCTGTGGATCGCCTTTGCGGTGGCCGGGCTGCTGCTGTTGCTGCCGGTCGGCGATGCCGCCGGTACGCTCGATCCGGTGGGCATCGGCTATGCGCTGGCCGCGGGCGTAGGCTGGGCGCTGTATATCGTGTTCGGGCAGATGGCAGGCAACGCCCACGGCGGGCAGGCCACCTCGCTGGGGCTGACCATGGCGGCGCTGGTGGTGCTGCCGTTCGGGCTGGCGCATGCGGGCACCGCGATGTTCAGCCCGACGCTGCTGCTGTTCGGGCTGGCGGTGGGCATCCTGTCGAGCGCGATTCCCTATTCGCTGGAGATGGTGGCGCTCAAGCGCCTGCACCGGCGCACCTTCGGCATCCTGCTGAGCATGGAGCCGGCCATGGGCGCGCTGGCCGGGCTGGCATTCCTGCATGAACAGCTGAGCGCGCTGCAATGGCTGGCGATCGCCAGCATCATCACGGCCTCGGTAGGTTGCACCATGACCTCGCGCGGCAAGCGCGACGCCAGTTGATCAGCGCGCGCCGAACCAGTCCGCCGGCAGCCGCTGCGGGCTGCGCGCCGGCTGGCCAAGCGCCAGCGTGACTTCATGCAGGTAGCTGTCCTCCGGATTGCGGCGGCTGGCAAAGCCGAGGCCGCGCAGGATGGCCAGCATGCGGCGGTTCTCGCTGAGCACGTCGCCGCGCAGGGTGCGCAGGCCGGCCGCGCGCGCCAGTTCGCACAGCCTGGCGATCAGGCGCCGCCCCAGTCCCTGCCCTTGCCAGCCGTCGGCAACCACCACGGCAAATTCCCCGACCTGCCCGGACACCACGTATTCCGCGCTGGCGACAATGGCTAATACACCAGCTTCGTCGGGCGCCTCTACCACCAGCGCCACGCCGCCCGGCCCGGGTGCGGCCAGACCCTCGACAGTCTCGTCCACCACGCGCCCGCCGCTCAGGAAGCGGAAGTAGCGGCTTTCACGCGAGAGCCCGTCCACCAGCGCACGCAGTGCCCCGCCGTCCTGCGGCCGCGTATGGCGCAGCGTGACCTGCACGCCCCGTCCCACCGTCCAGCTTTCCGCCTTGCCCGTGCGGGTCTTGCCCTGATCATCCATGCCGGCACCATCTGGATTCAAAATTCGTAGTCAGAGTATAGGAGATAACCTGACTTTTGCAAATGAAGTCAGCGTGCTATGCTTGCCGGCATCATGACCCTCAATGCGTCCGACCTCCGCCACTGCTCGATTGCCGCGACGCTGTCGCTGATCGGCGAAAAGTGGACGATCCTGATCCTGCGCGATGTGTTCCATGGCGTGACGCGCTTCGACGACTTCCTGCGCCGGCTCGAATGCTCGCCCGCGGTGCTGTCCGCGCGTCTCAAGACGCTGACCGACGCCGGCCTGCTGCGCAAGGTCGGCTACCGCGAGCCCGGCGAGCGCGAACGCTTCGAATACCGCCCCACCCGCGCCGCCGTGGAGTTGCTGCCGGTGCTGGTCGGCCTGATGCAGTGGGGCGACAGCCACATGGCCCCGTCCGGCGAAGGCCCGGTGCAGATACGCTCGAGCGCCAGCGGCAAGCTGGTGCGCGCGGCATTGGTCGACGAGGATGGCGCGGAAGTATCGCCGCGCGATATGCGGATCGTCCCCGTCAACGCCCAGCCCCCGGCTTCGGACCAATAGCATCGAGCGCGCTGCTGCATCGCACCAGCGCAGCCCACCGCACTGCACCATGAGTGTGCCGCCAGCCCGGCGGCCGCCCCACCACAGCGCATCCCGGCATCACTCCGCCGTACCCCGGCGCAACAAACCCCCATTCATCGTCACATACCGGCCTGGCACACCCCTTGCGTAACAGGGTACGGGCCCGTCAACGGCGACCGGCTCACCCCACATACGCAGCCCCTATCCCATGTAGTGGCTGTCAGGACAACGGCGTCCCCTGAACTGGCCTGAGCGGCCTGGTCTGCGGGACGCCATTTGTTTTTTGGAGCCAAGGACGATGACCGCCAAAGCCACCCGCATCGAGCTGCTGAGCTTTAGGACCCCGCAGATGCGCGCCTTCCACCTGACCTGGATGGCGTTCTTCGTCTGCTTCTTTGCGTGGTTTGCCTGCGCGCCGCTGATGCCGGTGCTCAAGGGCGAGTTCGGCCTGACCCCGGGCCAGATCGCCAACATCAATATCGCGGCGGTGGCGGTGACCATCCTGGTGCGCCTGGTGATCGGCCCGATGTGCGACCGCTTCGGCCCGCGCAAGACCTATACCGGCCTGCTGGCGCTGGGCGCGCTGCCGGTGCTGGGCGTGGCGCTGGCACAGAACTACGAGACCTTCCTGACCTTCCGGCTGCTGATCGGCGCAGTCGGCGCCAGCTTTGTGATCACGCAGTACCACACCTCGGTGATGTTCGCGCCCAACGTGGTCGGCACCGCCAACGCAGCCGCGGCCGGCTGGGGCAATGCCGGCGGCGGCGCCGCGCAGGCCATCATGCCGCTGCTGCTGGCCGCCGTGCTGATGCTCGGCGCCGACCAGGCGTTCGGCTGGCGCTTCGCCCTGCTGGTGCCGGGCGTGCTGATGCTGATCATGGCCGTCATCTACTGGCGCTTCACCCAGGACTGCCCGGACGGCAACTACTCGGACCTGCGCGCCCGCGGCATCGCCATCACCGGCAAGGACGGTGGCAAGGGCGGCGGCTGGGCCAGCTTCCGCGCCGCCAGCGCCAACTATCGCGTGTGGCTGCTGTTCATCACCTACGGCGCCTGCTTCGGCGTTGAGATCTTCATCCACAACATCGCCGCGTCGTATTACGTCGACCGCTTCGGCCTGAGCCTGAAGGCCGCCGGCATGGCCGCCGCGAGCTTCGGCCTGCTGGCGCTGTTTGCCCGCGCCCTGGGTGGCTGGCTGTCGGACAAGGCGGCGCGCCGCCGCGGCCTGGACGCACGCGCCACGCTGCTGTTCATGCTGATCCTGGGCGAAGGCCTGGGCCTGCTGTGGTTCGCGCAGGCCGGCAGCGTGACGCTGGCGGTGGTCGCGATGCTGCTGTTCGGCCTGTTCACCCACATGGCCTGCGGCGCGACCTACGCGCTGGTGCCCTTTATCGACCGCAAGGCGCTGGGCGGCGTGGCCGGGATCATCGGCGCGGGCGGCAACGTTGGCGCCGTCGCCGCGGGCTTCCTGCTCAAGGGCCTGGGCGACCTGCAGCACACGCTGACGGTGCTGGGCGTGCTTGCCACCATCGCCGCACTGTGCGCCATCGCCATCCGCTTCAGCGCCGAGCACAAGGCCCAGGAGCAGGCGCTGTACGACAGCGCGCTGGCCAACTGATTTTGAAGCATCGCCCCCACAGCACAACAAGCAGCAAAGACTGACTACAGGACAAGGAAAGCATCATGAAACTGATCATCGTCGGCCACGGCATGGTGGGTCACAAGTTCCTGGAATGCCTGGCGGAAGCCGGCGCGCAGAACGTGGAAGTGACCGTGCTGTGCGAAGAACCGCGTCCCGCCTACGATCGCGTGCACCTGTCCGAATTCTTCGCCGGCAAGTCAGCCGAGGACCTGTCGCTGGTGCCCGCCGGCTTCTTCGAGCAGCACAACAACATGCTGCTGCGCCTGAATGCGCGCGCGGTGGAAATCGACCGCGCCGCGCGCACCGTGAAGGTGTCGACCGGCGAGACCCTGTCCTATGACAAGCTGATCCTCGCCACCGGCTCCTACCCCTTCGTGCCGCCGGTGCCGGGCAAGGACCGCAAGGACTGCTTTGTCTATCGCACCATCGAAGACCTGGAAGCGATGCGCGAATGCGGTGCGCGCTCGAAGACCGGCGTGGTGGTCGGCGGTGGCCTGCTTGGCCTGGAGTGCGCCAAGGCGCTGCGCGACATGGACCTGCGGACGCACGTGGTCGAGTTTGCGCCGCGCCTGATGGCGGTGCAGGTCGACGAAGGCGGCGGCCGCATGCTGCGCCAGAAGATCCATGGCCTGGGCGTGACCGCGCACACCGGCAAGAACACGGTGGAGATCATCGACGGCGAAGACGGCACCCACCGCATGGTGTTTGCCGACGGCACCCACCTCGACACCGACATGATCGTGTTCTCGGCCGGCATCCGCCCGCGCGACGAACTGGCCCGCACCAGCGGCCTGGCGGTGGGCGAGCGCGGCGGCATCGTGGTGGACAACCAGTGCCTCACCTCGGACCCCGACATCTACGCCATCGGTGAATGCGCGCTGTGGCAAGGCAAGATCTACGGCCTGGTGGCACCGGGCTATGACATGGCCCGCGTCGCCGCGCGCCACCTGCAGGGCGAAGCCGCCGAGTTTGCCGGCGCCGACATGAGCACCAAGCTCAAGCTGATGGGCGTGGACGTGGCCAGCATCGGCGACCCGCACGGCACCGTCCCGGGCGCGCGCTTCTACCAGTTCTGCGACGACCGCAAAGAGGTCTACAAGAAGCTGGTGGTGTCCGACTGCGGCAAGTACCTGCTGGGCGGCGTGCTGATCGGCGACGCCAGCGAGTACGGCACGCTGCTGCAGATGATGCTGAACAAGATCGAGCTGCCCGAGTCGCCCGAATTCCTGATCCTGCCCGACAGCAGCGGCAAGGCCAAGCCCGCGCTGGGCGCCGATGCCCTGCCCGACGCCGCCCAGATCTGCTCGTGCAACAACGTCTCCAAGGGCGAGATCTGCGTCGCGGTGTGCGACGGCGCCACCAGCATCGGCGCTCTCAAGACCTGCACCAAGGCCGGCACCGCCTGCGGCGGCTGCGTGCCGCTGGTCACGCAGATCATGAAGGCCGAGATGAAGAAGCAGGGCATGGCCGTCAACAACCACCTCTGCGAGCACTTCCCGTACTCGCGCCAGGAGCTGTACCACCTGGTGCGCGTGGGCAAGTTCAAGACCTTCGATGCGCTGCTGGAAGCGCATGGCAAGGGCATGGGCTGCGACATCTGCAAGCCCGCGGTGGGCAGCATCCTGGCCTCGTGCTGGAATGAATTCGTGCTCAAGGAAGAGCACGCCAGCCTGCAGGACTCCAACGACTACTACCTGGCCAACATCCAGAAGGACGGCACCTACTCGGTGGTACCGCGCATGCCGGGCGGCGAAGTCACGCCCGAGGGCCTGATCGCGGTCGGCCAGGTGGCCAAGAAGTACGGCCTGTACACCAAGATCACCGGCGGCCAGCGCGTGGACCTTTTTGGTGCACGCGCCGAGGAACTGCCCTTCATCTGGGAAGAACTGATCGCCGCCGGCTTTGAATCGGGCCATGCCTACGGCAAGGCGCTGCGCACGGTGAAGTCGTGCGTGGGCTCCACCTGGTGCCGCTATGGCGTCGGCGATTCGGTGGGCCTGGCGATCGAGCTGGAGAACCGCTACAAGGGCCTGCGCGCGCCGCACAAGATCAAGTTCGGCGTGTCCGGCTGCACCCGCGAATGCGCCGAGGCGCAGGGCAAGGATGTTGGCGTGATCGCCACGGACAAGGGCTGGAACCTGTACGTGTGCGGCAACGGCGGCATGAAGCCGCGCCATGCAGAGCTGCTGGCCAGCGACCTGGACCACGACACCCTGGTGCGCTACATCGACCGCTTCCTGATGTTCTACGTGCGCACCGCCGACCGCCTGCAGCGCACCAGCGTCTGGCGCGACAACCTCGAAGGCGGCCTGGACTACCTCAAGGCCGTGGTGCTGGACGACAAGCTGGGCCTCGCCGCCGAACTGGAAGCCGAGATGCAGCACGTGGTCGACACCTACGAAGACGAATGGAAGAAGGCCGTGACCGATCCCGAGACGCGCAAGCGCTTCCGCCATTTCGTCAACAGCGACCGCCGCGACGACAATGTCGCCTTCATCGAAGAGCGCGGGCAGATCCGCCCGGCCACGCCGGAGGAACGGAAATTGCATCGTTCCCGCCTGAGCCAGATTCCCGTGGTTGCCATGCCCGCAAAAGCAGCCTGACCGTGCCCGCAAACAAGGAGAACGTGATGAGCCATCCCCACCATCCTGAGACCTGGACCGCCGTCTGCACCGTACGCGATATCGTGCCCAATACTGGTGTGTGCGCGCTGGTCGACGACAAGCAGGTCGCTGTGTTCCGCATCGGCCGTGGCGACGAGGTCTACGCCATCGACAACTTCGATCCCAACTCGCAGGCCGCGGTGCTGTCGCGCGGGCTGGTCGGCAACCTGGGCGAGCGCCTGGTGGTGGCTTCGCCGATCTACAAGCATCACTTCGACCTGCGCACCGGCGAATGCCTGGAAGCGCCCGAGCAGTCCGTCAATGCCTACGCCGCACGCGTCTATGACGGCAAGGTCTGGATTGCCGCCGGCGTGGCCATGAGCGAGGCCGAGGAAGAACTCGCAGCCTGACACCGGCGGCCATTTGATGTTCCCCCTGTCCTCAAGCCACGCCAACGGAGATGCCGGCATGACGCCTTCCGCCACCCCCCAAGCCCGCCCGCGCCTGGTCGTCGTCGGCAACGGCATGGCCGGCATGCGCACTGTGGAAGAGCTGCTCAGGCTCGCCCCGGACCTGTACGACATCACGGTGTTCGGGGCCGAGCCGCACGGCAACTACAACCGCATCCTGCTGTCGCCGGTGCTGGCCGGCGAGAAGACGGTAGCGGACATCATGCTGAATACGCGCGAGTGGTACGCCGAGCATGGCATCGAACTGCTTGCCGGCGATCCGGTGGTGGCCATCGACCGCCCACGCCGCATCGTGCGCTCGGCCTCCGGCCGCGAAGTGCGCTACGACCGCCTGCTGCTGGCCACCGGCTCCAAGCCCTTCATCCTGCCGGTGCCGGGGCACCAGCTCGACGGCGTGATCGCCTTCCGCGATATCCAGGACGTGGAGACCATGCAGCAAGCCGCGCGCGACCACCGCCATGCGGTGGTGATCGGCGGCGGCCTGCTCGGCCTGGAGGCCGCCAACGGGCTGCTGCGCCAGGGCATGGACGTGACCGTGGTGCACCTGCCCGACAGCCTGATGGAGCGCCAGCTCGACAAGCCCGCTGCCATGCTGCTCCAGGGCGCGCTCGAGCGCAAGGGCCTGCGCTTCCTGCTGGGCGCTCAGACCGCGGAGATTCTCGGCACCGACCGCGTCACCGGCGTGCGCTTCAAGGACGGCAGCGAGATCCGCGCCGACCTGGTGGTGATGACCGCGGGCGTGCGCCCCAATATCGAGCTGGCCGCCGGCGCCGGCCTGCACTGCGAGCGCGCCATCGTCGTCGACGACACGCTGCAGACCTATGATCCGCGCATCTACGCCGTGGGCGAATGCGTGCAGCATCGCCAGGCCACCTTCGGCCTGGTGGCGCCGATCTGGGATCAGGCGCGCGTGTGCGCCGCGCACCTCGCCGGCGCCGGCCATCGCCACTACGTGCAGCAGGCCACCGCGACTAAGCTGAAAGTGACCGGCGTCGACCTGTATTCCGCCGGCGACTTCATCGGCGCCGAAGGCAGTGAAGACCTGGTGCTGCGCGACCCGCGCCGCGGCGTCTACAAGCGCCTGGTGCTGCAGGACGGCTATCTGGTCGGCGCCGTGCTGTACGGCGACGTGCAGGACGGCCCCTGGTACTTCGACATGATCCAGCGCCGCACGCCGGTGGGCGCGCTGCGCCAGCGCCTGCTGTTCGGTCAGGCGCAGTGCGAAGCGCTCGCCGCTTAAGCATCACCGTAAGCCATACAACGTCCCCGCACGGAGAACGCGTGAACCTGTCCGACATCCCGGTCGTCTCGGCGACCCTGACCACCACCACCGCCACCACCTGCCCGTACTGCGGCGTCGGCTGCGGCGTGCGCGCCACCGTGCGTGCCGACGGCCAGGTCGAGATCGCGGGCGACGCCCAGCACCCGTCCAATCACGGCCGGCTGTGCGTGAAAGGCTCGGCGCTCGGTGAAACCGTGGACCTGGAAGGCCGCCTGCTCCACCCCAAGGTGCGCGGCACCGATGGCTCCCTGCAGCAAGTCTCGTGGGACCATGCGCTCGACACCGTCGCGCAAGGCTTCTCGGACGTCGTCCACCGCCACGGCCCGGATTCGGTCGCGCTCTATGTCTCGGGCCAGCTGCTGACCGAGGACTACTACATCGCCAACAAGCTGATGAAGGGCTTCATCGGCAGCGCCAATATCGACACCAACTCGCGCCTGTGCATGTCGTCGGCAGTGGCCGGCCACAAGCGCGCCTTCGGCGAAGACCTGGTGCCGGGCAACTACGAAGACCTGGAACTGGCCGACCTGGTGGTGCTGGTGGGCTCCAACACCGCGTGGTGCCATCCGATCCTGTTCCAGCGCCTGTCCCAGGCCAAGGAAGCGCGCCCCGAGATGAAGATCGTGGCGATCGACCCGCGCCGCACCGCCACCTGCGAACTGGCTGACCTGCACCTGGCGATCCGCCCGGGCACCGACGTGTGGCTGTTCAACGGGCTGCTGAGCTACCTGGCGCGCGAAGGCCGCACCAACGCCGCCTTCGTCGCCGCCAGCACCGCGGGGCTGGATGAAGCCCTGCAGGCCGCGGACGCGGCCTGCGCCGATCCCGCTGCCGTGGCCCGCGCCTGCAAGCTGGACGTGCAGGACGTGCTGGCGTTCTACCAACTGTTCGCGGATACGGAAAAGACCGTGACCGCCTTCTCGCAAGGCGTCAACCAGTCGTCGGCCGGCACCGACAAGGTCAACAGCATCATCAACTGCCACCTGCTGACCGGCCGCATCGGCGCCCCGGGCATGGGCCCGTTCTCGCTTACCGGCCAGCCCAATGCAATGGGCGGGCGCGAGGTCGGCGGCCTGGCCAACATGCTGGCCGCGCACATGGAACTGGCCAACCCGCTGCATCGCGACGTCGTGCAGAGCTTCTGGCAATCGCCGGTGGTGGCCGACCGCCCGGGCCTGAAGGCGGTGGAACTGTTCGAGGCGATCGAAGCCGGCCGCGTCAAGGCGGTCTGGGTGATCGCCACCAACCCGGTGGTAAGCCTGCCCGACGCCGACCAGGTGCGCCGCGCGCTGGCCAGGTGCGAACTGGTGGTCACCAGCGACATCATCGAGCGCACCGACACCAATGCTGCCGCGCACGTGCTGCTGCCCGCGCTGGGCTGGGGCGAGAAAGACGGCACCGTTACCAACTCGGAACGACGCATTTCCCGTCAGCGCGCCTTCCTGCCCGCGCCTGGCGAGGCGCGCGCCGACTGGCGGATCCTGTGCGACGTCGCGCGCCGCATGGGCTTTGATGGCTTTGACTATGCGGGCGTGCATGAGATTTTCGACGAGCACGCGCGCCTGAGCGCCTGGCGCAACGATGCCGCACCGCGCGTGTTCGACATCGGCGGGCTGGCCGGCCTGGACCAGGAGCACTATGACGCGCTGGAGCCCGTGCAATGGCCGCTGCCCGCGGGCGCACCGGCCGGAGCCGGCACGCAACGCCTGTTTGCCGACGGGCGCTACGCCCATGCCGACGGCCTGGCCCGCTTTGTCGCCACGCCGCCGCGCGCGCCGGCCCACGCGCCCGACGACGATTTCCCGCTGATCCTCAACACCGGCCGCGTGCGCGACCAGTGGCACACCATGACGCGCACCGGCAAGTCGGCCAAGCTGGCCGACCACCTGCCCGAGCCCTTCGTCGACATGCACCCGCAGGACGCGCTGTTGTCCGGCGTGGGCGAAGGCAAGCTCGCGCGCGTCAGCACGCGCTGGGGCGCGATGGTGGCACGCGTGCGCCATGGCGGCGGCATCCCGCGCGGCAGCGTGTTCGTGCCGATCCACTGGAACGGCCAGTTCAGCTCCGACGCACGCGTCGGCGCGCTGGTCAATCCCGTGGTCGATCCCGTTTCCGGCGAGCCCGAATTCAAGCACACGCCCGTGCGCGTGGAGCCATTCGGCGTGAACTGGCATGGCTTCGTGCTGAGCCGCGGCGCGCTGCCCGCGGAAGCGCTGACCTACTGGACGCGCGTGCAGGGCCGCCAGTTCCAGCGCTATGAATTCGCCGGCCGCGACACCGTGGCCGACCGCACCGCCTGGGCCCGCGCGCTGCTCGGCGTGACCGACCCGGACGCCGACTGGCTCGAGTACGAAGACCGCACCGCCGGCGTCTACCATGCGGGCTATGTCGTCAACGACCGGCTGGAAGCGTGCGTCTACGTGTCGACCCGGCCCGAGCTACCCTCGCGCGCGTGGCTCGCCGGCCTGTTCGGCCGCGAGCGGCTGGAAGACGCTGACCGCATCGGCCTGCTGCTCGGCCAGCCGATGGAGAAAGGCGCCGACACCGGCCCGACGGTGTGCTCGTGCTTTGGCGTGGGCCGCAACACCATCTGCGACGCCGTGCGCAAGCACGACCTGAAGACGCCCGCGGAGATCACCGCCTGCGTCAAGGCCGGCGGCAACTGCGGCTCGTGCGTGCCGGAACTGAAGAAGCTGCTGGTGGAAGTGCGCGTGGCCGAAGTCGCCTGAGCTGTGCAGTGGCGGGACAACCGGGTTAGCATGGCGGCCCGGATCCGGCAGGCTGGCCGCAGCTTCCCCGGATCGCCCCGACCCGGAGCGAGCCTTGACCACTGCACCGAACCTGCGCTTCTCCGTCTTTATTGCCACCAGCCTCGACGGTTTCATCGCCCGCGCCGACGGCGACCTGGACTGGCTGCTGTCCGCGACCACCTCCACCGACGACCACGGCTACGCCGCCTACATGCAGTCGGTCGACACGCTGCTGCTGGGGCGCAATACCTACGAGAAAGTCCTGACCTTCGACCCCTGGCCCTATGCCGGCAAGCGGGTAGTGGTCATGAGCAACACCCTGGCGGCCGACGCCGTGCCGCCAGCCCTGGCCGATGATGTGCGCCTGCTGCGCGGCACGGTGGGCGAAGCCGCCGCGGCACTGGCCGCGGCCGGTGCGGCCAGTGTCTATGTCGACGGCGGCAAGCTGATCCAGTCCTTCCTGGCCGATGGGCTGATCGATACGCTGACAATCACCCGCATCCCGGTGCTGATCGGCCATGGCATCCCGCTGTTCGGTGATGCCGGACACGACATCCGGTTGGCTCACCTGCGCACCACCACCTACGAAAGCGGCTTCGTGCAAAGCACATACCGCGTGGTCGCCACGCGCGGCCAGCCAGCCTGATCTTTCATCGGGGATTAGGCACCCTTCACGAGAACCAGATTGTGGTCGCCGCGGCATACCCCCATGCTAGCCGCGCAACCCCGACAAGCCGCCCCGGACTCACGGCGCGGCACCAATCTGGAGACAGCAATGAAGGATGCGAAGGATTTGCGCGCCGGGCCACGATGGCTGGCGGGTGTGATGGTGATGGCCTCGACGCTGGCTGGCACAAGCGGCGCGGCGGCTGCTGAAGCGTACCCCGGCAAGCCGATCACGCTGGTCGTCCCCTACTCCGCCGGCGGCCCGACCGACGTCGTGGCACGCACACTGGCGCAGGCGATGTCGCAGGATCTCGGCCAGAGCGTGGTGGTGGAAAACCGCACCGGCGCCGGCGGCACCGTGGCTGCCGCCTTTGTCGCCCGCGCACAGGCGGACGGCTATACGCTGCTGATCCACCATAACGGCATGGCGACCGCGCCGGCACTGTACAAGAAGCTGTCGTACGCGCCGCTGAAGGATTTCGAGTATGTCGGCCAGGTCGCGGACGTGCCGATGACCCTGATGGGCCGCAAGGACCTGCCGGCCAAGACCGTGCCGGAACTGATCCGCTACGTGACGCAGAACAAGGACAAGGTGTCGCTGGCCAATGCCGGGCTGGGCGCCGTTTCGCAACTATGCGGCGTGCTGTTCGAGCAATCGGTCCACGTCAAGCTCAATGCAATCCCTTACCAGGGCGCCGGCCCCGCGTTGACCGCGCTGCTGGGCGGCCAGGTCGACCTGCTGTGCGACCAGACCACGGCCACGCTGCCGCATATCCAGGCCGACCGCGTGCGCCTGTTCGGCGTGACCACGCCGGCGCGGATCAAGGCGCTGCCCAGTGCGCCAACGCTGCAGGAAGGCGGTCTCAAAGGCTTTGACGTCAAGGTCTGGCACGGCATCTACGCGCCCAAGGGCACGCCGCCCGCTGCAGTGGCGCGGCTGACCAAGGCGCTGCAGAAGGGGCTGCAAGATCCCGTGGTGATCAAGAAACTCGATGGCCTGGGTGCGGAAATCGTGCCGGTCGACAAGCAGACGCCGGAAGGCCTGCGCACAATGCTCAAGGCTGAGAGCGACAAGTGGCAGCCTCTGCTGAAGTCGATGCAGATCGAGGCCGACTAACTTTCCGCCATGCCGCCGGTGCCTGGGCACCGGTGGCCCCTGATTGCTGGTAATACGATAGAATCATCCCTGACTTCCCGGCGATCTTTCTGAATCGCCCCTTCTCGCAATCCCCGGTGCCCGCTCGCACCACCCTCTTCGCGCCCGACTCAGCGGTGCATTCACTTTCCGGATTTACCCACTGTTAGGCGGTGATGCGGCCTTGTTATGTCACGTTTCGCACGTCTCGGCCGGTATCGCCACATCCCATCCATGTTGAAGCCCGAGGAGGCTACGTTATGCCATCTCCTTGCCTGCTGTCCGTGCTTGCCCTCGCCGTGTGCATGGTCGGCGCTGCCGAATTCATGTTGTCACCGATGCTGGCGCCGCTTGCAGACGCCTTTGCCACCACCCCGGCGCGCGCATCGGGACTGGTTTCTGCCTATGCCCTTTCCTATGCCTTGGCCGCGCCGCTGATGGGCTGGTTCTCCGACCGTGCCGGACGGCGCCGCGTGCTGCTGGCTGCATTGCTGTTGTTCGCGCTCGATGCCATCGCTCTCACGCTCGTCCCTACGCTGCATGCCGCCATGGCATTGCGTATCCTCGGCGGGCTCGCCGCCGCGGCAACGATTCCCACCGTCTTCGCATTGATCGCGGATCTGGTTCCCCCGGCGCGGCAGGCTGGCGCCATGGGCGGCGTCATGCTAGGCATGACCGCCGGCGTTGCCGCAGGCCCGGCAGTGGCCGGGGTGCTGGCCGATGGATTCGGCTGGCGCGCGCCCTTCCTTGTCATCGCCGGCGGTTGCCTGGCGGCCTTTCTTGCCGGCTGCTGCGTACTTCCGCGCAATCTGCCGCGTAGCGGCGACTGCCAGGAAAAATCTAGGAACATCCCAACATCTTCAGGAATCCTGCTGCCATTGATCGCGAAAGGCGCCTGGAATGGAAGCGCCGTAGCGGGCTATGTACTGGCGGGGGAAGTGCTGCGGTTGCGTTACGGGCTCGGCGTGGCCGGCGTCGGCGCGGCACTATCGGTCTTCGGCCTCGGCCTGGCCGTTGGCAATCTGCTGGCAGGGCGTGCCAGCCAGTGCTTCGCGCGCGAGGAAAATGTTCTGATAGCGGCCACCGCGCTTGTCGCCGTGGCCATGACTTTGTTCACGACAGCCGTCCTGGCGTTGCCCGGGTCGCTTGGCTGCCTGCTGGCGTGGGGCGCGGCACTCGGCATCGCGGCGCCATCGAGCACCGCCATCCTGGCGCGGCGGGCTGGCACGGCAAAGGGACAGGTTCTGGCCGTCTCGGAAAGCATCAACAACCTGGCTGTGCTGATGCTGATGCCGGTTGCGGCCAGCTCCCTGGCAGTGCACGGCACCGTGCCAGCCGCATTGCTGGTTGGAGGCTGCTGCCTGGCCGGCGTTGCGCTGGCTGTCGCGGACCGGCGGATGACGGCATGAGGGGCGCGGGCGTGATTTTCCGCCGCGCCAAAGCAAAAACCCCCAGCCTTTTGGGGCTGGGGGTTCTGCAGTATAAGAGCCTGGCGATGACCTACTT